>NZ_WQOJ01000013.1:0-19788 GCF_018784545.1 Pseudoflavonifractor sp. MCC625 | reverse complement strand
GCCAGCGGCAAGCAGACCAAGGCCGAGTCTCTCGGCTACATGGAAATGGCCATTGCCCGCGTGTGCAACTACGTGTAATTCTCAAAAAGATAAAAACGAGCGGACTCCAAAAGGAGTCCGCTCGTTTTGCTTTTTCAAAGGATTTCGAAACGCCCTCATTCCTTATGCTGTTCTTCCCGTATTTGGATCAGATCCCGCAGCGCGGTCGAGAGGATCTCAAAATCAATCGGCTTAGAGATATGGGCATTCATTCCCGCGTCTACTGTGGCTGCAATATCCTCCGCAAAGGCGTTCGCAGTCACTGCAAGGATGGGGACCTCCAGCGCATCGGGACGGTCCAGACTGCGAATCATCCTGGCCGCCTCACAGCCCCCCATCTCCGGCATCTGCATATCCATCAGGATTGCATCAAAGCCAAAGGGCGGGGAGTTCCGGAAACATTCCACAGCTTCTCTGCCGTTCCATGCCTGCGTCACAGACATATCATGCATGTGCAAAAGCTCGGTGGCAATCTCCATATTGATGGCATTGTCCTCCGCCAGGAGAATGTGTTTTCCCTGCAGCCCGTCTGCTGTTCCGGCCGAATGGGATGCTTTCTTCTCCGCCACCTCAGGCTCCTCCTGGGCGACTTCCAGCGGAAGGGTCACGGTGAACGTAGTGCCCTCTCCCAGGGCGCTCTCAACCACGATTTCGCCCCCCATTTGCGATACCAGGCTCTTGACAATGGGCATTCCAAGGCCCGTCCCCAGTACGTGCTTGGCCCCAAAGCGGGTCTCCCGTTCATAGGGAATATAGATCCGCTCCAAAAACTCTTTGGACATACCGGCTCCGGTATCGGAGACCCTGATTTGGTACTTGGCATGTTTCTGGTGATCGATCTGCCGCACGGAAACCGAGATGGAATCTCCTTCCCCGCTGAATTTGAACGCGTTGGACAGCAAGTTATTCAAGATCTGTCCAACCCGGAAGGAGTCCCCATAGACCTGTTCTTCTCTCAGATCGATGGCGATCTCAAACTTCTTTTTCTCCTTCTCGGCCTGCGGACGGAATACCTCCGCACAGCCCGCAACACAGGTGCGCAGATTGAAGCTGTGCCGGTCCAGCGTCATTCTGCCCTGCTCCATCCGGGACAATTCCAAAATATCATTGATCAGTCCCAAAAGCTGACGGCTGGAGGTCTCGATCTTATCCAGATAATCCTGGATCCGCTCCGCGTCCTTCACATACTTCCCAGCCAATTCGGTCAGACCCAGAATCGCGTTCAGAGGCGTGCGCATTTCATGGGAGACCGAGGAAAAGAAGTTCTTCTGCGACTGCTCGCTTTTGCGGGCTGCCTCCAAAGAATCCTGGAGCAGCTGCATCTGCTGAAGCTGCCGCTGCTTCTCTGCATCGATCTCCCGGAAGCAGAGCACCACCTCGCCCCGGTTCAGGGACTCATCAAAGAGCATCTGTACCTGGACCCAGCGCAGCTCCTGATCAAAGACCCGCCGGAAATCTCCTCCGAAATTCCGGACACGCCGCAGCATCAGACTCCGGATATTTTCAATGGAAAAGCTGTCCTGAAATTCCTGATAGGTCCCGCTCTCAATCACCGAGCTGAGCTGATGCAGCAGATCGGTATAGGCCCCCTGCTGAGGCAGGCATCCCCGGATATAATCCGAGCCCTTGATCATATCATAGGTCTCCTGCTCCACATTGACCCGGTAGATGGCATAGTAGGAGTTTCCCAGTACCCGCACCGTCTCGTTGGTCCGTTCGATTCGGCGGTTGAGCACATACTCCCGCGCGCTCATTCCCACGACAATGAGCAGCAGCACGATGAGCAGCAGCAAAAACCAGATCGTAAAGGTCTGAAGATCGCCCAAAATCGTACTGAAGGGAACCGTAATGATGGACATCCATCCATTGGGCGCCGTGGTATAGTAGGCGCCCCGCTTGGCCCCCTGAACGTCATAGATAAAATCCTCGGGATCGGCCATCTCTCCGGCCTGGATCTGGTCAAAGAGTCGTTTGATATACTCCTGCATCTCCTCAGAGTCGCTGGGCATCTCGGTATGCGCATACAAAAGGGTACCCTTGGTATCGCACAGATAGTAGGAGCTTCCCTCCGGAAGATTCTGCGGATTCACCGCCACCTGAAAATTTTCCGGGAAAATATCAAAGGCCATCACATCGTTGGAATTGCTGCACTTTTTGGCAATGGTAATGACCGAACGCCCGGTAATGGCGTCCATATATGCATCGGTAAAGACAATCGCTCCATCGGCTGCAATGGCTTTTTGATACCACTCGGTCTGATTTACATCATACGTCTCGTCACCTTCCCAGTAATTGGCCGCAATGATCTCTCCATCGACCACCGCATAGGGATCGATCACCGCCGTCCCAAACATATTTCGGACCGTATCAAAAAAGCCGCTCATCCAGTGCTGCACGCTCTCATGGGAGGCATTCTCCTGAAGCTGCTGGTCCAAATACTCCGTCCCAAATTCCATCAGCATTTCAAAAACGGTGATGTTGCGCTCCTCCTCTACCGAGTAGCTCTGCGCCAAAGACTGCCCTACATTTTGGGAGTTTTCCAGCAGGGTATCCTGCAGCAGCGTCAATCCCAGCACGGCTGATACCGCAAACGCCGTCACCACCAACAGATTAAAACGCATCTGCTTCCAGATGGACTTTGGTCCGTTGCTATGAACGGATTTTCCACCATTTCGCTTCATGCTATCGCTCCTTCGTGCTCTGCTCCTTTTTCGGCCACAGAGCTTCTTTTCTATTGTACTTGCTGTGGAAAACGATGTCAACGACCGCTTGTTTTGCCATTTTCTCTTCCAGACGATTCTGCTCTGCCAGCGCACTGCTGAGTCGGGTCACCGCTCGGTCTCTTCCCGGCGGCGCAGTCCGGGCGTGAAGTTTTTCCCTCCAAAATATGTATTTCTATACTCATGAGTATTGCTTTTTTTAAACCAGTCAGTTATGATTATGGAACAGAGATTTCAACCAATGCGGATATTTCTGAAAAAAGGCAAAGTGAGGGATCCTATGAATATCGCGACACAGACCTGTACGGAATTTCTGGAGGCGCTGGCCTCCAAGGCCCCGGTACCGGGCGGCGGCGGCGCGTCCGCCCTGGTAGGCGCCGTCGGCGTGGCTCTGGGCAATATGGTGGGGAATCTCACCGTCGGAAAGAAGAAATACGCCGATGTGCAAGACGATATCATCGCGCTGGATCAGCGCTCGGAAGTTCTGCGCCAGAAACTTGTGGATCTGGTAGCTGCCGACGCCGAGGTCTTCGAACCCCTCTCCCGCGCCTATGGCCTGCCTAAGGATACGGAGCAGCAGCGCGCCTATAAGGAGCAGGTCATGGAACAGGCCCTGAACACCGCCTGCTCCGTCCCCATGGAGATCATGAGCGCCCTGTGCGAGGCCATCGAGCTGCACCGGGACTATGCCCGCATGGGCTCTGCCATTGCCATCTCTGATGTGGGCGTGGGTGTTCTCTTCTGCAAGGCGGCCCTCCAGGGCGCCAGTCTGAACGTCTTCATCAACACCAAGTCCATGGCGGATCGGGAGAAGGCCCGGGCGCTGGAAGAGAAAGCCGAGGCCATGCTCTCCAAATATGTCCCCCTGGCGGACGAGATCTACACACAGGTGCTGGGCCGTCTGCGCTGAGCGCAGCCGCACACTGAAAAAGGAAAGGTGATGTACATGTCTACCATTCTCTCCGGCAAAGAGGTTGCCGCCGCCCTGACCGACGCGCTGGTCCAGCGTACCCAGGCCCTGAAAGACCGCGGGATCTCTCCCACGCTGGCCATTGTCCGGGTCGGAGAGCGGGAAGATGATCTGAGCTATGAGCGCGGCGCCACCAAGCGCTGTGAAAAGATCGGGGTGGCCGTGCGCTCCTTTGTCCTCCCCGCCGACGCCTCTCAGGAGGAGCTGCTCCAGGTCATCGATCAGGTCAACCGGGACCCGGAGATCCACGGCTGTCTGCTCTTCCGCCCGCTGTCCAAGCATATGGATGACGAGACGGTGCGCCGCGCCCTCGCTCCGGAAAAGGACGTGGACGGAATCACCGACGGCTCTCTGGCCGGTGTATTCGCCGGTGTGAAGCGGGGCTTCCCCCCCTGTACCGCCCAGGCCTGCATGGAGATCCTGGCCCATTACGGCTATGATCTCACCGGCAAGCGGGTCACGGTGGTGGGCCGCAGCCTGGTCGTCGGTAAGCCTGTGGCCATGATGCTGCTCCAGAAAAACGCCACGGTTACCCTCTGCCACACCCGCACGGTGGATATGCCCGCGGTCTGCCGGGAGGCCGAGATCCTGGTGGTTGCCGCCGGCAAGGCCGGCGTGGTGGATGCCTCCTATGTCTCCCCCGGCCAGGTCGTGGTGGACGTGGGCATCAACGTCAACGCTGAGGGCAAGCTCTGCGGCGATGTGGCCTTTGACGCGGTGGAGCCGGTGGTGGACGCCATCACTCCGGTTCCGGGCGGCGTCGGATCGGTCACCACCTGTGTTCTGGTGGGCCATGTGGTGGAGGCGGCCGAGCGTACCTGCGGCATGGCGTAAACCGCGCTGCTCACAGCTGTTTTTCCGCACGCTTCTGCACGGAAAAGATCGCTCAGCCAGATCAAATTATGCTATAATAAAGGGGCCGGCAGAGTGCCGGCCCCTTTATCTGTTCAAAGGAAGTGTATCTATGGAAATGTCCCGTATCTCCCGTGTCACGGCGGAGATGAAAGCCGCCGGACTCTCCCAGATCCTCATTACCGCCACCACATCGGTCTACTACCTCACCGGCTTCTGGGTGGAGCCCCATGAGCGTCTGCTGGCTCTCTACCTGGACGCAGAGGGAAAGGCCGTCCTGTACGGCAATGAGATCTTCGGTCTCCCCTCCACACCGGAGCTGCCGGTGGTCACCCACAAGGACGGGGAGGACCCGGTGGCCGATCTGGCCCGCGCAGTCCAGCCCGGGACCCTGGGTGTGGACAAGTTCTGGTACAGCAAATTTCTCATTGGCCTGATGGAGCACCGCCCCGATGTGCGTCCCGTCCACGGTTCCATGCCGGTGGACCTGTGCCGCAAATTGAAGGATGAGGCCGAGCGCGCCGCCATGCGCCACAGCTCGGCCATGAACGACCAGGTGGTGGCCGCTGCCATCGGCGCCATCCGTCCCGGCGTGCGGGAAAATGAGCTGGCCGCGCTGGTCAACCGGGAATTTGTGGCCCGTGGGGCCGACTGTGAGGGCAGACAGCTGGTCTGCTTCGGCGCCAATGGGGCAGACCCCCACCACAGCGGCGATTCCACCGTGCTTCAGCCCGGGGACAGCGTGATCTTTGACATCTTTACCCCCATCTCCCGCTACTGGTGCGACATGACCCGCACCGTCTTCTACCAGACCGTCAGCGAAAAGCAGCGTGAGGTCTATGAGCTGGTCCGCCAGGCCAACGAGGCAGCCGAGGCCATGGTCCGCCCCGGCGTCCTCCTCTCCGATCTGGACCGCTGCGCCCGGGACATCATCACCAAGGGCGGATACGGTCCCTACTTTACCCACCGGCTGGGCCACGGCTGCGGTCTCGACTGCCACGAGCCCCCGGACGTGAGCGGCGTCTCGGACACTCCCCTGGAGCCCGGTATGGTCTTTTCCGTGGAGCCTGGCATCTATCTGCCCGGGGAATTTGGCGTACGCATTGAGGATCTGGTGCTGGTGACGGAGGACGGCTGCGAAGTGCTCAACCACTATCCCAAGGATCTGCAAGTGGTGGGATAAGCCGCTTTTGCAAAAACGGATGGTATATCTTTCGAGAAGATATACCATCCGTTTTTCATTTTGTGCTCTATGGACGTTTCCCCAAGCCGTGGAGCCAGGTCTCCGCTAGATCCATCCAACTGGCACACTCCATCTGGAGACCCCGGTTATCCCGCCCGGCGGTGAGAGGTCCGGCGGTCCCGATGCCGTGCCGTCCCACCGGGTAGAGGTGAAATTCCGTGGAGATCCGATGGGCGCGCAGCGCTTGGACGAAGAGGAGGGAATTTTCCACCGGCACACTCTCATCGGTGAAGGTATGCCAGAGGAAGACCGGCGGCACATCGTCGTTCACCTGTTTTTCCAGGGAGAGGAAATCCCGCAGCTCCTCCTCCCGCTCGGCCAGCAGGTTCTCCGCGCTCCCCCGGTGACCAAATTGTCCCATGGTAATGACCGGATAGCTCAGCATCAGGCCGTTGGGACGGCGCAGCTCCGGCGGGGTGCCCAGCGCCTGGGTGAGGAAGTCGGCCTTCCAGAACACCCCCAGACAGGCGGCCAGGTGCCCCCCTGCCGAGGAGCCCTGCACCACGATGCGCTGCGGGTCCACATACCACTCCGCCGCGTGACGGCGGATGAGAGATACGGCGTTTGCCAGCTGCAAAAGGGCGGTGGGAAAGCGTGCCGGTGCCACGGAGTAGCGCAGCACCGCCGCATGGGCCCCCATGGTCATACACTTGAGCGCAATGGCCTCCCCCTCCCGGTCGGAGGTCATGGCATATCCGCCCCCGGGACAGATCACCACCATGGGCCGGAGCAGCCCGTCGTCCAACTCCTCCGAATTGTCCCACAGATAGAGGGACAGCTTTGCCGTGGGGCCTCCTGCCCCCGCCGGGATCTCATGGATCTGATAATTCATGGGTCTCTCGCTCCTTTTTGGGTTTCACAGTTACCAGACGAAAGCCGTCAGAACAGGCTGATCTGACCGCTCTCATATTCTCTGGGGCGTCCCTGGGCCTCCTCCCGCTCCACCAGCGCGGAGGGAAGCTCCGCCAGGAAGGGAGAGGGCTCCTCCCCCGAGGTGAGCAGGATCAGCTCCTCTTTGGCCCGGGTCATCCCCACGTAGAAGAGGCGCCGCTCCTCGCCGCCGTCCACCGGATGGCGCTCCGATTCCAGCGGCAGTACGCCCTTGCGCACTCCGCAGAGAAAGACCACCGGGAATTCCAGTCCCTTGGCGGCGTGGAGGGTCATCAGCGTCACCGCCCCCGCGTCATATTCGCCGGAGCGCCGCCACAGGTCACCCTCGCCTCCCAGAGCGACTCCTTCCAGCAGTCCTGGCATGGTCTTATAGAAGGAGGCCATGCCCATCAGCTTCTCCAGGGCGTCGGAGCCGGTGCAGCCCGCTGCCCCGGCCCAGCGCTCCAGCAGCCGCCAGGGGCGCTCCCAGTCGGCCTGCTGGCCAAAGAAGGCGGTCAGCTCCAGCCAGGGGCGCAGGATGGTCAACTCCCCATAGTCCTGCTCCACCGCCTTGACCCGCTGGGCCGCATCCCCCTCGGTAACGGCCCAGGTGTGGGACACCGCCCGGACCAGGTCCGCCGGAACGTTCCAGATCAGACGCAGTGCCGCCTCCAGCGCCAGCGTATCCGTCGCTTCCAGCAGCACCCGGAAAAAGCACAGCGCGCCCCGCACCGTGTCGTCGTGAAGGAAGTCATCCCGTCCGGCGACCCGGCAGGGGATCCCCTCTCGCCGCAGACACTGCTCCAGTACCCCCGCCTGATGGCGGGTGCGGTAGCAGACCGCCAGATCGGAAAAGCTCCAGTTCCGCCCCCGGTCCTGGTGACGGCGGGCATCCAGCAGATCAATCCCGCCCACCAGGCGGTTAATCTCCCGGGCCACAAAGACGGCCTCGGCCCGGTCGCTTCCGGTATGCACCAGGCGCACCTTTGCCCCGCTGTGCCCGGCGGCGTGGAGGACACGCTCCTCACCCCCGTTGTGCCGGATGACTGCCAGGGCACATTCCAGGATCTCTGGTGTGGAGCGGTAGTTCTCCGTCAAATGGATGGTGCGCAGTTGAGGGTTATCCTCCGCCAGCCGGGAAAAGCAGGCCGGATCAGAGCCCCGGAAGGCGTAGATGGACTGGTCCGGGTCCCCGATCACAAAGAGGCTGCGGCCCAGACGGTTCCACGCCCGGAGCAGGCGGTACTGCATGGGGTTGCAGTCCTGAAATTCATCCACCAGCAGGTGGCGGAACTTGCGCGCGTCGCTCCGGCTCTTTCCCTCCCACTCCTCCAGCGTCCGCAGGAGCAGGTCGTCATAGTCCATCATCCCCCGCTCGGCCAGACGGCGGTCGTAAAAGGCACAGGCCTGTTCCAGCTCCCCGTCTCCCGGCTCTTCCATGCCGTTTTTCCGGCGGGAGACCACCTGGAGCAGCCGCTTGGGCGGCAGGGACATGCCGAGGGCGCGCAGGACCTGTCCCGCCAGCTCCAGGGCCTCATACTCGCCCACCAGCCCCACCGGCTCTTCCCGGGAGAGCAGGTGGAGTGCGATGGAGTGGAAGGTACCGATGGTCATGCCGCTCATGAGCCGCCGGTCTCCCAGCGCCTGCTCCAGCCGCTCCCGCAGCTCGGCCGCCGCCTTGTTCGTAAAGGTCACCGCCACGATCTCCGAGGGGCGCTCCCCCTGTTCCAGCAGCCACAGAATCCGGGAGACCAGGGTCTTGGTCTTTCCGGTGCCCGGCCCGGCCACCACAGCTACCGCCCGCTCACCGGCACATACGGCGCTCTGCTGGGCGGCATTGAGGGCTTCCGGCCGGGGCGCCTGCAGCTCTTCCGCCGGAAGCGGTTTTTCCACCGTATGCTTTTCCCGGGTGGAAACACTCCTCTTTTTGGCCTTTGGAACGTCGCAGCCAAAGAGGCTCACCTGTCCGCTGAAGGCCTCCTTCTCCTGCTCGGTGAGGAGAGTCATCCTGCCATACTCCCCGTCAAAGCCGGGCTGCCACAGGGCCTTTCCCGCCCGCAGGCGGCGGATGCCCTCGGCCACGCAGGGGCCAGCCACCGCCGCAATGTCCTCGATGGGCACCTCCCGCAGGATGTGGAACTCCGGCCCCAGTTTTTGCAGCATCTCCTCATAGCGCAGCTGGTTGCGCTTGCACTCCGGAGCGCCGCCCAGTGTGGCGGAGAGAACCTCCGGCAGCGGCGCCAACCGCTCATAGACCGGCGCTCTGGGGCGCACATACCCCTCCGGCCGGTCGGCCAGCTGCTCCACCCGGTGGAGCACGCCGGTGGTCAGCCGTTTGCCGCAGACCGGACAGACCCCGCCCACCGCCTCGGCCTCCTGGGGAGAGAGGCACTGTTTGCAGTTGCGGTGGCCGTCGTAGTGGTACTTTCCCTCCTCTGGGAAGAACTCCACCGTCCCCTTCAATCCCCGCCCAGTCCGCAGGGCCTTTTCCAGTGCGGTGTAGGAGTAGGGGATCTCCAGGAGGTTTGCCTCCCGCCCCAGCTTGGAAGGCGAGTGGGCATCCGAGTTGGAGACCAGGTGGAAGCGGTCCAGGGCCGACCAGCGCCAGTTCATGGGCGGATCGGAGGAGAGGCCGGTCTCCAGCGCATGGATATGGGGGGTCAGGTCCTCAAAGCACTCCTCAATGGTATCAAAGCCGGAAAAGGCGCCGAACAGGGAAAAGTGCGGCGTCCAGATGTGGGCGGGAATAAAAATGGCGTTGGGGGCGGCCTCCAGCGTGATCTCCAGCAGGTCCCGGCAGTCCAGCCCCAGGATGGGCCGCCCGTCTGAGTGCAGGTTGCCGATGGCCTCCAGCCGCCGGGAGAGGACCTCCGCCCGCTCCAGGTCGGGCAGTACGATCAGGCTGTGCACCTTGCGCACCGCACCGTTTTTCTTGTAGATGGTGCTGATCTCCCCGCTGACCACAAAGCGAGGGGCCTCCTCCACCGGGAGGGCGCCCGGGCGGATCGCCTCCTCTTTCAGGGTATAGAGCCCCTCCTCCGCGGGAACCAGCTGTTCCGTCAGCTCGGCCCGCCAGGCCGGGTGGGTAAAATCCCCGGTTCCCACCAGATGGATGCCCTTGCGTCTGGCCCAGAAATCCAGTGCCGCGGGCACGCAGTCCCGGCTGGTCGCTCTGGAATATTTGGAATGGATGTGCAGGTCCGCAATCCGCATATCATCTTCCCCTCTTTCTCCGGCCGGAGCGCCTTTTCCGCCCCGGTTTCCTGTCGTTTGTTCCATGATAGTACGTTTTCCGCTTCTGTGCAAGGCCTTGTCTTTCCCGCCGGAGGGTTTTATAATGTCCATACCGAGACAAAACACAGGAGGCAATTTGGCATGAAACTATCCGTACTCTATTTTTCCCGCTCCGGACATACCCGTGACATGGCCGAGGAGATCGTATCCGGCATGAACAGCGTGGAAGGCGCTCAGGCCCGGGCCTTTTCCCTGGACGCCATCGACGAAGATTTCCTCCGGGAGAGCTCCTGCGTGGTGCTGGGCACCCCCTCCTATCTGGCCTGCATGGCCGGTCAGGTCAAGACCTGGCTGGACACCGAGAGCGGCAAATACGGCCTGGCCGGCAAACTGGGCGGCGCCTTTGCCACGGCGGACTATGTCCACGGCGGCGGCGACATGGCGG
The DNA here is from genome assembly GCF_018784545.1 of Pseudoflavonifractor sp. MCC625. Classification (NCBI taxonomy): domain Bacteria; kingdom Bacillati; phylum Bacillota; class Clostridia; order Eubacteriales; family Oscillospiraceae; genus Pseudoflavonifractor; species Pseudoflavonifractor sp. MCC625. The sequence goes on along the minus strand of NZ_WQOJ01000013.1, from coordinate 9,415 downwards.
TGCAGGGCATCCTGACCCACTTCATGGTGCGGGGCATGCTGGTCTATTCAGGCGGCGGCTCCTGGGGCAAGCCCTACATCCATCTGGGCCCGGTTGCCATCAGCGACGATCTGGCCAAATACGCCCCCACCTTCCGGGCCTACGGCACGCGCATGGCCTCCAAGGCGCTGGAGCTCTTTGGCGCCTGATTTCCTTTCCATATACAAATACGCCCGCACAGCCCCGGTTCGAGCTGTGCGGGCGTATTTTTTGTCTTGGGAACAGATTTCTTTCCTCTCTACCCTTCTCCGGGCGGCGTGACCACCCATTTGATGCATCCGCTCTCCGGATCAGAAAAGACCCGGTATCCCTCCTCGATCCGGTCCAGTCCGCCCCGGTGGGTAATGAGGAAATCGGTGCGCAGACGGCCGGCGGCCAGCAGATCCATCAGGCGCTGCCCATGGTGGGCGTCCACCCCGCCGGTCTTGAAGATCAAATTCTTCCCGTACATCTCGGGCAGCGGCAGAACCTGGTTCTGCTCGTACATAGCCACTACGGCCACGATTCCGTTGGGGCGGGCGATCTGCCAGGCGGTCTGGAAAGTGTCCGCTCCCCCGGCGCACTCGATCACGCCGTCCGCACCGCGGCCCTCGGTCCGCGCCAGAATTTCACCGCTCTCCCCAGGCGCCAGGACCACATCGGCCAGGCCCTCTGCCCTGGCCAGCTCCCGCCGCTCCTTGCGGGGCTCGATGGCGATGACCTGTCCCGCGCCCAGCAGACGGGCGCACTCCATGGCGCACAGGCCCACCGGTCCGGCGCCCAGCACGGCCACCGTGTCCCCGGGCTGGATCTCGCACAGCTCCGCGCCAAAATACCCGCTGGCCAGAATATCCCCCAGAAAGAGCGCATCCTCATCGCTCACATGATCTGGGATGGGAGTGAGGCCCGTATCTGCAAAGGGGACCCGGACATACTCCGCCTGACAGCCGTCGATGCGGCAGCCCAGCTCCCAGCCGCCCTGGGTACAGTTGTTCACGTAGCCCCGGCGGCAGAACCAGCACTCCCCGCAGAAGGTCTCACAGCAGGCGGCCACCCGCTCTCCCACGTGGAGCCGTCCTTTCAGCGCCTCTCCTACGGCGACGATCTCCCCCACGAACTCGTGCCCCAGAACGATCCCGGGCACGGCCCGGGGCACCGCGCCATGGGCAATGTGCAGATCACTGGTACAGATGGTGGAGCGGGTCACCCGCACCACCGCGTCTCGGGGGTCACAGATCCGTGGAATCGGGCGGCGTTCCAGTCCGATGTCCCCTACACCCCGGTATACCATGGCCAACATGGTCTCCATCCCATACACGCCCCTTTCTTTTTTCCCAGTGTAGCACAGTTTCCGGTCTGAGACAATCCGTCCCCCGCATAGACTATCTCAGACGGAGTTTGGAAAGGAGGTCTCTCGATGGCATCACCCACCTGTTGGGTCGGTCTGCGCTGGAATCCGCCTCCCGTACCGCCCGCCCCGGTCCATTCCGGCGTTCCAAGCACGCCGAAGAAATAGAGAAACCCACAGAGGGGGACGCCACTTGGCGTCCCCCTCTGTGGGTTGTTTGGAGAAAAGTAGGAGAAAGGTATTATCTTGTACTTATTTGGCGGAAGGATGGGCGTCATGACAGTGCCCGGAGCATCCTCCGCAGCTTCCGCCGCAGGAGCAGCCGCCCTTCTTTTTTTCCTTCCAGGTACACCGGACGGCAAACGCGACCACCGCCAGAACGACCAGGCCGATCAGAATGGTTGAGAGATAGGGCATGGATACGCCCTCCTTTCCTGTATTGTTAGAGATTCCTCATGCGCTTACCGCGTCCACAGCCCGCAGGCGGCTGCTCTCGCCCTGGTATCCCTTCCGGAAGAGCAGATACACCATGCCCGCCAGAACGGCAAAGGCCACAACGGTCCAGGCGCTGAACTGGCCCTGGGCCAGCAGGCCGAACTGATAGACCATCAGGGAGACCAGATAGGCAAAGCCGCACATATAGCCGATGGCTGCCACGGTCCACTTGGGACTGTTCATCTCCCGCTTGATGGCGCCCATGGCGGCAAAGCAGGGCGCGCAGAGCAGGTTAAAGATCATAAAGCTGTATGCAGTCAGACCGGTAAACTGTGTTCCCACAGCTGCCAGCAGTTCGGAGGATTCCTCGGTCACCTCCGCGCCCAGGCCAAAGAGGACGCCGAAGGTAGAGACCACATTCTCTTTTGCGATCAAACCGGTGACGGTGGCCACGGTGGCCTGCCAGGTACCAAAGCCGATGGGGGCAAAGATGGGAGCCACCACGCCGCCCACCGCGGCCAGCAGGGAGGTGTTGTTGTCCTCCACCATCTGGAACTGTCCGTCCACCACGCCAAAGCCCTGGAAGAACCAGAGGATGATGGAGGAGAGCAGGATCACCGTACCCGCCCGCTTGATAAAGGACCAGCCGCGCTCCCAGGTGCCCCGGAGGATATTGGCCGCCTTGGGGATGTGGTAGGCCGGCAGCTCCATCACAAAGGGAGCGGGATCCCCGGCAAAAATCCGGGTCTTTTTCAGGATCACGCCCGAAGTGACCACCGCGGCCACACCGATGAAGTAGGCGGAGACCGCCACCCAGCTGGAACCACCGAAAATGGCCCCGGCAAAGAGTCCGATGATGGGCATCTTCGCCCCGCAGGGGATAAAGCCGGTGGTCATGACCGTCAGCTTCCGATCCCGGTCCTGTTCGATGGTACGGGAGGCCATGATTCCGGGCACGCCGCATCCGGTGGCCACCAGCATGGGGATAAAGCTCTTGCCGGAGAGGCCAAACCGGCGGAAGATCCGGTCCATAATGAAGGCGATCCGCGCCATGTAGCCCACATCCTCCAGGATGCACAGCAGCAGGAACAGTACCAGCATCTGGGGGACAAAGCCTAGAACCGCGCCCACGCCGGCCACGATGCCGTCTACGATCAGTCCCTGGAGCCAGGGCGCGCAGCCCACGCTCTCCAGGAAGCCGTTGAGGGCGTCCGGCACCCATGCCCCGAACAGCACGTCGTTGGTCCATCCAGTGGCCATGCTGCCGATGGAGAAGGGCAGATTTCCCATGGAAATGGCATAGACCAGATACATGACTGCCGCAAAAATGGGCAGCGCCAAAATACGGTTGGTCACAATGCGGTCGATTTTGTCCGAGGCCGACATGCCCCGGCGGCTCTTCTTCACGCATCCGCTCACCACCCGGGCAATATACTCATAGCGCTCGTTGGTGATGATGGATTCGCTGTCGTCGTCCAGCTCTGTCTCCACCGCCTGGATGATTCCATCCAGACGGCTTTTGAGATCCTCTCCCATCTGGAAGCGCTCCAGGACCTTCTCATCCCGCTCAAAGAACTTGACCGCATACCAGCGCAGGCTCTCACCGGGTACCACGCCACCGATCAGATCCATGATCTCTTGCAGCGCCTTCTCCACGCGGCTGGAGAAGGTGTGGCCCGGCTGGGTACTCTGCCCGGTCCGCACCAGGTTGGCCGCCTCCTGTGCGGCGGCCACACAGCCCTCGCCCTTGACCGCGGAGGTCTCCACTACCGGACAACCCAGCGCCTGCCTCAGCTTCCGGACGTCGATCTGATCCCCGTTGCGCCGCACAATATCCATCATATTCAGCGCAACCACGACGGGAATCCCCATTTCGGTCAGCTGCGTGGTCAAATAGAGATTGCGTTCGATATTGGAGGCGTCCACCAGATTCAAAATGGCGTCCGGCCGCTCCTCCATCAGATAATTCCGGGAGACCACTTCCTCCAGCGTATAGGGGGAGAGAGAATAGATGCCCGGCAGATCGGTAATGGTCACATCCTTGCTGCCTTTCAGCTTTCCCTCTTTCTTTTCCACCGTAACACCGGGCCAGTTTCCCACAAATTGTGCCGCGCCGGTCAGGGCATTGAACATGGTAGTCTTGCCGCAGTTTGGATTTCCGGCAAGTGCGATTCTGATTGACATGGATATCCCTCCTCTTTACGGAGCCCTCTCTGCTCCGCCTCATCCAACACGAAAGAATCTTTTGTCTTTTAGTTACCAATAGCTAACCAAAGGGCAAAAAAACTCACTCCACCAGGATGTTTTCCGCATCCCCTTTGCGAATCGACAGTTCATAGCCCCGGACGGTGATCTCCACCGGATCGCCCAGAGGGGCTACCTTCCGCACAAATACAGAGGTCCCCTTGGTGATGCCCATATCCATGATCCGGCGGCGCAGCGCGCCTTCTCCCAGGATCTTGGTCACCGTGACCGTCTCACCGCATTTGACCGTTCGCAATGTTGCCATCGTTCTTCCTCCTTCCAACACACACACCGTCTGATACAGTCTTCCTATCCGACCAGGATTCGCTTGGCCATGGTTTTATCCAGTGCAACACGCGTATCTTTCACATGGACGATCAGATTTCCACCGATCTGTGAAATGACCGTGACCGGGCTCCCCTCCACAAAGCCGAGGCTCCCCAAAAAACGGCGTACCTCGTCTTTTCCGCTGATCTTTCGGACGGTATTTTCCACACCTGCCTGCGCCATCGTTAACGGCATAGACATAACACCCCTATCCTTCCGTAAGTTAGAATAAGCTAACTATTTTCAGGAATAACAGGGAGTTAGCATTTTCTAACTCCCTTGTAACGGCGTTAGTTTACCATGGCTAACCACTTTTGTCAATGGATTTTTGGAAAAAATCTCGTCTCTTGTATCAATCTGCTTTTTATGATAAAATGAAAAGAACTTTCCGGTTTTGATTTGTACACTTCACAGGTCTTTCCGGCGAAGAGGAGGCACCTTCATGAAAATCCAGGAATCGGCCGAAAATTATCTGGAAACCATTCTGATGCTGAAAGAAGAGCGCGGCATGGTCCGCTCCATTGACATTGTCCGCCACATGAATTTTTCCAAACCCAGCGTCAGCCGCGCTATGAGTCTGCTGCGCGAAAACGGATATATCTCCATGGACAAAGAGGGCTTTATTGAGCTGACCGACCAGGGCCGTGCCATTGCCAGTACCATCTATGAGCGGCACCAGCTTCTCACCGAGTGGTTGACGCGGCTGGGCGTCAGTCCGGAGACTGCGGCGGCGGATGCCTGCCGCATCGAGCACGATCTGAGCGCTGAGACTTTTCAGAAAATTAAAGAGCACATTCAGCGGGCCGGGGATTGATTTCCCCGGCTTTTTCCTGTATACTGGATACTCAAAGGTTAGCATAAACTAACATTTAGGAGGATATTACATGTTAGGAGCACTTTCCTGGGCTGCTGCCGGCACAGGTTTTACCTTTTTGATGACGTCACTTGGGGCGGCATTGGTCTTTCTCTTTCGGGGACGCAGCTCTGCCACGGCGCAGAAGCTGTTCTTGGGGTTTGCGGCGGGCGTTATGATTGCTGCCTCGGTCTGGTCCCTGCTCATCCCCGCGATCGAAGAGGCGGAGGCGGCCGGGATCCCCGGATACCTGCCCGCTGCGGGCGGTCTTCTGTTGGGCGCCCTGTTTCTCCTCGTGCTGGACGGCCTGCTTCCCCACCTCCATCCAGATGCCAAACAGCCGGAGGGAATCACAAGCAGTCTGAAGCGGACCACACTTCTTGTCTTTGCCGTAACCCTGCACAACATTCCGGAGGGGATGGCCGTCGGCCTCTCCTTTGCTCTGGCCGCGCAGCACGGCGGAGAGGGGGCACTGTATACCTCTGCTATGGCCCTGGCCATCGGAATCGGAATCCAGAACTTCCCCGAGGGTGCGGCCATCTCCATTCCCCTGCGGGAGGAGGGAATGCCCCGCTGGAAGGCCTTTCTCTGCGGCAGCCTCTCCGGCATTGTGGAGCCCATCTTTGGTATCCTGACCGTACTGATTGCCCCCCAGATCGGTCCTCTGATGCCCTGGCTCCTCTCCTTTGCCGCGGGTGCCATGGTCTATGTGGTGGTGGAGGAGCTGATTCCGGAGGCCCACCTGGGCGAGCACTCCAATCTGGGAACCTTCGGCGTGCTGGGCGGCTTTCTGGTCATGATGATTTTGGACGTTGCCCTGGGCTGATTTCCTTTTCCCCACTTCACAGAAGCATAGAAAAAAGAGCAGCAAATTTGCTGCTCTTTTTTTGTGTCTGATCAGACCCGCAGGCTGGCAATAAACTGGCGGACCACCCGGGGCGTGCGGCCTGGATGGTGCATCTCCCACTTGACGGCCTCGGCATGGAGGGCCTCCTGCTCCATTTCCACTCCGTAATAGGCGGCCATCCGGTCCACCATCTCCAGATATTCCTTCTTGCCCATGGCCAGATAGGGGATGCGCAGACCAAAGCGCTCGGCCAGAGAGGTTTTCTCCTGAATGGTCTCCGATGCATCTACCTCATCTCCGGCCCGGTCGCTGAAGGTCTGGCGAACCAGATGGCGGCGGTTGGAAGTGGCATAGATGGCCACATTAGCGGGTCGGCGCTCCAGTCCTCCCTCCAGAATGGTCTTCAAGACAGAATAGGTTCGGTCGTCCTGATCGAAGGCCAGGTCATCAATGAACAGGATGAATTTCCGCCGGCGCCCTCCCAAGGTACGGATCAGGTCGGGCAGCGTGGAGACCTCCTCCTTCTGGACCTCAATCAAACGGAGATCCTCAAACCCGGAGATGGAGAGGATGGATTTCACCGTGGCGGATTTTCCAGTGCCGCTGTCCCCATAGAGCAGGACATTGTTCACCTGATTGCCCTCCAGCATAGCGCGGGTGTTGGCGATGACCTGGTCGCGCTGGCGCTCATACCCCATCATCTCCTCAGGCGTATGGCTGTCCGGCTCCTGCACCGGCCACAGCTTTCCCTCCTCCCACAAGAAGGCGCGGTACTGGGCAAACCGTCCCGAGCCATGGGCACGGTAAAAGGCAGTGAGGGACTCCGCGTCAAAGGGCGCGCTGCACGTCCAGCGGGGCAGCCCCTCCAGAACCGGGGCAAAATCAGCCGAGACACAGGTGCTGATTGCGCGAATCACCGTCTCACAGTCCAATTCCGCCAAGTATGCCAGCGTCTGAATGTCCCGCCGGGCGGCAGACTCCAGCACAGGGTCCTGCTCCTCGCGCTCCACCTGCCAGGCATAGGGCGACTCCTGATAGCGCAATGCATCATGCAGCCAGTCGGAGAGCCCCTGCTTCCCTGTCTGCCAGAGTGTATAGAAGAGACGGGTATAGCGTTCTACCGCCTCTTCCCCCTTCCCGTCGTGCAGCGCGTCCAGTATAGACATCACCAGCTGCATCACCGGCTCATCCATCAGGTGTTTGTACGCCGCTACGCCCCGCAGGGAGCAGCGCAGCAGATCCAGTTCCATTTCCGCTCTCTCCTTTATCTGCACCGGCAGAATACCTTGCCATACAGCCCGTTTTTTCTTTCCGCCGCTAAAGTTTTGTAGATTTTATTTTAGGCCCTTCTCACCGGACTGTCAACAGATAGCATTGACTTATCCCCAGTCCTTGCTTTATGCTGTGTTTAGAATGCCATATTTCCACTGTTCGCCGGTAGGGAAGGAGCGATCGATTTGCAAAGCCGGATTACAGAAGGGCCGATCTGGAGGCATCTTCTCTCATTTTTCTTTCCTATTTTGTTGGGAACCTTTTTTCAGCAGCTATATAACACCGTAGATGCCATCATTGTAGGTAATTTTGTGGGGACAGAGGCGCTGGCTGCCGTGGGTGGTCCTGCCGCAGTCCTCATCAACTTTCTGGTCAATCTCTTTGTGGGACTCTCCTCGGGCGCTACGGTCATCGTCGCGCAGTACTATGGCGCACGGCAGATCCAGGAACTCCGCCGCACCGTACATACGGCCATCGCCCTGGCAATCGCGGCAGGTTTGGGCGTCATGGTGTTGGGTATCGCCCTCTCCTATCCGGTCATGGTACTCATGGGCACACCGGCCGAGGTCATGGACTACTCCCTGATCTATTTGCGGATCTATTTTGTAGGGAGCATCGCCTCCTTCCTCTACAACGTGGGTTCCAGCGTCCTCCGGGCCATTGGCGATACAAAACGGCCCCTTTACTTTCTGATTGCCGCCTGTTTGACCAATATTGTGCTGGATCTTGTATTTGTGGTCGGCTTTGGTCTGGAAGTGCTGGGCGTAGCCCTTGCCACGGTACTCTCACAGATCGTCAGCGCCGTGTTGGTCATGCTGGTCCTCTGCCGTCCGGACTCGATTTTCTGTATTGAACGGAAACAGATCCGGTTCCATCCGGATATTCTCAAATCTATTCTCCGCATCGGTCTGCCCACCGGGCTTCAGTCCGATATGTATACCATTTCCAATATGCTCATTCAGTCCTGCATCAATTCCTTTGGCACAAGCACCATGGCAGCGTGGACTGCTTTCTGCAAGCTGGATGCCTTCTATTGGATGATCTCCGGTGCATTCGGCATCTCCATCACAACCTTTGTGGGGCAGAATTTCGGCGCGCAGCGCTACGACCGGGTCCGGAAGAGTGTACGGGTCTGTCTGCTTCTCTCCCTGGTGACCGCACTGCTGGTCAGCGGACTGTATGCCCTTGGCGCCCAACCTCTGCTGCGTATGTTCTCCACCGATACCCAGGTGATCGAGATCGGCACTTTTATCCTCTGGCGCATGTCCCCCTTCTACTTCACCTTTATCTGTGTGGAGGTCATGGCCGGCGCCATCCGCGGTACGGGAGATTCGTTGAAGCCCATGCTCCTCACCTGCGGCGGTGTGTGTGTACTGCGTGTGGTCTGGATCTTCACGGTCCTCCCGCTGGACCGCACGCTTGGTACCCTCCTGCTCAGCTATCCCATGACCTGGAGCATCACTTCCCTGCTGTTTATCATCTACTATGTGCGCGGGAACTGGATGCGCCGCCAAATTCAGAAGTATGGGTTTTCAGAAGAACAGCCCTGATGGAAGGGAATAAAAACGGCTCTGCATCTCATAAAAGGATGCAGAGCCGTTTTATTTTATTGGTTGGGAACAACCGCGAAGAAGACCAGATTCTCCGTGCCGTCATTGATCAGGCTGTGCGCATGTCCCTTGGGGCAGTAGTGGCATACACCGCTCTCCACACGCTCCTCACCGTCGTCATAGAGAACCTTTCCGGAGCCCTGGAGCACATAGATGATCTCACTGCTGGTCTCATGGGTGTGGTATCCCACCGATGCGCCCGGCTCCAGCACACTGCGCATGATTTTATTGTGCTCATCCACATGCATTTTTGCCTGAACGGCTTTCTCACCGCCATAAAACTTTTCCAGGAGCGTCAAATCCATCGCATCAAAATTCAAGATCATCTTATTCTCCTCCAGTGCATATAAAATAAGGACGGACAGCTTACACTGTCCGTCCCTGTGTCGGCATTACCTATCTTCCCGGTCCGTCTCCAGACAAGTATTTTCGGCGCAGGTGAGCTTAACTTCCGTGTTCGG
>NZ_WQOJ01000012.1:0-350 GCF_018784545.1 Pseudoflavonifractor sp. MCC625 | reverse complement strand
GGAACCCGTGAACATTCCCGCACTCCCTGGCTGTGGCAGCTGGAGGAGCGCCATTTGGATTCGGTGCAGGCCATGCTTGAGCGCACCTATGATGTTTCCGGTGATGACCTTGCCGGACAGCTCACCGAGGTAGCCGGAAAACTGGCTGAGGAATACTGGACGGAGCATCAGCAGGACTTCTTCTATATCGTTGACGGTTCCTTTTTGGAGGAATATGATGAGTTTAACATCGGAGTACAGTTCAAGGCAGCAGCCACCGTCAGTATCACTTACGCTTTGATGTCCCGCTGTGGACTGGAGCCGGAACGCTACTTCGACCACGAAGATTTCATGGCGATCTTTGATTTCAA
>NZ_WQOJ01000011.1:0-96674 GCF_018784545.1 Pseudoflavonifractor sp. MCC625 | reverse complement strand
AAGAAGCTGGTGGACCTGATCGGCGCCGACGTGGTGGTGTCCGTGGGCCGCGGCATCAGCAAGGACGTGGAGAAGGGCATTGCCCTGGCCGAGGAGCTGGCTGAGGTTCTGGGCGGCGTGGTTGGCGCCTCCCGTGCCGTGGTGGACGCGGGCTGGATTTCTGCCGACCACCAGGTGGGCCAGACCGGCAAGACCGTGCATCCCAAGATCTATGTGGCTCTGGGCATCTCCGGCGCCATCCAGCACAAGGCCGGCATGCAGGACTCCGAGTGCATCATCGCGGTGAACAAGAACGAGACCGCCCCCATCTTCGAGGTGGCCTCCTACGGCATCACCGGTGACCTCTTCAAGGTCACCCCCATGCTCATCGAGTCCATCAAGGCCCTGAAGGCCTCCAAGTAATGGAATAATAAACCCGCCTCCGGACAGGTCCGGAGGCGGGTTTTTGATTGGATGCTTGCCTTTTTCGGTCGGAGTTGGTAGGATAGAGCGGACTGCAAAAAGGAGGCGATGCCGGTGGGACGGAGCCGGGCAAAAGGAATTTTATTGTTGGGTGTGCTGGGGACGGCCGTTTCGGCCATTTTGGTGCGGTATTCACAGGCCCCCTCGCTGGTGACCGCCACCTACCGCCTAGGCTGGACGGTACTTCTGCTTCTGCCTGCCGCCCTGCTCCGGGGGGGAGCAGAGTGGAAACGGGTTACCCGGCGGGACGTGGGGCTGTGCGCCCTGAGCGGTGTGTGCCTGGCCCTTCACTTTGCACTCTGGTTTGAGTCCCTGAAATGGACCAGCGTGGCCAGTTCCACTGCACTGGTGAGCACAGAGGTTATTTTTGTGGCCCTGGGCTTTGCGCTGCTCTTTGGCGGACGGATTTCCCGGCTGGGGTGGGGTGCCATTGCCCTTGCAGTGGCAGGCAGTACGGTGCTGGCCTTTGCAGGGGGCGGTGCTGGAGGAACGGTAGGGGGGAACGGACTGGCCCTGGCGGGAGCTGCGGCGGTGGCGGCATACACCCTGATTGGCAGATATCAGCGGGAGCACCTCTCCACCACGGTCTATACCGCCCTCACCTATACGGCCTGTCTGATCACCCTCTTGGTGCTGGACGGGGTCACCGGGACGGCGGTCTGGGGCTGGCCGCCCCGGGAGTGGCTCATTGGCCTGGGCCTGGCGGTGTTCTGCACGCTGATGGGACACAGCCTGTTCAGCTGGTGCCTGCGGGAGCTCTCTCCCGCCTATGTGTCGGCGGCCAAGCTCTGTGAGCCGGTTTTTGCCGCTGTACTGGCGGGAATCCTGTTCGGAGAGATTCCGGACCCGGCCGAATGGATCAGCGGAGGGATGGTCCTGGCAGGGGTACTGCTCTATACCTATACGGAACGATAAAGAAGGGCCGCGGGAACACACTGTGTTCCCGCGGCCTTTTTCCTTTATACTGGCTCGATGGTCACTGCGGTGCCGGAGGCAGAGACCATCATCATGTTGTTCCCGGAGCCGAGGATCTCGTAGTCGATGTCCACACCAACTACCGCGTTGGCGCCCATCTGAGCGGCCCGCTGGCTCATCTCATGGAGCGCCTCTTCCCGGGCCCGCTGGAGCTCCTCTTCATAGCCCTCACTGCGTCCGCCGAAGAAATTGCGCAGTCCCGCGCCGAAATCCTTAATAAAATCCACGCCGGAGACCACCTCGCCAAAGACGATGCCGTGATAGGCGCAGATGCGGTGTCCCTCGATCTGAGGGGTCGTGGTAATGATCATAGAGCTCCCTCCTACTATTTTGTTTTTCGAAAAAACAGGGGCGGCAGGAACCTGCCGCCCCTGATGGGAGCATATCATACCACAGAACACGCGTCAAGAGACACGGAAAGCGGGATCAGGACTCCCCGGCGGGAGAATCGTCCTCCGAAGAGGGGGCGGGCGCCTCATCCTCCGGGGTGGTGTCCTGGGGCGGCTGAGGCGGAAGGACCGGCTCGCTGGTCATATGAATGTTGCGGGCGGGGGGCTCAATGGAGCGGTCCTGGGGCTCGGGACGGGCGCCGTAGTTGTCGGCGGTGGCGGGGTCCCGGCCCTCCAGAATGGCCATCATCTCCTCGCCGGTGATGGTCTCCTTCTTGAGAAGGTAATCCACCACTTTGTCCATATCCTCCCGGTTCTCCTGGATGATATTGACTGCCTTTTCGTAGGCGCTGTGGAGGATGGACATGACGTCCTTATCAATGTCGGCGGCGGTGTCCTGGGCGCAGTCGATGCCGTAGCCGCCGTCCAGATACTGGTTGCGGCGGGAGGCCAGAGCCATCATGCCAAACTTGTCGCTCATACCGTAGAGGGCCACCATGTTGCGGGCCAGGCTGGTGGCCTGCTGGATGTCCTGGGCGGCACCGTTGGTCATGGTGTGGAGGACCACTTCCTCCGCGGCACGGCCGCCCATGTAAGTGGCGATCTCCGCAAGCAGTTCGTCCCGGGTCTGGAGGTTCTTATCTTCCTCAGGGAGGTGCAGGGTGTAGCCCAGCGCGCCCTGGGTATGGGGAACGATGGTGATCTTCTGCACCGGGGTGGTGTTCTTCTGCTTGAAGGAGACCATGGCATGCCCCACCTCGTGGTAGGCCACCAGCTTCTTCTCAAACTCAGAGAGGACGGAGTTTTTCTTCTCCGCACCGGCGATGACCAGCTCAAAGGCGGCCAGCAGGTCGTTCTGGTTGACCGCCCGGCGGCCCAGACGGACCGCCCGGAGGGCAGCCTCGTTGACCAGGTTAGCCAGGTCCGCGCCTACCGCGCCGGCAGTGGCCAGGGCGATCTTGTTCAGATCCACGTCCTCCGCCAGACGGATGTTGCGGGTGTGGACCTGAAGAGTGGCCAGACGTCCGGCCAGGTTGGGCCGGTCCACGGTGATGCGCCGGTCAAAGCGGCCGGGACGCAGAAGGGCCTGGTCCAGCACCTCGGGCCGGTTGGTGGCGGCCAGCAGAATGACGCCCTTGGTGGGGTCGAAGCCGTCCATCTCAGCCAGCAGCTGGTTGAGGGTCTGCTCCCGCTCGTCATTGCCGCCCATGCGGTTGTCGCGGGACTTACCAATGGTGTCGATCTCGTCGATAAAGACGATGCAGGGGGCCATCTTGTTGGCTTCCTTGAAGAGGTCACGGACACGGGAGGCACCTACGCCCACGAACATCTCCACGAAGTCAGAGCCGCTGATGGAGAAGAAGGGGACGTTGGCCTCACCGGCCACGGCCTTGGCCAGCAGTGTCTTACCGGTACCGGGAGGGCCCACCAGCAGGGCGCCCTTGGGCAGCTTGGCGCCGATCTCGGTGTATTTCTGGGGATTGTGCAGGAAGTCGATGATCTCCACCAGGGACTCCTTGGCCTCATCCTGACCGGCCACATCTTTGAAGGTGACGCCGGTCTTTTTCTCCACATAGACCTTGGCATTGGCCTTGCCGACGCCGCCCAGACCGCCGCCCATCTTGCCCGCCATGCTGCGGAACAGGAAGGAGAAGAGGGCCACCATGATGACCATGGGCAGCAGCCAGGAGACCAGGAAGCTCACCACAGGGGAGAGCTCCGGCTGGTAGGGGGTGCCGAAGCGGACATTGTGCTCCCGCAAAAGGGTGAGCAGGCTGGAGTCGTTGAGGGGAGCACAGTAATAGCTGCGGGCCTTGGAGAGCTGCTGCTCCACACTGGGGGCGCTCTCCTCACCGGCCAGGATGCTGGAAAAGAGCTGGCTGTCGTTTTGGGATGCCGCAGAGGGGAGTGCGGGGGTGGCATTCGGGTCCAGACCAACGGCAGCCACATCTTCCTTGAGGTAGATGGTAAACTTGTTGCTGGTCATGGAGACGGCGTAGACCTTGTCCTCCTCCACCAGATTCAAAAACTCGCTGTATTGAATCAGGGTGGAATTGGCCTGATTGGACATGGACAGGAAGTAGTTCACCAGAATGGTGACCACCAGGGCCCATAACAGAATGGACGCAATGCCCATTAGATTGCGCTTGTTATTGTTTGAGCCGGTGTTTCGTTGTTTATCGGGCTTCAAATGAGTGCCCTCCTTACATGAAGAATAGACCTGAATCAGAGAAATCGGTCCTGTTTTCTTTAGACTTATCTATTTATAACACAAAAGATTCGTTAATACAAGGAAGGGGGGTGTCGAAAGGTGTAAACATTCTGTGAAAGAAGCCCTTGGAGGCGGAAAGGGCAGCGAAGAGTTTGCAACTTTCCCTTTTTCCGGAGGGGGGAATGTGGTATACTGCTCTATGAATCAAATGAATGAGGAGACACATCCATGAAGGAGAACAAGACCGGAAAACGCCGGGAAGATACCCTGGAAGCGGGAGCGGACGGCATTATTGAAGGCCGCAACGCAGTCATTGAGGCGCTGCGCTCCGGAACCGCCATTGACAAAATCTATATTGCCCGGGGCGAGACTGACGCAGCCCTGGGGCACATTGCCTCGACCGCCCGCGGTAAGGGCGTGGTGGTGGTAGAGGCCGACCGCCGGAAGCTGGACAACATGAGCCGCACCCACTCCCACCAGGGGGTGATTGCCCTGGCCGCCGTGCGGGAGTATGCCAGCGTGGAGGATATTTTGAACGCCGCCCGCGAGAAGGGGGAGCCTCCCCTGATCGTGGTGTGTGACGAACTCTCAGACCCCCACAATCTGGGTGCGGTCATCCGCACCGCCGAGTGTGCCGGCGCCCACGGCGTCATCATTCCCAAGCGCCGCTCGGCCGGTCTGACCGCCATCGTGGCCAAGACCTCCGCCGGGGCGGTGAGCCATGTGCCGGTAGCCCGGGTGCCCAATCTGCCCGCCCTGCTCAAGGAGCTCAAGGACGAGGGAATCTGGGTCTTTGGCACGGCAGCCGACGGGGACCGCCTGCTCTATGAGGCTGACCTGAAGGGACCGGCTGCCATCGTCATCGGCAGCGAGGGGGACGGCATGGGACGGCTGGTGGCCGAGACCTGTGATTTCAAGGTGCGCATCCCCATGAAGGGGAAGCTCAACTCCCTCAACGCCAGCGCTGCCGCTGCCATCCTGCTCTACGAGGCGGTGCGCCAGCGGATGTAAGACCTCCCGCGCGGGGCGCGGAAGCTATTTCAACATAATCAGGAGAAGATCATGTCGAAGGATAACGACGACAAGTTCCATACCGAAGAACCTGAGCTGGAATTTTCTCTGGAGGACATTCTGGCGGAGTACGGACAGGAGTCACAGAAGGAACCGGATGCGCGGACCCCGATCCCCCTGGACCAGTACCGGGACCGGGAAGAGCCGGAGCCGGCCGACCCCACTCCGCCCCGCGGAGGGCGCGGGGGAAAGCGGGCCCGGGGCCATCTGCTGACCTTCCCGGGCCATTCCACCGCAGAGGAGAAGAAGCAGGACGCTGTGGAGGAGCCGGCCCCACCGCAGGAGCAGACACCTGAGCCGGACCCTCCAGAACCCAAGTCTTCAGAACCTAAGTCTCCGGAATCCAAGGCACCGAAACCAAAAGCTCCCTCCGGCGGCCGCCGCCTTGCGCAGAAGCCTGCGCCGGCGCAGAACGCGGAGAAGGCCGGAGATCCCGAGTCCGAGCCCGAGCCGCCCACCCCGGGAGGGGAGGAGCCGGCTCCGGCCCAGCCCCAGAAGAAGGAGAAAGTCGTTCCCTTCCCGGGTGGGGAGGAGAAGGGGCTGTTGGGCCGGTTCCGAAAGCTGAAGAAGCAGGCGGATGCCTACGCGGACCACATGTTTGAGGAAGAGGGGAGCGAGGAAGCTCCCGAGGTCCGCCGGGCAGAGCGGTACATCCCGGGTGTGGATGTGGAGGAACCGGAGGAGGAGCGCCCGCCCCGACGGAAGCGCCGTCCCCCGCCGCCCATCCCGGACACGCCGCCCCAGGAGCTGTTCCGGCGCTATAACCGGGGGATGGGGGTCCTCAAGCTGCGCATCGTCCTGCTCTTTTTGCTGTGTGTGCCCCTGCTCTATTTGTCGGTGGGGCAGGCGGTGAACGCTCCCATGCCCGGGACCCTGGAGGGGAACCACAACCTTCAGCTCTACGCCCAGGCCGCGCTGCTGGGCGCGGCCA
Organism: Pseudoflavonifractor sp. MCC625; assembly: GCF_018784545.1. Classification (NCBI taxonomy): domain Bacteria; kingdom Bacillati; phylum Bacillota; class Clostridia; order Eubacteriales; family Oscillospiraceae; genus Pseudoflavonifractor; species Pseudoflavonifractor sp. MCC625. Next base: position 90,634 of record NZ_WQOJ01000011.1, on the reverse strand, counting down.
TGCTGTTGGGGATCGATGCGCTGGGGCGTGGACTGTACCATCTGCTCATCCTGCACGTAGAGCTGGACAGCGTGATGGCCCTGGCCTGTGCCGCCGCCCTGGCGGATGCCCTGACCATGCCGCTGATGGAGGGGAACCCCCAGCGCCAGCCCTATTGTGCCATTGCGGCCCTGGCCCTCGGCTTCAATCTGTACGGATATTACTGTAAGCGCAAGGGACTGAGGGTGGCCTGCCGCACAGCGGCCTCCGCCTCGGAGCCTTATCTGGTCACTCTGGATGAGAATAAGTGGAATGGGCGGGACGCCTATGCGAAATGGTCGGGGGAGCCGGTGGGCTTTGGTCGCCAGATCCAGGCTACCGACGGGGCCCAGCGCATCTACCATATTATGGCCCCCCTCATTCTCCTAGCCTGTCTGCTCTTTTCGGTGCTGGCCTCCATTGGCAGGCGGCGGCCGGAGGATATCCTCTGGTGTCTTTCGGCCACCCTGAGCGCAGGAGCGTCGTTCTCTTCGACGCTTTGCTACGGCATCCCGTGGCGCTCCCTCTCCCTGCGTCTGGCGAAAAGCGGAGCCGCTCTGGCCGGCTGGGACGGGATCACCGGGACCAGCGGAAGCGCAGGGATTCTGCTGACCGATCAGGATCTCTTCCCGCCCGGGACGGTCTCCCTCAACGGGATCAAGATCTTTGGGGATTTCCCGGTAGAGAAAGTGGTGGGTGTGACCGCCACGCTCATCCGGGATACCGGCTGTGGACTGGATAAGATCTTCCACGATCTGCTCCGCAGTCAGGGGGCCATCTACCGCCGCAGCCAGGATTTCTGCTGCTACGAGGGGGGCGGCGTATCCGCCCTCATCCGGAACGAAGTGGTGCTGGTGGGCTCGGCCTCCTTCATGCATCTGATGGAGGTGCCCCTGCCCCAGGGACTGAACGTGAAAAACGCGGTATTCTGCGCCATTGACGGGGAATTGGCCGGGCTGTTTGCCCTGAAATACACCCTGCACGGCACAGTGGAGCCCGCCATCAGCGCCCTGATCAGCAACCGGATCTCCCCGGTGCTGGCCACCCGGGACTTTAATATCATCCCCGCCATGCTCCGCCAGCGCTTCAAGCTGCCGGCGGACAAGATGGAGTTCCCGGCGGTGGAGCGGCGGGTAGAGCTCTCCTCCCAGCGGCAGAGCCACAGTGAGCTGCTCACCGCCGTGCTCTGCCGGGAGGGGGTGGGACCCTTTACCGAGGCCGCCGTGGGCGGGAAACGTCTGCGCCTGGCGGTGCGGATCTCCACGGCGCTGGCCTGTCTGGGGTCCTGCGTGGGCGTGCTGCTCGCCTTTTACCTCACCTTTATGGCGGCGTATGACTCGCTGACTCCCTTTAATCTGCTGGTCTTTTTGGGCATGTGGCTGGTGCCCACCATTCTCATTTCCAATTGGGTAAACCGCTATTAGAGCGGGAGCGGAAGACAGAAAAAGGAGACGGACGGCATGAAAAAGAAATACGCGATGATGATCATGAACGAGCTTCATAACCCGGAGACCGACCATGCCCGGCTGGACACCTCCGCCACCGAGACCCATATCCTCACGGTGCGCAATCCGGAGGAGGCGGTGGCCAAGGCGGTGGAACTGGCCGACGCGGGGTTCGGCACCATTGAGGTGTGCGGCGCCTTTGGAGAAGAGCTGGCCCGGAAGATGTACGACGCGGCAGGGCACCGGCTCACCGTCTGCTATGTGGTCTGTCCCCCGGATCAGCTGGAGGCCACGCTGAAATTCTGGTCGGAGTGACCGCCAGGAGAAATTGTAAACATTCTGGAAACCCCCTTGCAAAGTGGGGCGGGAAGGACTATCATAGGGTTAGCACTCTATAGGAAAGAGTGCTAACCCTATTTTGTTTACGATTTATGTTTTATATGGAGGCGTATATACCATGGAAAAGAAAGCCTTTCAGGCCGAATCACAGCGGCTGTTGGATCTGATGATCAACTCCATTTATACCCACAAGGAGATCTTCCTGCGGGAGCTCATCTCCAACGCCAGCGATGCGGTGGACAAGCTGGCCTACAAGGCCCTCACCGACGACCAGGTGGGTCTGAACCGCTCCGACTTCAAGATCACCCTGACTCCGGATCAGATCAAGCGGACCCTCACCATCTCGGACAACGGCATCGGCATGACCAAGGAGGAGCTGGAGCAGAATCTGGGCACCATTGCCAAGAGCGGCTCCCTCCAGTTCAAGCAGGACATGGCCGCCAAGGACGAGGGCAAGGGCAAGAGTGATGTGGACATCATCGGTCAGTTCGGCGTGGGCTTCTACTCCGCCTTTATGGTGGCCGATGAGGTGACGGTGACCTCCCGTGCCTACGGCAGCGAGGAGGCCTGGCGCTGGACCTCCGACGGCAAGGACGGCTACACCATGGAGCCCTGCGAGAAGGATACGGTGGGCACCGACATCGTACTCCACATCAAAGCCAACACGGAGGACGACCACTACGACGAATATCTGGAGCAGTACCGCCTCAGCGACCTGGTGAAGAAGTATTCGGACTATATCCACTACCCCATCGTCATGCTCATGCACAAATCACGCCAGAAGCCCCGTCCGGAGGACGCCGGTGAGGACTATAAGCCCGAGTGGGAGGACTATGACGAGTGGCAGACCCTCAACTCCATGGTCCCCCTGTGGCAGCGGCCCAAGAGCGAGGTCAAGGAGGAGGAGTACAACCAGTTCTATAAGGAGAAGTACGGCGACTGGGAGGATCCCCTGCGGGTGGTCCATGTCTCCGCCGAGGGCGCGGTGGAATATAAGGCCATGCTCTATATCCCGGCCCATGCTCCCTTTGATTTCTACTCCCGGGATTATCAGAAGGGCCTGCAGCTCTACTCCTCGGGCGTGCTCATCATGGATCAGTGCGCCGACCTGCTGCCCGACCACTTCCGCTTTGTCAAGGGCGTGGTGGACTCTCAGGACTTCTCCCTGAACATCTCCCGCGAGATGCTCCAGCATACCCGGCAGCTCAAGGTGATCGCGGGCAATCTGGAGAAGAAGATCAAGGCTGAGCTCCTCAAGCTCCAGAAGGACGAGCGGGAGAAGTACGAGCAGTTCTGGAAGGCCTTCGGCATGCAGATCAAGTACGGCATCCTGGCCGACTACGGCGCCCATAAGGAGCTGCTGAAGGACCTGCTCCTCTTCTGGTCCTCCAAGGAGGGCAAGATGGTCACCCTGGCCGAGTACCAGTCCCGCATGGCGGAGGATCAGAAGTTTATCTACTTCGCCGCCGGCGAGAGCGTGGAGAAGATCGCCCAGCTGCCCCAGACCGAGCGCATCCGGGACAAGGGCTATGAGATCCTCTACCTCACCGACGAGCCCGACGAGTTCGTCATGAACCTGCTGGGCGAGCTGGACGGCAAGGCCTTCAAGTCGGTCAGCGACAGCGATGCCCTCCCGGAGAGCGAGGAGGAGAAGGCCCAGGCCGAGAAGAAGGCGGAGGAAAACAAGGACGTACTGGACTTCGTGAAGGAGACCCTGGGCGACAAGATCAAGGAGGCCCGCATCTCCAAGATCCTCAAGACCGGCGCGGTGTGCATGACGGCCGACGGTCCGGTCACGCTGGAGATGGAGAAGTACTTCCGCCGGGTGGACCCGGACCACGCCGACAACATGAAGGCTCAGCGGGTGCTGGAGCTCAATCCCGATTCGGGGGCCTTTGCCGCCCTTCGGGAGGCCATGGAGAGCGACCAGGAGAAGGCCAAGGTCTATGCAGAGCTCCTCTACCATCAGGCCCTGCTCATTGCCGGTCTCCCCATTGAGGATACCACCCGTTACACCGAGCTGGTCTGCTCCCTGATGAAGTAAGAGAGCCTCTGGCGTAAATGCACAAAATCATGCCGCTGTAAGGACAACAAAACCGTTGGATGAAGAGAGCTCGTCTCTTTTCAAAGTATGTACTATGTAGTATAATAAAAGAAGAGCAACGGTATTACTGACAGGGGGCATGACCGATGGTTATAACCATGACTTTCTCCTCCCGGGAGGAGATCCAGCGACTTCGTGAACTGGCGCTTTCCGTATCTGAGGCGGTCACCATCCGTTCTCTTGACGGAGAAATCGCCCTGAATGCAAAATCTCCCATGGGGATCTACGCGCTGGATTTTTCCCAGCCGGTGGAGATCGTCACAGACTCTCAGTGGCTTCAGGAGCAGCTGGAGCACTGGTGATCGGACCGAGTGCAGCACAAAAATGGCATGTGAACTCCGCGCCGCATTGCGGCGCGGAGTTTTTATATCCTGACTAATTTCATTGGGAGAAGGAAAGAGCCGTGACTCTGTGGATTGCAATGGGGGATTTATAAATTAACTAGCAGAGTATAGAGACTGTAATATGAAAAAATGCTTGTATATGGCCTATAAAAGGGCTTCGTTTTTATATAAGTATGCCATTGCGTGCAAAAATACGCCGTGATATACTCGTAGGCGAAAAGGAGGTATGACGTATGGTCATCGAAAAGAAATTTAACTCCATTTCTGAGATCTCTGCGCTTCAGCGCATTGCCAGCATGGCGGATAAAGAAGTCTATCTCTCCAATCAGGAGGAGACCATCAAGGTGGATGCCCGGTCCTTCATCGGACTGTTTGCCCTGGATTTTTCCCAGCCCCTCAAGGTCATCACCGACTCTCTCTATGTGATCCGCATGATCGAGATGGATCTCAGAAAGCAATCCTGCGCGGCGGCAGTTCGCTAAGCGCAGTCTCTTTTTAAATAGAAGCCGATGGGATGTTTTGTCCCATCGGCTTTCGTTTTACCGGATCTTTGCTTGTTTTTTACCTCTGATTGCTGGCTTCTCTGCCGGAGAAGAGGTATTTTATCTCAGAATCACGCATAGGAAAGAGGGAAGTCCATGGAGGCATGGAAGCTGAAAACCTGGGACCTTGTGTCTGCGCTGCTGTTCCTGGTAGGGGCCCTTTTGTTTGGGGTGGGCTGTTTTCGCCTGGGGATACTCTGGATGGCGGCTGGAGGTATCGTGGTGCTTTCCAGTATTGTGCTCGCACTGTGTAAGCTGCGTTGTCCCTTTTGCCGTCGTTTTCTGGGCCTTCTCTCCGCCGGGAACATGTCATTTTGCCCCCACTGTGGAGCTCCGCTGGAGGAGAAGAGCCGCGATATATGACATGCCGCTGCGCCTGCGCCCTTGGGGAGTGGGTGCGGCATCTTTTTATCCCTGGTTGTCCTTGTCTCTCTACCTGGAATCATGTATAATAATGCTACTGAATTTCCGGACGTCTGTCCGCACATCTGTGACTGGAGGTTTTCCCCTCGATGAATCGACAGCTGTTGCAGCAGCTCCCCAAAATGGACGTGCTTCTGGCCCATCCGGCCATTGCGTCCGCCCAGGAGGAGCTGCCTTACTATGCACTGAAAGAGGCGGCCAGAACCGCCCTGGAGGAGCTGCGCCGCGGGATCCTGGATGGAACGGTGGAGGTCCTGCCCGACCTGGACACCCTGGCTGCCCAGACTACGGCCCGGGCCCGGGCGTCCTGCCGTCCCCACCTGCGCGCCGTCATCAACGGTACCGGCGTGGTGCTGCATACAAACCTGGGCCGCGCCCCTCTGGGCGAGGAGGCGGCCCGGGCGGTCTATGAGGCGGCCCGGGGGTATTCCAACCTGGAATATGATATCGATTCCGGGCGCCGCGGCAGCCGCTTTTCCCACATTGAGCCGCTTATTTGCTCTCTGACCGGGTCGGAGGCCGCCCTGGCGGTCAACAACAACGCCGCGGCGGTATTCCTCATGCTCTCGGCCTTGGCGGCTGGGAAAAAAGTGGCGATCTCCCGGGGGGAGCTGGTGGAGATCGGCGGTTCCTTCCGGGTGCCGGAGATCATGGCCCGCAGCGGGGCACAGCTGGTGGAGGTGGGTACCACCAACAAGACCCATCTCTCCGATTACCGCCGCGCCATTGAAGAGCAGGGGGCTGAGATCCTCCTGAAGGTCCACACCAGCAACTTCAAGCTCATTGGCTTTACCGAGGAGGTCTCCATTGCCGATCTGGTCACCCTGGGCCGGGAGAAGGGCGTGCCCGTCTTCCACGATCTGGGCAGCGGCGCCCTCTATGACGACCCTGCTCTGGGCGTCCCCGAGGGCCCCACGGTGGAGGAGAGCGTGCGCGCCGGTGCCGATGTGATCTGCTTCTCCGGCGACAAGCTGCTGGGCGGACCCCAGGCGGGCATCGCCATTGGCCGGGCCCCCTATATCCAGGCCATGAAGAAGGATCAGTTTGCCCGGGTGGTGCGCATCGACAAGCTGACGCTGGCGGCACTAGAGGCCACCCTGCGCACCTACCGGGATCATGCGCTGGCCGGCCGGAGCATTCCCACACTGGCCATGCTGGGGGCGCGGCCGGAGACCCTGGAGCCCAAGGCACGCGCCCGGGTGGAGGAGCTCTCTGCCCGCTTTGCGGGAAAATGTGTCTTCTCCGCCGCGCCGGATAACGGCGAGGTGGGGGGCGGAAGCCTGCCCGGCGTGCCCCTGCCTACCTGGGTGGTGGAGCTCTCGCCGGTCTCCCTCACGGTCTCCGCGCTGGAGGAGGCCCTTCGGGCCTGGGAGACTCCCATTGTGGGACGGGTAAGCCGCAATCAGTATCTGCTGGATGTCCGCACCCTGACCGACGCCGACTGGGCGGAGATCATCCGGGCTCTGGACACGATCTTGAACTAAAGGAGCGCCACGGCTATGAAGCATATCATCATCGGCACCGCCGGCCATGTGGACCACGGCAAGACCTGTCTGACCCGGGCCCTGACCGGCGTGGACACCGACCGGCTGAAAGAGGAACAGAAGCGGGGTATCACCATTGAGATCGGCTTTGCCCAGCTCACGCTGCCCAACGGCCAGACCGCCAGCATCATCGACGTGCCCGGACATGAGAAGTTCATCCGCAACATGCTGGTGGGCGCCGCGGGCATGGATGTGGTCCTGATGGTCATTGCGGCCGACGAGGGCTTTATGCCCCAGACCCGCGAGCACCTGGGCATCCTCTCCCTGCTGGGGGTGCAGAACGGCATCATCGTGGTCACCAAGGCCGACATGGTGGATGAGGAGTGGCTGGAGGCCATCGAGGAGGAGGCCCGGGAGACCGTCCAGGGCACCTTCCTCCAGGACGCCCCCATCCTGGCGGTGTCCTCCTACACCGGCCAGGGCATTGAGGAGCTGAAAGAGCTCATTGTCAAGCTGGTGGAGGGAGCGGAACAGCGCAACCAGGACCGGCCCTTCCGCCTGCCCGTGGACCGGGTGTTCTCGGTGGACGGCTTCGGCACGGTGGTCACCGGTACCCTGCTGGAGGGCTCCATGCAGCTGGGGGAGGAGGTCTGCATCTACCCCAGTGAGAAAAAGGCCCGCATTCGCGGCCTTCAGAACCACGACAAGGCAGAGGACCGGGCCAGCGCCGGCATGCGCGTGGCGGTCAACCTCTCGGGCATCGACAAGGCGGATATCAAGCGGGGCGACACCGTGGCCAAGCCTGGCTCCATGGTCCTCTCCCGCCAGATGGACGTGCAGCTCACCATGCTCAAGGACGCGCCCTATGCCATCAAAAACGACTCCCAGCTCCACTTCCACCACGGCAGCCGGGAGCTGGTGTGTAAGTGTGTGGTGCTGGGAAAGGATACCCTGGAGCCCGGCGAGACCGGCTTTGCCCAGCTCCGCTTCCAGGAAGATGTGGCGGTGAAGAATGGCGACCACTATGTGGTGCGCTTCTTCTCTCCCATGGTGACGGTGGGCGGCGGCGTGATCCTGAACGCCGATCCCGGCCGGCACAAGCGCAACGATCCCGCCGTGCTGGAGGGACTGGCTGCCCGCGCCTCGGGTTCCTCCGAGAAGCAGGTGATGGAGGCCCTCCGTCAGGCCGGGTCCGCCATGCCCAAGAAGCACGACCTGGCCAAGGCGGCCGGTCTCACCGAGGCCGAACTGAGCGAGTCCCTGGCCCAACTCATGGAAGAGGGCCGTGTGGTGGAGCTGGGTGGCCGCTATGTGGACCACGATACCATCGAGGCCCTGTGGGAAAAGGCAGTCAAGCTCCTGAGCGCCTATCACAAGGCCCAGCCGCTCCAGCCCGGCATGAACCGAGGAGAGTTCCGCGGAAAGCTCCTGCCCACCGCCTCTCCCACCGCCATCGATGCGCTCATCGACTACTATGCCGAGCACCGCGGCCTGCGGATCGAGGGTCCCACCATTGCCCTGCCTGACTTCCAGGTGGTGTGGAATTCCTTCTACACCGGACTGCGGGACCAGATCCTGGACCTGTACGGCAAGGCCGCCCTGGCTCCGGAGAATCTGGACGATGTGCTTGCCTCCTTTGGAAAGAAGCAGGACGGCGCCCGCCAGGTGGTCCAGCGCCTCTTCTACGACGGGGAGCTGGTGGCCCTCAACGCACAGATCGTGCTGCGGAAGGATTTTTATGAGAAGGCCCTTCAGGGACTCTATGACCTCTTTGCCCAGAAGCCGGAGCTGCTCCTGGCCGAGTTCCGGGATGCCCTGGGCATCTCCCGTAAGTATGCGCTGGCGCTGCTGGAGTTCTGGGACAGCGAGGGCGTGACCCGGAAAAATGGCGATGTACGGGTACTTTTGAAAAAAGTATAGGATATTTTTCGGGAAAATACGCTCAAATAGTTGACGAAAGCATTCGATACTGTTATAATAAGAGTTACTGTATATCGGTTTTATCAATAAAGCCGTGCAGTAACATGGGGATAGAAGGGTATCTGGTGAGCCCCGCGGTCTTCAAAACCGTAGAGGGCGGCGTTCCCGCCTTGGTGAGTTCGATTCTTACCTGTCCCCGCCAGAAGACCGCCCGCGCTCGAAAGAGCGCGGGCGGTTTTTTATCTGGCTCTTGGATAGAAATTGATTCCATATTGTACTTCTTTTCTGATAATAGAGTACAAGACGGCATAGAATGAGCTGGAAATATGTCTTTTCTTGCTATATATCATGAACGCTTTGTAAACATTAGCACTCTCATATTGACAGTGCTAAAACTTGGGACTATGATAGACATGTACCAAGGAGGGAGAGAAAAGATCTCCCCGGCGGGCACAGATATGAGCTGTGAAATGGAGGAATGACATATGTTGCCCAGTCTGTTTGGTGAAAATCTGTTTGATGATTTCTTTGGTGATTCGATCCACAAGAATTTCTTTGGCGGACATGATCCGCTCTACGGCAAGCACGCCAAGAACCTGATGAAGACCGATGTCCGGGAGCTGGATCACAGCTATGAGGTGGATATCGATCTGCCCGGTTTCCAAAAGGATGAGGTCAATCTGGAGCTGCGGGACGGTTATCTGACCGTCAGCGCGTCCAAGGGCCTCAACAAGGAGCAGAAGGATGAGGAGGGACGCTATATCCGCCAGGAGCGTTACAGCGGCGCCTGCTCCCGGAGCTTCTATGTGGGTGACGTGAAGCCGGAAGAGGTCCACGCCAAGTACGAGGACGGTATTTTGAAGCTGTCCGTTCCCAAGGTGGAAGAGCAGACGGTGGATAACCCCAACCGCATTGCCATTGAGTGACCAAATCAAAAAAATATCCACCGGACCAGCTGGTCCGGTGGATATTTTTTATGGTCGTGGTCGAGTAACGCCCCATTTTCGCAGGGGACTCAGTCCTGCATCTGGTCCAGATCGGCCTTGAACTGTTCCCACTGCTCCGGGTGCTCCACATAGTAGCGGGGACATTCCTTGCCCGTCACGTCATAGTGACGGATAACCTGATCGGTGCTCAGGTGAAATTCTTCCTGAAGCCAGTGGACCAGCTTCAGGAGGGACTGATAGGTGGCCTCTGTAAAGGCGCCTTCCTCATCCGGGTGGCAGCACTCGATGGAGATGGTGTCCTTGTTGCGCTGGCTGGTGCAGTAAGACCACTCATCCAGGGGGATGCACTGGATGATCTCGCCGTCCAGCCCGATCAGAAAGTGACTACTGGCATAAGTATTGGAATCCGGTTCCCCTTCGGCTGCGGGCTCCTGCTGGGCAAGTCCCGCAAAAAAGCTCCGGTTCTGCTCGGCCGTCGTGCCGGGATTGCCCACATAGTGGACGACGATACCAGTGACCTCCTCCAGCTTGGTGCCGGGACGGGAAAAGGGATTGACCTCCAAAAGCTCCTGGGTGACCCAGTCGGGCGGGGTGGGAGCGGAGGACAGAAACTGGGGCAGAGCCAGCTTGATCCCGAGCAGCACCAGCACGATCACACCCAGGATGGAGGGCAGAACGAACGGATTTCCCCTCCGCACCCGCTGTTTTTCCCGGGAAGCCAACCGTTTTCCGCCCCGCTGCTGTGCCATATCCACTCTCTCCTTCGCCGTTTGATGGATACCATTATAACAGTTTTTTCGGCAAAGGTCTTTACAATTTCATAAAAAAGCAGCGTGTGGGCGGGATCTGCTTCAGACCCCGCCCACACGCTAGAACTTATTCTTCATCCAAAAACTGAATACAGGCCCCCAACACGCCGGAGCCAATATAGACGCTGAGTGTGGCGTCCATCTCCCCCTGCCAGAAGTGCAGATGTTCCGGCAGAGCAGCGGCAATGGTCTGCCGCAGCTGCGCCATCTCCTCCGGTGCGCCGCCATTGGCCACCGCCAGATTATAGCGCCGGCCCTGTCCCTGTTCGGCCACCCGGGCGGAGAGAAGCTCCAAGAGCTTTCCCTGGACGGCCTTGCGTCCCCGGACCTTGGCTACACTGGAGAGCTGGCCGTCCGCGGCAAATCCCACCAGAGGCTTGATGTTGAGCATGGTCCCGGCCAGAGCGGTGATCTTTCCGATGCGCCCACCCTTCTGGAGATACTCCAGGGTGTCCACGGAAAAATAGGGGTAGGTGTTCCGGATCAGAGCGGGCACACGCTGTTCCACCAGCTTGTCCCAGGGCATCCCGGCCTGGATGTCCTCCCATACCTGGAGCAGTGTAATCCCAATTCCCAGGCTGCCGCTGAGGGAATCAAAGACGGCCACCTCCAGATCCTCCCGGGCGAGACCCTGGAGGCGCACCATATTGTAGGTGCCCGAGAGACCGGAGGAGAGGTGGATGGCGATGACCTTCTCATAGCCCAGCGCGGCAATGTGGTCCAGGGTATCCTTGACCGAGCCCCCGTCGGGAAGGGAGGTCTGAGGCAGTTCACCGGCGGCCTGGCGTGCATAGATATCGGAGGCAAAGATGTCCACGCCGTCGGAAAATTCCCCGTCCCGGCAGCGGATCTTCAGGGGAAGGACAAAGATAGGGGTTCCTGCCCGCTGCTCCGCGCTCAGATCGGCGCAGGAGTCGGTAAGCAGGGCGATCTTCTGAGGATTGCGGTCGAAACAGACGTCGTTCATTGACAAGTTCATCATCCTACTCTATAATACTCACATAACGTTGTTATGTGAGTATTATACGGTGCTTGCGGGCCGGTGTCAAGAAAAAAGGAGGGACCATCTATGGATTATAGCCAGCGGCGCCGGGAACAGGCCAAGCGGACAGAGCAGGCCATCCTGCGCGCGGCGGTGGAACTCCTGCGCCGCAATCAGTTTGACAAGGTCTCGGTACGGGATATCTGCCGGGAGGCGGGGATCACCACGGGGGCTTTTTACCACCATTTCAAGTCCAAGGAAGAGATGCTGCTGCGGGGCTTTGCTCCGCTGGATACCTATATGGAGGAACTGCTGGAGGAACACCGGGAGGAGCCTCCTGGGCGGAGATTGTGGTTTATTCTCTCGGGGTATGCCGCCTTTATGGAGAATATGGGCTGGGAGCTGGTGGGACGCTACTATCAGCAGCGGCTGAACCGGCCGGACGGCCGCTCCATTGACTCCAGCCGCTTTACCTTCCGGGCCATGCGGGAGTGCCTGGTGGAGGCGAAGCAGTCGGGCGAGCTCCCGGGAGGACTTGCCGCAGAGTGGGTGGCCGACTTTTTGTTCCGCCACTTTCGCGGTGTGGTCATCGACTGGATCCTGCACCAGGGAAGCTATCCATTATACCCCAAACTGGAGCAGGACTATCTCTTTTTTCAGGGGGTTTTCCAGGGAGAAGAAGAGAAAGGGAACAATTGACCGCCGAGAGCCGCAGGGTTTCCTGGGGCTCTTTTTTGTTGCGGTGGACTATACAAGGGACAGAAAGTTGGATAGAATAGAGGAAACTGGGGCCGTATCGGAGCGCGCAGTGTCTGCGTACCAGGAAGGCCTGAGAACAGGAGGGACACCCGATGAACGAGATTTTGGAGAGCCTGCACCGGCGCAAGTCGGTCCGGGTCTTTACGGATCAGCCGGTGGGGGAAGCGGAGAAGCGGGCCATTTTGGAGGCGGCGGTCCAGGCCCCGACCGCCGGAAACCAGCAGCTCTATACCATTCTGGATATCACCGACCAGAGCATCAAGGATACCCTGGCCGAGACCTGCGACCATCAGCCTTTCATCGCCAAGGCACCGGTGGTCCTCGTGTTCTGTGCCGACTGCCGCAAGTGGTTTGACACCTATGTGGAGGCCGGGTGCAGCCCGCGCCGCCCGGGACCGGGCGATCTGATGCTGGCGGTGGAAGATGCGGCCATCGCCGCACAGAACGCGGTGACGGCGGCGGAGAGCCTTGGACTGGGATCCTGCTATATCGGAGATATTATGGAGCAGTATGAGGCCCATCGGGAGCTGCTCCATCTGCCGCCCTGGGTCTTTCCCGCTGTGATGTTGGTCCTGGGTTATCCCACCCAGCAGCAGAAGGACCGGCCCAAGCCGGAGCGGGCGGCCATGGAGCATGTGGTGCACAGCAACACCTACCGCCGGATGGACGGGGAGGAGCTGCGCCGGATTTTTGACGGGCGGACCGGAGGAGAGGAATTTTGCAGCTGGATGCAGGCCTTTCACCGGCGCAAGTACGACTCGGGCTTTGCCCGGGAAATGAATCGGTCCGTGCAGGCCTACCTGCGGGATCTGGAAGAGGAGGAGCCGGTATGATCCATATTTATTGCGGAGACGGGAAGGGGAAAACCACCGCTGCCATGGGCCTGACGGTGCGTGCAGTGGGGCATGGCCGCCGGGTGGCGGTGGCCCAGTTCCTGAAGAGCGGCAAGAGCGGGGAGCGGGAGATCCTGGCCAACCTGCCGGGCGTGGAGCTGCTCCCCATTCCGGAGGAGATGAAATTTACCTTTCTCATGACGCCGGAGGAAAAGGCCGCCGAGGCGGTGCGCCAGAAGGACATCGCGGCGCAGGCCTTTGCCCGCAGCAGCAAAGTGGATCTGTTGGTGCTGGACGAGCTGTGTGCCGCCCTTTCCACCGGAATGCTGGAGCTGCCCTGGGTGCTGGAGCAGCTGGACGCCTGCCCGGAAGCGCTGGAGGTGGTCATCACCGGGCGCAATCCCCCGCCGGAGCTGGAGGAGCGGGCAGCCTATATCACTGAGATGAAAAAGCACAAGCACCCCTTTGACGCCGGACTTCCCGCCCGGGAGGGCGTGGAGTGGTGATTTTTCCGCCAAAAAGTAAACTGGGGCGATTGGACACATTACACGAGCCCTTCCCGGCGATGGAGCGCTTCTTTTGAACATGCACACAAAAAAGAGGCATATCCTGTAAAAAGGCAAAAAGTAAGCGCGATTTTTATACATTTTCTTTATTTGCGTTCTTGTATTTCCCGATCGGGACCGATATAATGTTACAGAACGGGCGCCAGTCGCCCACGCAGGATTAAGGAGTGAAACCATATGTCGAATATCTGGCATGATATCAGCCCCAGCCGCATCCAGCCCGACGATTTTGTGGCGGTGATCGAGATTCCCAAGGGCAGCAAAAAGAAGTACGAACTGGACAAGGAGACCGGTCTCATCATTCTGGACCGAGTCCTTCATACCTCCACCCACTATCCCGCCAACTACGGTTTTATTCCGCGTACCTACGGCGACGACGGAGACCCGCTGGACGTACTGGTCCTCTGCTCCGAGGAGATGGACCCCTTGACGCTGGTGCGGTGCTATCCCATCGGCTATATCTCCATGCTGGACGGAGGCAAGAACGACGAGAAGATCGTGGCCATCCCCTTTGCCGATCCCACCTACAATACCTTCCATGATCTGATGGACCTGCCCGGTCACATCTTTGACGAGATGGCCCACTTCTTCACGGTCTACAAGGCCCTGGAGGGCAAGGAGACGGTGGCCGGTGACGTCAACGACCGGGCCGCTGCCATTGAGGTCATCCGGCGGGCCATGGACCACTACTCGGACAGCTTCCTGGGCGGTGCCGCGCCCCGGGGAAGCCAGAGCAGCTCCAACCGCTGAGTGGCCCTGCGCGGGAGTAGCCCGTGCAGTTAAAAAAAATCTTAATCCTTTTTTCGTTCCCTTTGCCCTCCGCGTGTGATAAACTGGTCTGGTAGCGAATTAGGAAGGAAAAACGATCGAGATCGAGATGTGAGGTGCACACCGATGCAGAATACATACGACTGCCTGGTTATTGGCGCCGGCTTTGCAGGCGCGGTGGCGGCGCGGGAACTGGCCGAGCGGGCCGGAAAGCGGGTGCTGGTGCTGGAGCGGCGCGGCCATATCGGCGGCAACGCCTATGACCTGCCCGATGAGCACGGAGTGCTCATCCACCAGTACGGCCCCCATATCTTCCATACAGCCAACAAGCGGGTCTTTGACTATCTCTCCCGCTTTACCCAGTGGAGGGACTACCAGCACCGGGTGGTGGCCAATGTTCACGGGACCGAGATGCCCGTTCCCTTCAACCTGACCAGCCTGGAACTGGCTTTTGGCCGGGAAAAGGCCGCCGCACTGGAGGAGAAGCTCATCGCCGCCTATGGCGCGGAGAAGAAGGTCACCATTCTGGAGTTGCGCCGCAATGCCGACCCCGATGTAGCGGCCCTGGCCGACTATGTCTACGAAAACGTCTTTCTCCACTATACCATGAAGCAGTGGGACCAGTCCCCTGAGGAGATCGATCCCAACACCACGGCCCGGGTGCCGGTCTTCCTCTCCCGGGACGACCGGTATTTCCAGGACCCCTGGCAGGGGATGCCTCTGGAGGGCTACACCCCCCTCTTCGAGCGCCTGCTGGATCACCCCGGCATCACCGTGGAGCTGGGGGTGGATGCCCGGGAGCGCCTCACCCTGGGCGAGGACGGCGTGACCCTGGACGGCGTGCCCTTTACCGGCCCGGTCATCTATACCGGCGCGGTGGATGAGCTCTTTGCCTGCCGGTTTGGGCGGCTTCCCTATCGGACGCTGGAGTTCCGCTTTGAGAACTACCCGGTGGAGTTCTGGCAGTCCCACGGAACGGTGAACTATACCGTCAGTGAGGAGTGGACCCGCATCACAGAGTTCAAGTACCTCACCGGGCAGGTCAAACCGGAGTGTACCACCATTGCCAAGGAGATCTCCCACGCCTACACAGGCGCGCCCGAGGAGACTCCCTACTATGCCATCATCAACCCGGAGAACAATGCCCTCTATGCCCGCTATCAGGCGCTGGCGGAGCGGTATGGAAACCTCTATCTGCTGGGACGGCTGGCAGAGTATAAATATTACAATATGGACGCCATCGTGGCCCGGGCTCTGGAGCTGTGCGACACGCTGGCAGAGAAGGGAGCCTGAGCCCCATGGACAAGCTCATTACCTTTGCGGTACCCTGCTACAATTCCGCGGCCTATATGGATCACTGCGTGGAGACCCTTCTGGCCGGAGGGGATGACATTGAGATCATCCTGGTGGACGACGGCTCCACCAAGGACGATACCCCGGCCATCTGCGACCGGTATGCCCAGCAGTATCCCGGTATTGTCAAGGCCATCCACCAGCCCAACGGCGGCCACGGCGAGGGCGTGAACCAGGGTCTGCGCAACGCCTCCGGACTCTACTACAAAGTGGTGGACTCGGACGACTGGCTGGATACCGACGCACTGAAAAAGGTGCTGGATAAGCTGCGGGAGTTTGCCCGTCAGCCCGACCCGGTGGACCTCATGGTGTGCAACTATGTGTATGAGCACGTGGAGGACAACACCCAGAAGGTCATGCGTTATACCAATGTGTTTCCGGAAAATCGGGTCTTTACCTGGGCGGACATCGGCCGGTTCCGTCCGTCCCAGTATCTGCTGATGCACTCGGTCATCTACCGCACCGAGCTGCTGCGCTCCTGCGGGCTGGAGTTGCCCAAGCACACTTTCTATGTGGACAATATTTTTGTCTATCAGCCCCTGCCCTTTGTCCGGAGCATTTACTACATGGATCTGGACCTCTACCGGTATTTCATCGGCCGGTCCGACCAGTCGGTCAACGAAAAGGTCATGGTGACCCGTGTAGACCAGCAGCTGCGGGTGACCCGCCTGATGATCGATGCCCACGATCTGAAGAAGATACAGTCTACCCTGCCCAAGCTGGGCCGGTATATGTTCAACTACCTGGCCATGATGATGACCATTTCTTCCATTTTCCTCATCATCGACGGTTCCCCCGAGGCACTGGGCAAGCGTACCCAGCTCTGGGAGTACCTGCGCGGGGTGGACGGACGGCTCTATCATAAGATGAAGTACCGCGCGGTATCGGCGGTATCCAATATCCCGGGCTATCAGGGACGCAAACTCTCGGTAAAGCTCTACCGGCTGGCCCGGCGTATTTACAAGTTCAATTAACGAACAAAGATAACAGCGTCCCCGAACTGCATGTGCAGTCCGGGGACGCTGTTTTTACATACGGAAATCAAGCGGGAGTAAGCTGGAGGATCACCAGCTCCGGGCGGTTCCAGATGCGGGGAATGCGGGTGGATTCCCGGGCCAATCCCCG
This sequence comes from Pseudoflavonifractor sp. MCC625, assembly GCF_018784545.1. Lineage (NCBI taxonomy): Bacteria > Bacillati > Bacillota > Clostridia > Eubacteriales > Oscillospiraceae > Pseudoflavonifractor > Pseudoflavonifractor sp. MCC625. The sequence continues at coordinate 73,873 of NZ_WQOJ01000011.1, read as the reverse complement.
GCTGACGACCTGTACTTCGCCCCCGTCCCGCTGGTACATACCGCCGGCATAGGCGGGAAAGAATCCCTGGTTTGGGGCCAGAAGCCCATTCAGAAGAAAGGGAATGCGCCACTGTCCTCCGTGAGCGTGGCCGTTTAGAATGAGATCGCAGTCCAAAGCGGCATAATCGGCATAGCGCTCCGGGCGGTGAGCGAGCAGGATGGCCGTGTGGGAGGTGCGGGGGCGGATTTTCAGCTCAGTGAGCTGTCTGGAATAGGCGCTGCCCACGGTTGGATCGTCCAGACCCAGAAGATCGACCGGCTGACCATTCAGTTCCAGAGTGATTTGGGTGCCCCGGAGCACGGGGATGCCCAGCTCCGCAATGCGGGCGCAGAATGCCTCGGCCTGACCGGAGCGGAATTCGTGGTTTCCCGTGACATAGACACAGGGCCAGCGCCGGACAGCCTCCTCCAGGAACTGAAAGGCGGGCTCGGTGGGGAGCTCATCGTCCACAATATCCCCGCCCAAAAGAAGAGCATCGGGTTCCTCTGCCACCAGCGCATCCAAGAGGACGCGCTGGTCCTCTCCATAGCGGCAGCTGTGCAGGTCGGTCACCAGTGCCAGACGCACGGGGGCCTCCAGCGAGGCCAGAGGGACATCATACCGGCGAATGGCAAGGCGTACATCCAGGGCGGAGCACAGAACAGCGGCGGTCACCAGTCCGAGGGCCAGACAACGGCGCTTCCGGCGGGTCATTCCCGTCCCTGCTCCTTCAGGAGAGCCTGCTTGATGTCCCAGAGCTTCTGGGAGAGATCCACATAGTAGTTGTGGGGATTTTCAAAGCGCTTGACCTCATCCCAGAGAAGGTCGATCTGGGCGGCGCAGTAGGCCCGCATCTCCGTAATGGTGGGAGACTGGTAGACCAGCTTTCCGTTCCGGAAAATGGGGACCAGGAGCTCCTTGGCCTCAAAGTCGGTGAAGGTCTTGCGCTTCCAGGTGGCGTCCGGGTCAAAGAGCTCCAGCGGGCGGCTGTCATCCACCGTCTCGTCATAGAGGGTGATGAGATCGGCTAGGGCCTTGCCCGAGTAGCGGGAGACCAGGCGGTAGACCTTTTTGAAGTGGGGGTTGGTGATCTTGGCCGGATTTTCGCTGATTTTGATCTTGGGGATAATGTGACCCTCTCCGTCCTCCACGGCGGCCAGCTTGTAGACGCCGCCAAAGACCGGCTCGGACTTGGAGGTAATAAGCCGCTCGCCCACGCCGAAGGAGTCGATCTTGGCGCCCTGAAGGAGGAGATCCCGGATGATATACTCGTCCAGAGAGTTGGAGGCCACGATCTTACACTCGGTCAGTCCGGCCTCGTCCAGCATCTGCCGGGCCTTGCAGGAGAGGTAGGTGAGGTCGCCCGAGTCCAGACGGATGGCGCAGTTGGTGATCCCCTTGGGGAGAAGTACCTCCTTAAAGGCACGGATGGCATTGGGCACGCCGGACTTGAGGACGTTATAGGTGTCCACCAACAGCGTGGCGGAGTGGGGATAGAGCTCGCAGTAGGTCTTAAAGGCAGTGTATTCGTCGGGGAACATCTGCACCCAGGAGTGGGCCATGGTCCCGCCGGCGGGAGAGCCATAGAGCTCGTCGGCCAGGGTACAGGCGGTGCCGGCGCATCCGGCGATATAGGAGGCACGGGCGCCCAGCAGCGCGCCGTCGGTGCCCTGGGCCCGGCGGGAGCCGAACTCCGACACAGGGCGGCCCTGGGCAGAGCGTACGATCCGGTTGGATTTCGTGGCAATGAGGGACTGGTGGTTCAGATTGAGCAGCAGGTAGGTCTCGATAAACTGTGCCTCAATGGCGGGGGCGCGGACGGTGAGGATGGGCTCCCGGGGGAAGATGGGCGTCCCCTCGGGCACAGCCCAGATGTCGCCGGTGAAGCGGAAGTTGCGCAGATATTCCAGAAACTCTTCGCAGAAGACGCCCTTTTTCCGGAGATAGGCGATATCCTCCTCATCAAAGCACAAGTTTTCGATATAGTCGATGATCTGCTCCAGACCGGCGGCAATGGCAAAACCGCCTCCGTCCGGGACATTGCGGAAAAAGACGTCGAAATAGCAGATCTGGTCGGCCATGCCGCTCTGGAAATAGCCGTTGCCCATGGTGAGTTCATAGAAATCACAGAGCATGGTGTAGTTCATATGGCTTTTCATGAAAAGACCCTCTTTATATGGGATGGCCGCCCCGGAACAATGGACCGGGGCGGCGGGAGTACGGGTTCAGCGGTTGGTCACGGTGACCTGGAGCCCCTCCAACACATCCAGCGCCTTTTCGTGGAGCGCGGGATCGAAGGAGGCGGTGAGCCGGGCATCCACCAGGATCTCGGCCTCGGGCAGGGCGGCCTTGACCATCACCGCGTTGGAGAGAACGCAGATGTGGGAGACCAGCCCGCACAGCTCTACCTGGGCATAGCTGCGGCCTTTGAGCCACTCAGCCAGCTCCAGGGAGGGGAAGGTGGGCTTGCGGAAGACGCAGTCCCCATCCCCACGGGCGGCGGCGGTGGAGCCGTAGAGCTCCCATCCTGCCTCTCCAAAGAGACAGTGGGGGACGGGCAGTTTGCGGCCCTCCTGGGTCTGGGCGTAGTTGGTGCCATGGGTATCCAGCGTAAAGACCACGTCGTTGCCTGCGGCACGATAGTCCGCAATGCGCTGGGCAATGGACGCGTCCAATGCCTCGGCGCCGGCAAAGCCCAGAGCGCCGTCCACGAAGTCCTTTTGATAATCCACTACGATCAGTAATTTTTTCATGTGTTATCACACTTTACAGGAGTTTTTCAAAGCAGGGATAGGGAAGAGGCCGTCCGTGCAGATGGATCTCGCCCCGCCGGACAAAGCCCTGCTTGGTAAAGAGGGCCTGCATCCGGTGATTGAGAGAGTAGGTGTCCACATGGAGGGCGGACACATGGTTCTGCCGGGCCAGGTCCTGCGCAAAGGAGAGCAGCGCGGTGGCCACACCCTGGCGTTGGGTGGCCGGGTCCACCGCCAGGCGGTGGACCGAATAGACCTCCCCCCGGTACTGCCAAGGAATGGAGGCATACTCCGGAGTCTCGCTGCGGTTGAGGCAGGCCACGCCCAGAATGGCGCCCGTCTCGGTACAGGCCACATAGAGCTCCCCACGGTCAATATCCCCCGCATAGAGGGCGCGAGTGGGATAGTCCGCGCCCCACTGGGGATTGCCAATGGCATTCATATGGGCCACGGCCCGCTCGACCAGGGCCCAGACGGCATCCAGATCGGCGGGAGCGGCACAGCGGATGATGGGCATGGAGCTTAGAGCGCCATGGGGCCCATGGCCTCGTGCAGTTCGTCGGTGATGGCGCCGTGGAAGAGGCCTCCGGCGAAGCCGTGGAGGGTCTCCAGACGCTCGGGGAGCTGCTCGGGGGTGAGCTTGCCCACCGTGGAGAGATCCTGGTCCAGAATGAAGCGGGGCTTGGGGTCCTGCTTCCCGCCGTTGAGCAGGCCGGGACCGGCGTGGAGCTTCAGGCGGCTGTCGGTGCCCAGACGGGTCTCAATGTCCAGAGAGCACTTGTTGACTTCCTTCTCGTCCACATCGGGCTCGCCCAGGATGCCGATATAGGGGCTCTGGAGCAGATCGTCCCACAGAAGATCGGTCAGGCCCAGGCGCTCCTTGGAGATGGCGTTGACGTAGCGCAGGCCCACCCGCTCAAAATAGTCGGCGTGGTAGATCTGCAGGAAGGCGGCCACGGCCTTGTCCAGCTTCAGGGCAAAATCCTCCCAGCGGGTGTAGCGCAGGGTGGACAGAGCGATAAAGTTGCTGGTCAGATTCAGCTTCCAGAATCCGTCCTGGGTGATGAAATTATAGTTGGTGATGGGGGGCTGCTGCTCCACCTTGGCGTCGGGGGTGCCCAGACCGGTGATCTTGGGGGCGGGACGCTCCTGCCGGGCCACAAACTGCGGGAATTCGTGCCGGATGGCCTCCTGGAACTCCGCGGGCTCCTGAGAGCCGATGGAGAGGATGGTGGGGAAGCGGAGCTGGCAGATCACCTCAATGAGGGGGCTGCGCTGGTAGAGGCAGCGCTCGTACTTGGCAAATAGCATAGGGTCGTGTTCCTCCTGTATTTTGTTCGGGTCTGTTCAGGGACAGGGGCCCGTTCATGGGTATATTCTCTACTATTATAATGCGTAACAGTAAAAGTAACAAGAGAGAATGGTGGATATTTCTGTTTTTTACACAATCCATACCGAAACGGTGACCGGGAAAAAGAGGGCGCGCACCCTTTTCCAGCGGCGGAATAGGATAAGACAGCAACGGAACATGGAGGAGGAGTTGTGCCATGAAACATGAGTGGAATATCTGGGTGGTGGGCGGAGACCAGCGGCAGGCGCAGCTGGCCGTCCAGCTGGCCAGAGACGGACATACGGTTCATACCTATGCCCTGGAGCGGGCGGGGGAACTGGGGGAGGGCGTGGAGCCGGAACGGGATCTGCGGGGGGCCGTGCGGGCGGACTGCGTGATCCTTCCCCTGCCTGTGATCGGAGAGGGGACGCTGCTCAACACCCCGCTGTCAGAGGGGAGCCTTCCCCTGGCCGAAGTGCTGGACCGCCTGCGCCCGGGCCAGATCGTCTGCGCCGGGCTGGTCACGCCGCCGGTAGCCGCGCTGGCCGATGCCCGGGGACTGACCCTGCACGACTATTTTGCCCGGGAAGAGCTTGCCATAGCCAACGCGGTGCCCACGGCCGAGGGGGCGATCCAGATCGCCATGGAGGAGCTGCCCATCACCCTCCACGGCGCCCGGGTGCTCGTAGTGGGTTACGGGCGGCTGGGAAGAGCGCTGGCCCCTCGGCTGGCGGCGCTGGGCGCCCGGGTGAGCGTGGCCGCCCGGAAGTGGTCCGATCTGGCCTGGATCGAGGCGGAGGGCTACGGGGTGGAACACAGCGGGCAGCTGCGGGGCTGGCTGTGCGGCTATGATCTGATCCTCAATACCGTGCCGGCCCGGCTCCTGGAGGAGGAGACCCTGCGGGATCTGAAACCGGGCTGCCTGGTACTGGACCTGGCCTCCAAGCCAGGGGGGGCGGGTGTGGCATTGGGAAGGCATAGGACGACCCTACCTTATATATAATGGAAGCATGACCGTAGAGGAGGGGTGGAACATGAAGCCGGAATGCCATGTGCGTGAGACCTATGCCCAAGAAGGACCCGACCTGATGCAATGTTTGGAGGAGCTGCTGCGCGCCGGGAAGGAGGAGCCGCCGTGTCCCTTCCAAAGGTAGGGCTGTACCTCCGCCTCTCCCGGGAGGACGAGGGGGAGAGCGACCAGTCCATGAGCATCGCCAACCAAAAGACCTTTTTGCTCCAGTATGTCCGGCAGCAGGGCTGGCCGGTGACGGAAATCTATGCGGATGACGGATACACCGGTACCAATTTTGACCGCCCCGCGTTCCAGCGCCTGCTGGAGGACATCCGGAAGAAGCGCATCGACCTGGTGGTCACCAAGGACCTGTCCCGGCTGGGGCGGGATCAGATCGGAACGGTCTACTACTATCAGTGCTTTTTCCCGGCCCATGGGGTGCGCTATGTGGCGGTGAGCGAGGGGTTCGATACCGCCGCCGGACATACCTCCATCGCGCTGCCCTTTCTGGCGGCGGCCAATGACTTCTATACCGCCGATATCTCCCGAAAGGTTCGTGCCGCTCTGGATGCACGGCGGCGGAGCGGGGCTTTTATCGGGGCATCCCCTCCTCTGGGGTACCGGAAGGACCCGGAACAGCGAGGAAAGCTCCTGGTGGATGGGGAGCGGCGCTGGATCGTGGAGGAGGTTTTTCGCCGCTATCTGGAGAGCGGCTCGGTCCGGGGAACCGCCCGGGCGCTGAGTGCCGCCCAGGTGCCCACCCCTGCCCAATGCCGGGGAGAGGGCTCCCGGGGCGTGTGGAGCGATACCATGGTGCGGCGCATCCTGACCAATCCCACCTATGCCGGGCACCTCACCCAGAACCGCAGCGAAAAGGCCAGTTACAAGATCACACGGCGGATCGCCCATCCGCCGGAGGCATGGACGGTGGTGCCCCACACCCATGAGGCCATCATTCCACAGACCCAGTTCGACCGGGTGCAGGAGCTGCTGCGCCGGCGTAGCTACCGTCCGCCTGTGGGGGAGGCCCATCTCCTCACCGGACTGGCCTTCTGCGCCGCCTGCGGCTCCCCCATGGGCTATGTGCGGGAGGGAGCGCGGAGTTACATGGTCTGTCAGGGCTACCGGCGGGGGAGCAAGCGGTGTACCTCCCACCGGGTGCGGGAGGACGCGGTGCTCTCCGCCCTGGGGGAGTTGCTGCGCACCCTGGTCCGGGCGATCGACCCGGGAGAATTGGCGGCGCGTACCCTGCCCCGGACGGGAGACGAAACGGTCCGCCGCCGCGGGGAGCTGGAGCGGGCCCTCCAGGCCTGCCGCCGCCGGACAGTCCATCTCTACCGGGATCAGGAGGAGGGGGTGATCACCCGGACGGAATTTCAGGAGCTCCTCCTGGAAAACCGGCGGCGGCGGGAGGAGCTGGAAGCCCGGTTGAGCGCGCTCCCCCCGGCTCCACGAAACGACCCGGCCTGGTGGACCGAGCGGGTGCGGGAGACCCTGACCTTTGCACCGCTGACCCGCCCGGCCGTGCTCTCCCTGGTGGATCGGGTGCTGGTGGAGGAGGGAAAACAGGTGGAGATTCGGTTCCGCTTTCGGATGCCGGCAGCAGAAACTGTGCAGAATGGATAAAGAGACGGTCGAAAAATAGGGGGATGGGAGGAATACTAAACAACCAGCATACTTGCATCTGCGATTTATTTGTGCTACAATGTTACCGTTACAGAAGTTCTTAATATATCTTTAAGGCTTTCGGGAAAAATTTTTAAAATGTAACCGATTTGTGACCGAAGGGTGCTATACTCTGTAACAGAAGCGATCTCCCGCCGGAGAGCATGCTCCGGCAAGCTTACAAGTTGGAAAAGAGCAAACCATGTGAAAGCATGGGACGCAAAGCTAGAAAGCTAACACGGCCATGTGCCGCTACGCTCGTTCGGCTGCCCAGACAAAGACGTTCGGTCTGCCGATGCGTTGAGCTCTTTTCCTGGAATGGATCCTGTTCGCGCCGCAGACAGTTCGTCTGCGGCGCTGTTTTTTCACCTCTAAAACAGCGGAAACAGAACGATTTAAAAGAAATAAAAAATGTACATCCAAACCTTGAAATGTAACCGTTCTGTGACCGCAGGGTGCTATACTCGGATTCAGAAAGTGAGCTTCCGGGCGGGAAGGTCCCCCGGTCTCCCAGTCTGAGAAAGCGAGGTGAGGGCGCAGTGCCCAAAGCAGTTAAAGTCCTCTGGAACACCCTGACCACCATCCTGGCGGTGATCGTGGTGGGCGTGGCCGTCCTTCTGGTGGGCGTACGTCTGGTGGGGTTGACCCCCTACGTAGTGCTCAGCGGAAGTATGGAGCCGACCTATCCCACCGGTTCCCTGATCTATGTGAAGGATGTGGAGCCACAGGATGTAAAGGTGGGCGACCCCATCACCTTTGTCTTGAATGAGGATCTGACCGTTGCCACCCACCGGGTGATTGAAGTCAATGAGACCGACGGTTGGTTCCGCACGCAGGGGGATGCCAATGACAGTCCCGACGGAAGCCCGGTTCTTTTCGAGAACCTGATCGGAGTACCCCAGTTCTGTATCCCAAAGCTGGGCTTCCTCACCGATTTCCTCACCCACGCCCCGGGCATGTATGTGGGATGGAGTGTGATCGCCGTGTTGCTGATCCTGCTCTTCACACCGGAGATTCTGAAATGGGCCGAGGATTCGGACAAGAAGGCCGCCGCCAAGAAAGCGGGTAAGGCCGATGACGCAGGGGGAACGCCGAAAGGCAGTAAATAGATTCGACCCGGTACTCGCAAAGATCCAGACCAACCAATGTTCTTTAAGAAGAGAAAGGAGCAAACACAATGAACGTGAAGAAAGTTGCTGCTACTACCGCAGCCCTGTCCCTGACCGCAGCTGTCGCCGTGGGCGGCACCCTGGCTTGGCTGACTGCCAAGACAGATACTATCGAGAATACCTTTACCATCGGCAACGTAGGCATCAAGCTGCAGGAAAAACAGGGTGAGGAGTGGAAGACTGCGGGTGAGGGCTTTACTGGTCAGCAGTATACCGTCACGCCCGGTATCAATATTACCAAAGAAGCCAAAGTAACGGTGAATGATGGAAGCGAAAAGAGCATTGTCTATCTGAAGGTAGTGAAGGGTAGCGACTTTGATACATACTTTGACGCTACTGTAGATACCAATAATTGGACTCCGCTGGCGGGACATGAGAACTACTATTGGAAGGTTGCAGAGGAGAATGCCGAACTGGGGATTCTTGCTAATAACACGGTAGACCCCGATGAGGATGCACTGGTAAATGGTGTTAAGCTCGACAAGGCGACTCTCTCCTTCCAGGCTGCCGCTATTCAGTATGACGGTCTGACCGGTGAGGGTGACGCTGCTAAGGCGGACGATGGCTTCAACAAGCTGCCTACTGAGTTTAAAAGCTAATTTATTAGAACAATTTTAGCTATTGCTACATGGTGACAAACTTAGAAAGGAAGCATGACGTATGAACATGAAGAAGAAACTGGTTGCCGGCGGCCTCGTGGCCTGCATGGGCGCGACTCTCATCGGCGGCGCCACCCTGGCTTACTTTACTGACAAAGATGAGGCCGACAACGTTTTTACTGTGGGTAATGTGGGCATCGACCTGACCGAGCCCAACTGGGATGCCACTGGCGCGAACGACGCAAAGGAGGCTTATCCTGGCGAGCCTCTGGCCAAGGATCCTACGGTCACCAACACGGGTGCCAACCCCTGCGTTGTGCGCATTAAGGTTGAGTGGGACGAGAAGATTGATCCGATGGAGTACCGCACGGACTATGTCACTGGTAAGCTGGGTGACAACTGGGTTGACGGCGGAGACGGCTACTTCTACTATACAAAAGCGCTGAATAAGGGCGATAAGACCGACGCTCTGTTTGACCAGATCGTGGTTCCCACAACGCTGACCAATGGTGATGCTGCGACAGAATACAACGTGAAGGTGACCGCTTATGCGGCACAGGCGCAGGGCATTTTCACCAGCTATAAAGACATGGAAGACGGTATCAGCGCGGAAGAGCTGCCCACCGTGCAGGCGTTCTTCAATACTGCTTTTGCTCCCGCGCCCTAACCTTTAGTACATCCGTACCGAATCGAATTGAATATGGGCGGCGGGGCATTTCCCCGCCCCGCCGCCCTAAGGACGTTCCCAGCACTGCCTGTTGGGATTCCCTACCAGAACGGGAGTGCCGCTTCCCCAGGCACTCCTATTCGTCCCTAAAGCGTATTTGAATTTGTGAAGAGGAAAGGCGGGAGATGACATGAAAAAACGACTCGCAGCGGGCGGCGTTGCGCTGTCCCTGCTGGCCATCCTGGGCATCGGAACCGCGGCGTATTTCGTGACCGATGGCAGGGCCGAAAACAAGATCACCATGGGCACGGTCGATCTGACCCTGACCGAAACCGTGAACGGTGTTGTGGTGGGCGAGAGCACCAGCCAGCTGGACGGCATTCTCCCCAGCCAGACCGTAGATCAGGTGGCAGAGATTAAGAATACCGGCAATCAGGACTACTGGCTCCGGGTGCGGGCGGATGTGAGCGTCACCGCAGCGGATCAGGCCGCCGATTTGGATAACCGCGTAATCTCCTTCAACTGGGACAAGGAGAAGTGGGTAGAACAGGACGGCTGGTACTACTACCCCACCGCCGTGGCGGTCAATGAGACGGTGACCCCCTTCACAGAGGTCACCTTCGCCGCTGAGGCCGGAAACGAGTATCAGGGTTGCATCATCGATATCGATGTGGAGGCCCAGGCCGTTCAGGTCAAGAACAATGAGATTCCCGAAAACGGCTCTGTCCTGGACGTCCAGGGCTGGCCTGAGACGGTCACTCCGTAAGGAAAGAGGTGTGATGCAGTATGTATAACTGGAAGAAACGCCTGTTGGCGGCTGTGCTGGCCGGTTGTATGACCGTCGGTCTGATGGCCCCCGCACTGGCGACCGTGGGTGGGGAGGATACCCTTACCACGGCGGGCGAGGTGGACCCCGGTTTCAGCGTGGACCCGGTGTACCCTGTGGAGCCCACCGATCCTGTGGAGCCCGTGGAGCCCACTCCTCCCGTGGAGACCGAGATCCCCGATGGGGAGATTCCTGGCGGAGTGTTGCCGCCGGAGGAAGTAGGGGCTTTGACAGCGTCGGAGACTTATGACGGAGTTACCGTAGATGTTTCTGCGCCTGCGGGTGCGTTCCCGGAAGGGACGACCGTCACCATCACTCCGATCAAGGAAGAGCTTGATTTTGGTGAAAAAGCCTGGAATTTCGTGGAGAAACTCTTTGGCTTTATGGAAGAGAACTACGACAACGAAGAGCTGGAGCCCATGGACGTGGTGCGCTACGTGATGGATGAGACAGTAGCCACCTTTGAAGAGGATGAACCTCTGGTTGCCTTTGATATCAGCTTCTATGATGTGGATGGTGTAAAGGTGCAGCCCGAGGGCGACACGGTCAGTGTTTCCTTCACGGTGGACCAGAGTTCCAGCCTGCTGGACGGCAGCGAGACCCAGCTTCAGGTTTATCACCTGGACGAGAGCGGTGAGGAGCCTGTGGCGGAGCCCGTGGGTGAAGCCGTTACCGTGGAGGCTGGTCAGGATGCCGAGCTCTCCGTAGAGGCTGATCAGTTCTCCATTTATGTGGTGGGCCCTTCTGCCCCTGCTACCACGACCTATACTTTCTATGTAAATAATCGGGAGTATGCCAAACAGATCGTCAAGACGGGAGAAACCCTTCTGGAGCCCGAAGCGCCCGTGTCGGAGGACGAGGGTAAGGTTTTTGCCGGTTGGTATACGCAAGATGGAAAAGAGTTTACTGGATTTGGTGAGGTAGGCACGATTGAGGAGTCCAGCACGGTAAACCTGTATGCTCGCTTTGATACAGCCTACTATGTATTCTATATGGACGGCACCGACGTCGATTCTCGAGTAATCTATACAGAAAAGGTGGCCGGTGATAGAGTACTGCAATTGAACCCGGACTTTCCTGCAATAGAGACGGAAGCTGGTACGGCCAACACTGGTTGGAGTAAAGAGCCGGACGGAGATGTGGTCAGTGAGTTGTACATTAACGATCAGGATCATACCCTGTATCCGGTGATCAAGTCCGGCTATTGGCTGCGCTTTGATTCTCAGGGCGGCACCAGTGTGGATTCTCAGTTTGTGATTTCTGGCGAAACTACTGCTGAGCCTATTGCTCCTACCCGCTATGGCTACCAGTTTGACGGCTGGTATACTGCGCCTGAGGACGGCGAAAAGTATACATTTGCTCAGCCTCTGACGGAGGACACTACCCTGTATGCCCACTGGATTTCGACCGAGGTCACATATACGGTCATCCACTGGTGGGAGAACGCCAACGACGACGAATACTCCTACCATGAATCCGAGACGTTGCGGGGCAAGGTGGGTGAGATGACCAACGCCCAAGCCAAGAACTACCAGATCCGGGATAAGAATCCGGCAGGAGGTACTGTCACGGGCTATCCCTTCACAGCACAGACAATCGAACAGCAGACGATTGCTGGAAACGGCTCTACTATCGTGAACGTATATTATGAGCGGGAAGAATATACGATTAAGTTCATGGAGTATAAAAGGAGCGGTTGGTGGGGAGGTAGTTGGGAGGAGATTGAGGACTTCCAAATCACCGCTAAATATGGTGCGAAGATCTCCGACCAGTGGCCCAGCCATGAGGGTGGCAGCCGTTGGGCTTTGACGAAAGGCGGCAATAAATATCAGAACAATATTGATGTCATGCCGCTTAACGGATACACTTATTATAAGCCTGATAGCTCCGGTAAACTGCGTGAGGTCGAGTACTATGTAGAGGCCTTGCCTGGTGAGACCGGCTATGATCCTGCGCCCCTGGGAGGCGGCAAATACAAGCTGCACCATGTTGACCGCAGCCTGGGAGACCTGGACAGTACGGTCGGTGAGGAAGACCGGTATCCGATCACTGGTTTTACCCTGAATACCCAGTACAGTACGGGTCTGAAACAAAATTACGCAAATTCCAGCTTCTACTATGATCGCAACAGTTACAAGGTCAACTACTACAACGGGAATGGTGTGGCGTACAGCCAGTCCTATCTGTATGAGGCGGATATCTCCAGTGCTGACGAATACATTCCAGACCGTCCTGCCGGGATCCCTGCCGACTATACGTTCGCGGGCTGGTTCAAGGACCCCGCAGGGACTGAGAAGTTCGTGTTCGACGGCAAGACCATGCCGGCGGAGGACATCATCGTCTATGCCAAGTGGGCATCGGTAACCTATACCGTGGACTTTGACCTCAACGGCGCCACCGGCAACATCGACAGCCAGACTCTCCAGCCTGGCGAAAAGGTGAAAAAGCCTGCCGATCCTATTCGGGATGGTTACCAGTTCGGCGGCTGGCTCACTCAGGATGGTGAACCCTACGACTTTGAGCAGGGTGTCACCCGTGACATGACCTTGGTTGCCCAGTGGATCAGTGAAGGATTCTATATGGTAACCTATACCAGCGGCGAGGGCGAAGGTACGCCGCCCAGCGACCCGACCAAGTATGCCGGTGGAGCCCACGCCCAAGTGGCGGCGCCCACAACACTGACTCCCCCAGAGAAAAAGGTGTTCTTGGGCTGGAAGGTTAAAGCTGGAGAGGAAGATACAGGTTTAATTGTACAGCCCGGCGATTGGATCGAAGTTACAGCCAATATGGTTTTGGTGGCCCAGTGGGGCGAGAAGCCTGTGAAGACCTCCGTGACCTATATACTCAATGGTGGCACGTATGACGACATAGAAATAGTAGATGACAAGATTGTGGTCCCTGTGGACAACAACGGTCAACATACTGTTCTAGAGACACCTAAAAAGCCTGGCTATGAGTTTACGGGATGGTTGATTCAGGGTACGAATACGATTGTGCAGCCTGGTGCGACCATCCAAGTTGATAACGAGAAGCCGGAGAATAACGTCCTGATTGCTCAGTGGGAAGCCAACAGCATCAACATTACCATTGAAAAAGTGGTGGACGAAACGCCGGTACAGAGCTTTATCTTCAAAATCACCGGTGCGAACAACTTTGAAATGGCTGTCGTGATGAATCCTGAGGACTTCGAGGGTGCGCTCAGCCATACGGTGACGATCTGTGATCTTCCCGCCGGTAATTATACCGTCACGGAGGACACCAAGTGGTCCTGGAAGTACACCGCAAATGTGACTTCTCAGGGCATAAGCGAAACAGGGACTGTCACCTTTACCAACACCCGCAACGACGAGAACTGGCTGGGCGGCAGCGACAGCGCGGAGAACCACTTTGATCCGGTTAGCAGCGGTTCTTCCGATCAGACCATCGGCACTTTGGACGCCCTGGTGCCTCCTCTGCCCACCGGCGAGAAGAAGCAGGGGGACGGGGACGACCAGAAGAAGAGCGAGCCTGAGTTTGACGGAGACCCGGAACTGGATGACGGAACACAGGAGGGAGGCGTGAACCATGTTTAATCGCAAGCACAACGAGGGGAAGCGCGCCTTCCGCAAATGGAAATGGCTGCCCGTAGCCTGTGCGCTGGCGCTGGCCCTCACCGTTACGGTGGGGGGCACGCTGGCCTGGCTGGTAGCTAACACTGACTCGGTGACCAATACCTTTAAAATGGGCCAGGTCACACCGGAAGTCACAGAGGATTTCGATGGAACGGTCAAGGAAAATGTCCGCGTTCAGAATAAGGGCGATGTGCCCGCCTACATCCGTGTGGCCCTGGTCGCCACTTGGGAAAAGAAAGCGGAAGATGGGACAACGGACGTGAAGCCCGCCAGTCTGAGTGATCTGAACATTACGTTGGGCGATATGGAGAATGATTGGCTGGAAGGCTCCGACGGATACTACTATCATCGTGCTCCTGTCAACGGAGGGGACTTCACCAGCTATTTGATCACAAAGGCCGAGGTAGATGGGACTAATGAACCTGCCGGTTACCATATGAATCTCCAGGTCATTGCCGACTCCATCCAGGCCGCGCCCGTTGAAGCAGTAAAGACCACGTGGGGTGTTACGCTGGACAACGCTGGAAACATTAACGGCCTGACGAATGCAGGTTAAGGAGGTGACCAACCATGAAAAAAAATAAACTCCGCGCTCTGTTGGCGGAAGGCGTGGCCGTGGCTATGCTGTGCGGCGTCATGGCGGTCACCGCCCTGGCCGACACTGGCGTACCTACCGTGACCTATAACCACGCAAACAAGCAGTTTGAGTTCCGCAATGTGAGCACAAACAACGAGACTGTGGAAGAGGGCTATCCTAACCTGTTCCAGGAGCTTACCAATCTGATGCCCGGCGATGAAAAGAGCCAGGAGATCAAGGTGAATGCCTCTGGGTTGGGTTCTGGCTCCGTGGTAATTTGGCTGAAAGCTGAGCCCAGCAAGGACCCCGAGGCTCAGGCTGACTATGCCAAGCTGCTGACGGCTATGGATGAGCAGGGTGTAACCCTGAGCATCACAGAAAAAGACGGCAAGCCCATCAATGACGTCAATGGCGATCCTGTGACCGAGCTGAGCGCAAAGCTGAGCGAGGGCGTGCGCCTGGGGCGCTTCTATGGGAGCGACGATGAGCGCAACCTGGTCGTTAAGCTGAGCATCCCGGTCACGGTGGGCAATGAGTTCCAGGGTCTGGCTGCTGGAATCGACTGGGTCTTTACTGCGCAGTATGAGCCCGGCGGTGATGGCGGCGACGGTGGCGGCGGCGGAACTGATATCCCCGAGCCCAGCACCCCGTTGGGAGACCTGCCTGAGCTGGAGAAGGGCGACCACTTCGCCTACATTGTGGGCCGCGACGACGGAAAGGTCCATCCCGAGGATGAGATCAACCGCGCTGAGGTGGCTACGATCTTCTTCCGCCTGCTGAAGGAGGACTCCCGCAACCAGTACTGGATGACTACCAACCCGTACAGCGATGTGCCGGCGGATGCCTGGTTCAACAAGGCGGTCTCCACGCTGACCAATGCCAAGATCATCTACGGCCGCTCCGGCGGGATCTTTGATCCCAACGCCCCCATTACCCGCGCTGAGTTCGCGGCGATGGCGGTCCGCTTCTTCGGCAGCGGCTATGATGGCCCGGATATGTTCAGCGATATCTCCGGCCACTGGGCTCAGGATGCCATCAACAAGGCGGCCAACGAGGGCATCATCAGCGGTTATACCGACGGTACCTTCCGTCCGGACAACAACATCACCCGCGCGGAGGCAATCTCCATCATCAACCGGGTGTTGGACCGCCGGCCCCATGCCGACCACCTGCTGGATGGTATGACCACCTGGCCCGACAACATGGATACTTCTGCCTGGTACTACACTGCCATCCAGGAGGCCACCAACTCCCACAACTATGATCCCTCGGAAGAGCGGGACGAGAACGACAACCAGTTTGAGATCTGGACCGAACTCCTCCCCGTCCGTGACTGGGCCACGCTGGAGCGCGCCTGGACTGATTCCAACGCCTCCGTCAACCCTGGCGACGTCATGTATGTCTCTTCCAGTGAGAGCTATGTGGTAAAGTAATTTCATCCAGAGCAAGGAAACAGGCCCCGCCGTAACCGGCGGGGCCTGTTTTTTGTGTGTGTTGAAAAATTTCAAAAATGTACTGCGCTATATCAAAATGTAACCGAGATGTAACCACGGTAGGATATACTCATAATCAAAGAGCGTAACCGCCTGAATGTCAGATGGGAGGCGACACAC
Organism: Pseudoflavonifractor sp. MCC625; assembly: GCF_018784545.1. Classification (NCBI taxonomy): domain Bacteria; kingdom Bacillati; phylum Bacillota; class Clostridia; order Eubacteriales; family Oscillospiraceae; genus Pseudoflavonifractor; species Pseudoflavonifractor sp. MCC625. The sequence goes on along the minus strand of NZ_WQOJ01000011.1, from coordinate 58,030 downwards.
GTGAGAGAGACCTTCGTGGTCCAAGTGATCAGTGCTCAGAATGCCACTTGGCAGGGTGTCGTCACTTGGGCTGAGGGCAAACGGAAACAACCCTTTCGAAGCGCGCTGGAATTACTGAAACTCATTGACAGTTCTCTGGAAGAAGAAGCTGCTGATGAGGCTCAGGAGGAATGAGCGCAGATCCAAGACCAATCGTGAGAAAGGCGTTCTCACAAAGAGGGGAAGCAAGGTGCTCCCAATCATATGAAAAAGGAGAGAGCGATCATGTTGGCAAAGAGACAGAGTCTAAAGCGCATCTTAGCGTCTGTTCTGTCCGTCATTATGCTGCTGGGCCTGATGCCTACGGCGGCGCTGGCGGCCGGAGAAGGCACCGTTGATCTGGCTGGAGGTGCTGTGGAGAGCAAGTCCCCCTACGATTTGGGGAATACACCCGGGATCGATGGGCAGAAGGATGATATTTACGTAAAGGAATATCATCTCATGACCCGTGAGTCCTTCCAGAATTACTGCTGGGAGCAGGCGGGGAATGAGGTCCCTGCTGGGGATTGGGTTACCGCGCTGGTCCTGAATGGCATGCGAATTGTGGCTAAGGATGGTGCGGAGACTGCCAGACAGGCTGATATCACGGGCGGAGACGGCTATAATGTCTATGGCAATGTGGAGTGGAGCGGACTGACCCGCTACATCCAGCCGGACGAGGTTGCGGAGATCGTGCTCTATGGTACCTATGTCGATAACTACATGAAAGAGGGCTGGCTCTTCGACTATCCCTGGTTTGACATTAAGAGCTTTGAGTACCATATCCCGGCGGATCAGTTTGTGTTCGATGCGTACGATGACAACTGGAACTGCCAGGAGTTCTGTGAGGTGTGGTTTAAGGATGAGGCTCCCGAGCCTCCCGAGCAGAAGGTTTTCTCCGCGGAAGTAAGCTTTACCTATGGTTACGAGGGTGAAGAGGCCAAGGCTGTTCCCGCTGACAAGATGCCTGAAATTCCCCTGAACGACAAGGGCGTTTATTTGATTTCCCTCCTGGAGGATAAGCTGGAGGGTTGGACACAGGATGGCGAGAAGTATACCAAGGATTTTGGTGCGGCAATCCCTGATACAATCACCGTAGATGACGTCACCTACACCCTGACGACTCAGGACAAGACCATCGCCATCAGCGAGCAGGGCGAGCACAAGACCTTCCACTATACCAAGTCTGTTCCCACCCAGGCAAGCGTGGATCTGGAGATCCAGAAGGCAGTCAAGGCCAGCCAGCAGGGCAGCGGTGCCCCGGCGGAGACCTTCCGTTTCTTCCTGGTGGATACCACGAATGGTATCAATCGGCCTGTGGAGACAAAATCCATGGTGACCACCGGTGTGGGCAGCTATACCGAGCACATCAATCTGACCTATACGGCTGCCGGCGAGTATACCTATGAGCTGTGCGAGCTGCCTGACGGGGCCAAGGACTGGACCTATGATGTGAACGCGATCTATCGCTTCCAGGTCGTAGTGACGGAGCAGAACGGCAAGCTGACGGCTGAGCTGAAGGATCAGAGCGGCAATGCGATCGATGGTAAGTTTGCCTTTACCAATACCTACAACGGCTTCTATCAGCCCGCCGGAGAGCGGCTTGTGGTTCTTCAGGGCGGTGTCCGCCAGGCGGACGGCAGCCTGAAGCAGCTGTATCTGGAGAGCTATCACGTCTCGGTCAATGAGCCCTACGACATGACCGATGAGCTGGCTGCTCTGGAAAAGGAGCACTGCGCTGGATACACGCAGAAGGAAGTGTTTGGCAACCTGAAGGGTGAGGCCGGAAATTCCGATGTCAAGATCCTGGTGGAGTACACCAAGAACGAGACCCCGGAGACCGAGGGCACACTGACCATCCAGGTGGTGAACGAGAACGCCACACCGAATAGCTTCACTATCGTTGTGACCGGTCCCGATGATTTCCGCAAGGAGATCTCCAGCAGTGAGATGACCGGCCTGCAGACGATCCTTTCCAACCTGAAGCCCGGCACCTACACCGTGGTGGAGAGCGGCGCCGGTCTGAGCGAGTATGATCTCGTTGTCACCTATATGGTGGGGGATCAGAATGGCAACACCGTAGATGTGACTGCCGGCAGCAGCCAGACCATGGTGATCACGAATACATATGTCCGTGACGATGGCGGCGATGGTGGTGACGGTGGCGACGGCGGAAATACCGGCAATGGTGGTGACGGTGGCAACACGCCCACCCCCACTCCGACTCCCACTCCGGAGGAAGAGATCCCCGACGAGAACACGCCTCTGGGCCCCGGCCCTGAGGAGCCCGGCACCGGTACCGGTACCGAGTCTGGCACTGGCACCGAGCAGCCCGGCACCGGCGACGGCGAGGGCGAAGCGGTCGTGGATATCGACGACGGGGAGACTCCTCTCGGAAACCTGCCCCAGACCGGTATGGTCGCCACGCCTGTGAATCCGGCTGTGACGGCTGGCCTGGTGGCCCTGGCCTTCTCCATGGTAGGCGCTGGCCTGCATCTCTCCTTCTCCCGGAAGAAGGGTGAGGAAGAGGACTGAGCCTCTGAGTAAGACCACAACAAAATAAGATCCAAAGCCCCCGCGGACATCGTCCGCGGGGGCTTTCCAATTCCTATAGAATTAGGCGATGGGGGCTACGCCCAAGGTCATCTCTTCCAGTACTTCCAATACCATGCGCACCGTGTCCAGAGAGGTAAAGATGGTGGCGCCATTTTCCACCGCACAACGGCGGATGAGGGCGCCGTCCTGGTAATGCTCCCCGGAAAGGATTGCGCGGGTATTGACTACACAGTTGATCCGTCCGCTGCGCAGATCCTGGAGGATCTGGTCATCGCCCTCGCAGATCTTACCGTAGACTCGGGTGCGCAGACCGCGCTGCCGCAGGTATTGGGCGGTGGCCTGGGTGGCACAGAGACTGTACCCCAGACGATAGAAGCGCTCGGCCAGAGGGAATGCTTCGGCCTTGTCCTCGTCCGCCACGGTGAAGAGAATGGTGCCGTGGTCGGCTACCCGCACCCCTGAGGCCTGGAGCGCCTTGTACATGGCGCGGGTCAGACTGGGATCGTACCCAATGGCCTCACCAGTGGACTTCATCTCGGGGGAGAGATAGGCATCCAGTCCGCTGAGTTTGGAGAAGGAGAAGGCGGGGGCCTTCACATACCAGCAGGCGGGACGGACAGGGGGGCGGTCGGCATAGCCCTGTTCTTTGAGCGAGATGCCCAGCATGACCCGGGTGGCGATGTCGGCTAGCGGCAGGCCGGTAGCCTTGGAGAGGAAGGGGACCGTGCGGGAGGAGCGAGGGTTGACCTCGATGATGTAGACCCGGTCCTCTTTGTCCACAATAAACTGGATGTTGTAGAGGCCCTTGATGCCGATGCCGGGGCCCAGCTGGCGGGTATAGGCCTCGATCTGCTCCAGTGCCTTCTGAGAAACCGAGAAGGTGGGGAACACGCTGATCGAATCTCCCGAGTGAATACCCGTCCGCTCCACCAGTTCCATGACACCGGGGAGGAAGACGTCGGTGCCGTCGCAGATGGCGTCTACCTCCAGCTCCTTGCCGGTGATATACTGGTCTACCAGCACGGGCTGGTCCTCGTTGACGGCGACCGCGGTGCGCAGGTAAGTGCGCAGGTCCTCCGGTTTGGAGACAATCTGCATGGCCCGGCCGCCCAGCACATAGCTGGGACGCACCAGGACGGGATAACCGATCTCGGCGGCGGCCTGCTCCCCGGCCTCCACACTGGTGACTGCCACCCCCTTGGGCTGAGGAATGCCAAGGGAGGAGAGTACCCGCTCAAAGGCGTCCCGGTTTTCGGCCCGCTCGATGGCTTCACAGTCGGTGCCGATGAGGGGCACCCCGCGCCGGGCCAGAGGCTCGGCCAGGTTGACGGCAGTCTGTCCGCCCAGACAGGCCACGACGCCCAGAGGCTGTTCCAGCTCCACCACATTCATCACATCCTCTGGTGTGAGGGGCTCAAAGTAGAGCTTGTCGCTGGTGGTATAGTCGGTGGAGACTGTCTCCGGGTTGTTGTTCAGAAGAATGGCCTCATAGCCGTGGGCGCGGATGGTCTGGACTGCGTGGACAGTGGAGTAGTCAAACTCCACGCCCTGGCCGATCCGGATGGGACCGGAGCCCAGGACCAGGATCTTGGGCCGGTCACTGACCCGGGACTCGTTCTCCGCCTCATAGGTGGAGTAGAAGTAGGGAATGTAGCTGTCGAACTCGCTGGCACAGCTGTCGATCATCTTGTAGACCGGCAGGATGCCGTGCTCCTTCCGCAGGGCGCGGAGGGTGTCCTCTTCCATCCCCCAGGTCCGGGCGATCCAGGTATCGGAGAATCCGGCGCGCTTGGCCCGGAGGAGGACGTCGGGGTCGCGGGGAGCGGCAGAAAGCGCCTGCTCCAGGGCTACGATGTTCCCCAGCTTATCCAGGAAAAAGGGGTCGATCTGGGTCCGGGCTGCAATGAGCCCGGGGTCCATGCCCAGGCGCAGCAGCTGAGCCACGGCATAGATCCGGTCGTCGGTGCCCAGGGTGATATAGGAGAGAAGCTCCTCCCCGGTCATGGGGTCAAACTTGGGCAGGTGGAGGTGGCAGGCGCCGATCTCCAGAGAGCGTACCGCTTTGAGCAGGCTCTCCTCCACGGTGCGGCCCACGCTCATGACCTCGCCGGTGGCTTTCATCTGGGTGCCCAGGCGGTTGGAGGCGTCGGTAAACTTGTCAAAGGGGAAGCGGGGCATCTTGGTCACCACATAGTCCAGGGCGGGTTCAAAGCAGGCGGGCGTATTGGCCAGCTGGATCTCGTCCAGGTGCAGGCCCACGGCGATCTTGGCCGAGACCCGGGCGATGGGATAGCCGCTGGCCTTGGAGGCCAGGGCCGAGGAGCGGGAGACCCGGGGATTGACTTCAATGACATAGTAGCGGAAGGACTGGGGATCCAGGGCAAACTGGACATTGCATCCGCCCTCGATGCGCAGGGCGCGGATGAGCCGCAGGGCGCTGTCCCGCAGGAGATGATATTCCTTATTGGTCAGAGTTTGGCTGGGCGCCACCACGATGGAGTCGCCGGTGTGGATGCCCACGGGGTCCAGATTCTCCATGTTGCAGATGGTGATGGCGGTATCGTTGGCATCCCGGATGACCTCGTATTCGATCTCTTTATAGCCCTTGATGCTTTTTTCCACCAGAACCTGTCCCACGGGGGAGAGCGCCAGGGCGTTGACCAGCAGGTCAGCACACTGCTGGGGATCGTCAGCAAAACCGCCGCCGGTGCCGCCCAGGGTGAAGGCGGGGCGCAGGACCACCGGATAGCCAATGGAATCCGCCGCGGCAAGTCCCTCCTCCACACTGTGGACGGTCTCGGAGGGGAGGACGGGCTCTCCCAGAGACTGGCACAGGGCCTTGAATTCCTCCCGGTCCTCCGCCCGGCGGATGCTCTCCCGGCTGGTGCCCAGCAGCTCCACGCCGCACTCCTCCAGCACGCCCAGGTCGGACAGCTCCATGGCCAGGTTGAGGCCGGTCTGCCCGCCGATGCCGGGGACCAGGGCGTCGGGGCGCTCCCGCCGGAGGATCCGGGCCACATATTCCGCGGTGAGAGGCTCCATATAGACCTTATCGGCCATGGCCGGGTCCGTCATAATGGTGGCCGGGTTGGAGTTGACCAGCAGGACCTCATACCCCTCCTCCCGCAGGGCCAGGCAGGCCTGTGTGCCCGCATAGTCAAATTCGGCGGCCTGGCCGATGACGATGGGGCCGGAGCCGATGACCATGATCTTGTGAATGTCGGTACGCTTAGGCATGGGTCTTGTCCTCCTTCATGAGCTCGATAAACTGGTCAAACAGGTAGCCGCTGTCCTGGGGACCGGGGGCACTCTCCGGGTGGTACTGAACGCTGAAGATTCGTTCTTCGGGGCAGGCCACGCCCTCCACCGTGCCGTCCAACAGGTTGGTGTGGGTGGGGATGAGACCGGTGCCCGCCAGCGAGTCGGCATCCACCGCATAGCTGTGATTCTGGCTGGTGATCTCGATCTTGCCGTCGGAGAGTCGGAGGACGGGGTGATTACCGCCGCGGTGGCCAAATTTGAGCTTATAGGTACGTCCGCCGAAGGCCAGGGAGATGAGCTGATGTCCCAGACAAATGCCAAAAATGGGCCAGCGCCCCCGGATGGCGCGGATGAGCTCGATCACGGGCCCCACATCCTCCGGGTCACCCGGGCCGTTGGAGAAGAAGACCCCATCGGGCTGGTAGAGGGCAATCTCCTCCGCGGTGGTGTTCCAGGGCACTACGGTCACGTTGCAGCCCCGGCGGTTCAGGCTGCGGATGATATTGAGCTTGATGCCGCAGTCCACCGCCACCACATGAAAGCGGTGGTCGGCGGTGCGGGCATACCAGCGCTTTTTACAGCTCACTCGGGAGACGGCGTCCCGGGGCACCGGAGTGGCGCGCAGGCGGGCCAGGGCGGCCTCCCGGGGGACGTCGGCCCCGGTGAGAATGGCCCGTCGGCTGCCGTGGGCGCGGATGGAGCGGGTGAGCTGCCGGGTATCCACGCCCCAGAGCCCGGGAATGCCGTTCTCCTCCAAAATCTCCGAGAGGGTCTTGGTGTAGCGGAAATTGCTGGGGCGGTCGTTGTATTCCCGGACCACCAGTGCGCCGATGGTGGGAAAACGGGTCTCAAAATCCTCGTCGGTGATACCGTAATTTCCGATCAGGGGATAGGTCATCACCACCATCTGGTCGGTATAGGAGGGGTCGGATACGATCTCCTGATATCCCACCATGGAGGTGTTGAAGACCAGCTCGCACACCCGGTCGGCGGGATAGCCGAATCCGTGGCCGTAATACTCGCTGCCGTCCTCCAGGACCAGCTTTCGTTCCAGTGTTTGCATGGGTGTCATCCTTTCTCTCAGAGGCGTGGGCAAAAAAAGGACGGTGGGCAAATAAGCCACACCGTCCAATGCCTATAAGACATCATTTTCCAGGAGGAAGAAAGACTGGGGGAAGAACGCCTTGACCAGATTCATGGTGTTCTTGCTGCTGCCCATACTTTGCTCACCTCCGGGAATTTGCATTGTGCGATATTGTACGGAAAAGAAAGTATACTGTCAAGTATAAAGTTTATTCTTTATAGGAGTGAACAAGAAAAGGGCGGGAAACGCCCCGCAGGATGGTTGCGGCAGGGCAGCACAGAGGGTATAATAAAATGCAAAAAGGCCGCGCTGCTCGGCCTTCTGGAGCAAGGAGGACAGATTGTCATGGAATATGAACTGAGCCGCGACGGCATGACCATCCGGGTGGCGGAGATGGGGGCCGAGATCCAGTCGTTCACGGCCTGCGGCAGAGAGTGGATGTGGAGCGGGGACCCATCCGTGTGGGGTCGGCATGCCCCGACCTGTTTCCCCTGGTGCGGGCGGCTGAAGGACGGCTATTTTGAGCAGGACGGCGTGCGCTATGAGAACGGCCCTCACGGCTTTGCTCGGGAGTATCCCCATACCCTGGTCGGGCAGGATGGGGCGTCCCTTACCTTCCGGCTGGACTGGAATGAGGAGACCTGGAAGCGCTATCCCTGGAAATTCCGGCTGGAGACGGAGTACCGGCTGGGGGAGGGGGTCCTCTCCTCCACCTATCGGGTCTATAACCTGGATGAGCGGGAGATGCCCTTTCAGGCGGGGTTCCACTATGCCCTCGCCCTCCCGCTGACACCGGAAGGACAGACCGAGGACCACGAGCTGCGCTTTGCCGGCGCGGAGGAGCCCGAGGAGATCCTGACGCTGGAGGGAGGACTGGTCAGCGGACGCCGTCCCCGTTTTACCGGAATGGACCATGTGAAGCTGGACGACCACCTGTTTGATCAGGACTCCATCTGCCTGTCCGGGCTGCGCACCCCTTGGATCGAGCTGGCCAGCCGGACTGGGGAGACGGCCATTCGGCTGGGTATGGAGGGCTTCCCTTACGTGCTCTTCTGGTCCAAGCCCGGCCCGATGCGCTTTGTGTGCATTGAGCCCTGGCATGGTCTGCCGGACGATGCACAGGGGGATCACAATCTCTTCCACCGCCCCGGCATTCGGGTGCTGGGACCGGGGGAGTCCTTTACCTGTACACAGACCCTGACACCGCGGGGATAAAACAAAAGGCCGCCGGGATGGAATTCCATCCCGGCGGCCTTTTGTATCCAGTTGGCTTAGAGGGTGCGCAGAGCATCCTGCAGGGCGGTTTTTTGAGAGGTGCCCGCATCCTTGTGCTCCTTGATGATACGGGCGGGCACACCGGCCACCACGGCTCCGGCGGGAACGTCCTCGATGACCACGCTGCCCGCGGCCACGACAGCTCCCTGCCCCACGTGTACCCCCTCAATGAGGACGGCGTTGGCCCCGATGAGGACATCGTCCTCCACAATGACGGGTACTGCACTGGCGGGCTCCACCACGCCGGCCAGCACCGCGCCGGCTCCCACATGGCAGTTGCGGCCCACCGTGGCCCGGCCACCCAGCACCGCGCCCATGTCGATCATGGTGCCGGAGCCCACCACGGCGCCGATATTGAGGATGGCGCCCATCATGATGACCGCATTGTCGCCGATCTCCACCTGGTCCCGGATGATGGCACCCGGCTCAATGCGGGCATTGATGCCCTTCAGATCCAGCAGGGGAATGGCGGAATTGCGGCAGCTGTTCTCCACCACCAGATCGTCGATGCGATCGGCATTGGCGGCGAGGATGGTGCCCAGCTCCTTCCAGTCCCCGAAGATGACCTTGTCCCCGACGCCGAACACCTGGGCCGAGCCGTAGTCGATGGGGGCTTTTTCCCGGAGGGTGACCTTGACGGGGGTCTTCTTCTCCGCCTGTGCAATATAGCGAATAATTTCCTGTGCGTCCATGTATGATCCTTCTTTCTCAGGGTTAATGGGGAGTGGGGAAGAGCAGGTCCTCCAGAGCGTAGAAGCCGGGCTCTCTGCTGACAAGGAGCCGTGCGGCCCGGAGGGCCCCGGCGGCAAAAATAGAGCGGTTGTCGGCCCGATGGCTCAGATGGAGCTCCTCCTGGGGGCCGAAAAAGGAGACCGTATGGGCGCCCGCCACCGTGCCGCCCCGGAGGGCGTGGACCCCGATCTCCCGGGGAGAACGGCGGGCGGAGCGCCCCTCCCGGCCGTAGACTGGGGAGTAGGTATGGCCGGGATCCACCGCCTCCAGCAGAAGTTTGGCGGTGCCGCTGGGGGCGTCAGCCTTCTGATTGTGGTGGGTCTCCACGATTTCGATGTCAAAAGCGTCTCCCAGCACCTCCGCGGCCTGGGCGGCCAGGCGGCGAAGGACCGCGATGCCGATGGAGAAGTTGGCGCTGTGCAGTACGGGCGCGTAGTTGCCCAGCTGGCAGAGCAGGTCCATCTGCTGGGGAAGATAGCCGGTGGTGCCGCTGACCAGGGGCGTGCCGGTACGGCGGACATACCCGGCCACCGCACACAGACTGTCCGGCGCGGAAAAATCCACGATGACGTCGGCCGGGGGAGCCGTGCGCTCCAGATCACTCAGGTTGGTGCGGTGGAAGGCGGCCAGAATGGTGAGATCCTCCTCCTGTTCCACCAGGGTGCGGAGCATGGTACCCATCCGGCCGGTGCCGACCAGAAGGAGGTTCATGCCAGAACACCTGCCTTTTCCATGGCCTCCCGCAGAGCGGCGCGGGGACCCTCCGACATGGTGGTCAGAGGCAGCCGGTAGCCGCCCACCTCCATGCCCATGAGGTTGAGGGCCTCCTTCACCGGGACGGGATTGACCTCCAGGAACAGGCCGTTGATGACATCCAGATAGCGCAGCTGGGTCTCCAGGGCGGCAGCGCGGTCCCCGCGGAGGTAGTTCCACACCATATCGTGGATCTCCCGGGGCAGGATGTTGGCAGCCACCGAGATCACGCCGCTGGAACCCAGCGCCATCATGGGCAGGACGATGTCGTCGTTGCCGGAATACATGAGAAAATCATCCGAGAGATAGCGGGCGATCTTGGTGGCATAGCTCAGGCTGCCCGAGGCCTCCTTGATGCCCACGATGTTGGGGTGGACCGACAGGCGGCGCACCACGTTTTCCGAGATGGAACAGCCGGTCCGTCCGGGCACATTGTAGAGAATACAGGGGATGTGGACCGCGTCGGCCACCGTCTTGAAGTGGAGGTACATGCCCTCCTCGTTGGTCTTGTTGTAGTAGGGGGTGATGAGGAGCAGACCGTCCACCCCCAGGCGCTCAAAGCTCAGGCTCTTTTCCACCATGGTCTCGGTGCAGTTGGAGCCGCTGCCCGCGATGACCGGGACACGGCCGGCCACCCGCTCGACGGTGTAGGCGCAGACCGCGTCGTCCTCCTCGTGGGTCATGGTGGAGGACTCGCCAGTGGTGCCCAGAATGAGAATGGCATCGGTCTGGTTGGCCAGATGGAAGTCGATCAGCTCCCCCAGCTTTTCAAAATTGACCGATCCATCGGGGTGGAAGGGGGTGATCAGGGCAACGATGGAACCTTGGATGTGTCTGGCGTTCATGTGAAAGACTCCTTTCTCGAATGGCGGACAGATGCCGCGATGCGGACAGAGGAGCGGACACAAAACAAAAAACGCCAGTAGGGCTATGCCTTACTGACGGCCCAGGCTCTCCGGTGCATTTGGGGAGAAACCTGCAGTAAGGATAGCACTCCCGCGGGTCATCCCCGCAGACAGTGCCGCAGATCTTCTCCACGGCCCCACCCGGCCGCCGTGCCCGGCGTCCGAATTCGGCAGGTTCGCCTCCGCCCGGGATCGCTGTCTGCCGACTCCCCCGGGGTATTCTCACCTGCGCCTCTATCCTGAGTTTGGCCTATTTTAGCACGGCGCTGCTTTAGTGTCAAGAAGTTTTTTCTGCGAATTTCACTTGCACCCGGCGTCCTGGGACCGTATAATAGCGGACAAAGAAACCGCGTCTGCGGGGAAATGAGGGATGTAACATGCTCCAACTGCTCCAAACTGTCCGCCGGGATCTCCATCGCATTCCGGAGCTGGATGACCAGCTACCCCAGACCACGGCCTATCTGCGCCGCGCGCTGGAGGATCTGCCCTGCACGCTCTTTTCCCCGGACGGACGGGCTCTGTGCGCTTGGTTTGACGGGGGGAAGGAGCGGGCTGTGGCCTTCCGGGCGGACATGGACGCCCTGCCCATTTTGGAAAAGACAGGGGCGCCCTATGCCTCCTGTCACCCGGGGCAGATGCACGCCTGCGGCCATGACGGCCATATGGCCATGCTGATCGGCCTGGCCCACACGGTGGCGGAGCGCCTTTCCACACTGCCCCGCAATGTGCTCCTGATCTTCCAGCCCGCCGAGGAGACCACCGGCGGGGCCCGTTCCATCTGCGAGAGCGGCGTGCTGGAGCGCTATGGGGTGGAGCGGATCTACGGCTTCCACCTCTGGCCGAATCTGCCGGCGGGGACGCTGGGCAGCCGTCCGGGACCCCTGATGGCACGGGCCAGCGAGGTGACGGTACGGATGACCGGCCGCAGTGCCCACATTGCCCGCTGGCAGGAGGGGGCTGACGCCCTGATGGCGGGGGCCCGCTTCCTGTGTGAGGCGGAGGCGTGTACCGGGAAGCTGAACCGGGAGCAGGGCGTATGCCTCCTCAAATTCGGGCGGATGGAGAGCGGGAGCGTCCGCAATGCCATCAGCGCCGAGAGTACGCTGCTGGGCAGTCTCCGAGTGGACTCGGACGAGGTGTTTCAGAGCGCCAAGGAGGAATTGCGTGCGCTGACCCGGACGGTGGGGGAGCAGTACGGCGTGGAGGCGGAGATCCGGTTCTCCGAGGGATATCCCCCAGTGTGCAACGATCCGGAGCTCTATGCCGCCAGTGCGGCCGCCCTGCCGGAACTGCACCTTCTGGAGGAGCCCCTCCTGATCGCGGAAGATTTTTCCTTTTACCAGCGCTGTGTGCCGGGCGTCTTTTTCCTGTTGGGGACGGGAACCGGGATCCCGCTCCATGCCGATACCTTCGATTTTGATGAGCAGGTACTGGAGGCAGGGGTTCGGTTCCAGCAACGCCTGCTGGAGTTAGCCTAGGGAAAACTGTGAGCGGAGAAAGAACATGTCTTTTTAAGACGAACAATAGGGAAACCGGGCCATACCAGAGGATGCGGCACAGGAAGGCCATGTGTCCGAGCGAGGACCGCCCTACCGGGCGGGAGGAAAGAGAGCCTGTTATACCTTTATATAATAAGATATGCGGATTTTGAACAATAGAAGCAGAGAAACGGATGGAAGGATGAGAGAGGCACTGCACTGCCCGCCTGGGTTACCCCGGGCGGGCAGATGAGGGGAGCGACCTGCGCGAGGGACCTCGCTGTGTGCGTGAAACCCGGACTGCACGCGAGCAGAAAACAGACTTGCCAGAGGGGAAAAAGTGTGGTATAAAAGAAGAGTATTAGGCGAAAGCCTCGATCCACGTTTGTCAGGGAAAATCCGACAGACGTGGTTTTCTTTTTTTACAGGAAAAGAAAGGATGGGTCTCTATGAAGCGAAATCTGGGCCTGGATCTTTTGCTGGTGGTACTGGGAAATGCCCTGTACGCCTTCGGCGTGGCGGCCTTCCTGCTGCCCGGCGGACTGATCACCGGGGGGACCACCGGAATCGCGCTGTTTGTGCGGCACTGCTTTCCGATCTCGATCTCCGCGTTCGTGCTGGGCTTCAATGTGGTGATGCTGCTGCTGGGGCTGGCGGTGCTGGGGCGGAAGTTTGCAGCCACCACGGTGCTGAGCAGCCTGCTCTACCCCGTGCTTTTGGAGCTGTGGGAGCGCGTGCTGCCGGCACAGGCCATCACGCAGGACGTGATCCTGTGCACTGCCTTCGGTGGAATGTGCATCGGCGCGGGCCTGGGGATCGTCATTCGCACCGGAGCGTCCACGGGTGGTATGGACATCCCGCCCCTGGTGCTCAACCGACTCTTTCATCTTCCGGTGGCGCCCATGCTCTATGGATTTGATATGGTCATCCTGCTGCTCCAGGCGCTGTTCAGCGACTGGGAACAGATTTTGTACGGGATTTTGCTGGTCTTCATCTATACGGCGGTGCTGAACAAGGTGCTGGTCTTGGGCCAGCAGAAGGTGGAGGTCAAAGTGGTCAGCGAAAAGGTGGAGGAGATCCGCCGGGCTGTCCTCTCCCAGGTGGACCGGGGCGGGACCCTTCTCCAGAGCCGCACGGGCTATATGCTGCGGGAGACCGAGATGCTCCTCTCCGTAGTCTCCCCCATGGAGCTGGGGAAGGTGGAGCGTCTGATCCATGACATCGACCCGGAGGCATTCCTGATCGTCAGCCGGGTCAGTGAGGTGAGCGGCCGGGGCTTTACCCGGGCCAAACGCTATCTCGCTTCGGCCGAGACGGGCAAGTAACTAGAATAAAAAATACCCCTTCCCATTCACACACCCGCCGGGGTGGACTTTGAGGCGGCCCGCCGTCTGGGCGTCAAGGCAGTATGGGCCCTGTCCCTGCCGGGAAAAGTGGCGCCGGTGACGGCGGCCAGAGCCATCAAGAGTACCATCTATAATATCCTCAACGAATTGGGAGTGTGAATATGGAAGAGATCCATGTGGGATTTGCCTTTACCGGCTCTTTTTGTACTTACGCCAAGGCCATGGAGACCCTGGAGCGGGTGGCGGAGCGCTATGGCAGCGTGACGCCCATTGTCTCCGAACGGGGGGCGGGAACCGACTCCCGCTTTGGCAACGCCGCTGATTTTGTGGCCGAGATGGAGCGCATCTGCGGCAAACGGGTGGTGGACTCGGTGGTCAAGGCCGAGCCCATCGGGCCCAAAAAGCTGCTGGATGTGTTGGTGATCTGTCCCTGTACCGGGAATACACTGGCGAAACTGGCCGCCGGGATCACCGATTCCTCGGTCACTATGGCAGCCAAGGCCCACCTGCGCAACGGGCGGCCCCTGGTACTGGCGGTGGCTACCAATGACGGTCTGGCCGGGGCAGCCCGCAATATCGGTACGCTGCTGGACAAGAAGCACGTCTATTTTGTCCCCTTCGGCCAGGATGATCCGGAGCACAAGCCAACCTCTCTGGTGGCGGATTTTGACCGGGTACCTGAGACCATTGACGCCGCCCTCTGCGAGAGACAGATCCAGCCAATTTTGCTGCGGGAATGAATTCCGAAACCGGAAAAGGAGCGCTTCTCTGCCCGAATTTGGGGTGGAGCGGAGCGCTCCTTTTTCTTGCCATTTTCATAGAGGCGTGGTAGGATAAAAGAGCTCGCGGCCCCCCAATACTTTGCAGGGGGAGGAGAAGTACCCGCGATGGATGCGGGAATGGATATCAAGAGCAAAAGGAGTCGTTTTCATCTATGATCGCATTTCATACACCGGAACTGGCAGACAAGTCCTGGGTGGACAAGCTGCTGCTGGGGGCGGATTCCAGAGGATGTGAATACAGTTTTACCAATCTCTATACCTGGCGCCACGCGTTCCACTATGCCATCGCCCCGGTGGAGGGATTTCTGGCGGCCCGTCTGTGCGGAAGGCTGGGGTGCAGCTATCTCTACCCCGCAGGGGAGGGGGAGGTAGAGCGGGTGCTGCATGCACTGGCCCAAGACGCCGATGAGCGGGGGGAACCCTTCCGCCTGGTCTGCCTGTCCAAGGAACAGGCGGAAGGACTGGAGGCCCGTTTCCCCGGATGCTTTCAGATCGAAGCGGACCGGGACAGCTTTGATTACCTCTATGAGATCGATCGGCTGACGGAGCTCCCCGGCAAACAGCTGCATGCCAAACGAAACCACATCAATGCTTTTATCCGTGCCTTTCCGCACTGGACCTATGAGGAGATGACTCCGGCCGTCCTGCCGGAGTGCCTGGAGATGGACAAGGAGTGGTACCGGCGCAGCCGGGAGCGGGAAGGAGCAGCGGAGGCCGGGGATCTGGGCAATGAGGGGCTGGCCCTCCGGGATGCCATTGCCCACTTTGAAGAGCTGGGACTGGAAGGCGGCGTGATCCGGGTTTACGGAGAAGTGGTTGCCTTTACCATGGGGGACCGGCTGGGAAAGGACTGCTATGACGTCCACTTTGAGAAGGCCTATAACGAGCTGCGGGGCGGCTACACGCTGATCAACCGGGAATTTGCCCGCTGGGTCCGAAACCGCTATCCCGATGTGCGTTATCTCAACCGGGAGGATGACATGGGTGTCCCCGGGCTGCGGAAGGCCAAGGAGTCCTATTATCCTGACTGCATGGTGGAAAAATACAGCGCTACGTTGAAAAAAGATACAAAATTTTGATAAACTAGCGCGATAAAGCGGCGGGCTGTTACTACAAAAAAGTACGAGGGGCCTAACAAATGTCTCTTGACTGAGGACATAATTTAAGATAAAATATAAAAACTGCGTAAAAGTAGGGCGCAGAGGGCCTCAGAAGGGTTAGAATGGAACGAAAACTGAAATAATTTTTCAAGCATCCGGGCGCTTGAAAAGTGGTTTCAGATTCACTCATTCACCGGAAAGAAAGGCCCTCTGAAACAGAGTGGAGAAAGAAAGTTTAGGAAGTGAAGAAATGGCAAAGTACATATTGAAGCGAGTCGTTATGGCAATCATTACGGTCCTCATCGTGTCCTGTGTCACCTTCCTGCTGATGATGTCGGTGCCTGGCAGCCCGTTTGCCTCGGAAAAAGCGCTGACGCCGCAGCAGCAGGCCACACTGGATGCAAAGTACGGCTTTGACAAGCCGCTGCCCATTCAGATGGTGAATTACCTGAAAAATGCGCTGCACGGCGATCTGGGCGAGTCCCTGAAGATGCAGAAGGGACGCCCGGTAGCCGAGATCATTGCGGATATGTTCCCCATCTCCGCCAAGATCGGCGTGATCGCCCTGGCCTGGGCTGTGGTGGTCGGTATCCTGCTGGGCTGTTTGGCCGCCTATTACCGAGGGAAGTGGGTGGACAGCCTGCTGCGCGTGGTCTGTACCTTAGGTATCTCCATGCCGGGATTTGTCGTGGCCTCGTTCCTGCTGATCCTATTTTGTTCCCCGGTGGGACCGGAGCTGCTGAAGAGTTTTGAACTGACCGCCATCTTTAACCCGGATCTGGGCGCCAAGGCCTATTTCATGCCCTGCTTCGCACTGGGCCTCTATCCCATGTGCTACACCGCCCGGCTGACCCGGTCTTCCATGCTGGACGCCATCAATCAGGAGTATATCAAGACTGCCCGGGCCAAGGGCCTGAAGGGCGGCAAGATCATCTTCAAGCACGCCCTGCGCAACGCCCTCATCCCCGTCATCACCTACCTGGGCCCCCTGGTTGCCTTCACCCTGTGCGGCGGCTTCGTGGTGGAGAGCGTGTTCTCCATCCCCGGCCTGGGCCGCTATCTGGTGCAGTCCATCACCAACCGCGACTACTTTGTGATTATGGGCACGACCATCTTCCTGGCGACCTTTGTGGTCCTCATGAACCTGGTGGTGGATATCATCTACAAGCTGGTCGATCCCCGCATCGATCTGACGAAAGGAGAGTAACCAATGGCGAATCGAAAGAAAAAACCGGTCATCGGCTCTCTCCAGCCCGATGTGGACTCCATGCTGGATTGGAATACCCTGACCAACGATGATTTTGCGCCTGCCTCCAGTGAGGAGAAGGCCGACTTTATTCAGCAGCGCAAGAGCGTGTCCTACTGGTCGGACGCCTGGCGCCGCCTGCGCAAGAACGTGGTGGCCATGGTGGCTCTGGGCGTCATCGTGCTGCTGATCCTCTTTGCCTTTGTGGGCCCCATGCTGGTGCCCTATGGGTATGAGCAGCGCAACCTGGGCGCCGAGAACCTCTATCCTCACCACTACACCCTGGAGGAACAGGAGCAGTACCGCCAGGCTACCAGCACCCTGGACCCCCAGGAGGCGGTGGAGCAGGCCCGTGCCGAGGCTGAGGCCAAGGGCGAGAAGCTCACCAGCCGCGAGGAGGCTCTGATCCGCGCCAAGGCCAAGACCGGCGGAGAGTATGCCGGTATGTCCGAGGAGGAGGTCTATGCCGCCCTGGGCATTCACAGCCATCCCTTTGGATACTCCAATGAGGAGCTCGAGCGCATCGCCAACGGCGAGAAGGTGTTCCCCCATGTGTTCGGTACCGATAAGCTGGGCCGTGATATCATGGTGCGCACCATGTACGGCACCCGGGTGTCCATGACCATCGGTCTGGCCGCCGCCTTTATCGTGCTCATCATCGGCTCTCTGTACGGCTCCATCTCCGGCTACTTCGGCGGCAAGGTGGACGTGGTCATGCAGCGCATCGTCGACGTTATCTACTCCGTACCTGAGGTGCTGGTCATCCTGCTGATCTCCACCAGTATGAGCCCCCATATCACCCAGTTTATCTCGGACCATCAGGGCAACGCTCTGGCGGAGTTCATGCGCACCATCGGTCCCAACCTGATCGCCATGTTCATTGCCTTCGGTCTTCTGTACTGGGTCAGCCTGAGCCGCATCATCCGCGGTCAGATCCTCCAGCTCAAGCAGCAGGAGTATGTCACCGCGGCCCGGGCGCTGGGCGCCTCCGGCGGACGCATTATCCGGCGCCACCTGCTGCCCAACTGCATCGGCCAGATCGTGGTGACCACCTGCCTGCAGATCCCCTCCGCCATCTTCCTGGAGTCCTTCATGTCCTACCTGGGCGTGGGCGTGTCCGCCCCGCTGACCAGCCTGGGCTCCATGTGCCGGGACGCTCTGAGCGGCTTTACTACCTATACCTACCGCCTGATCATTCCGGCTGTCATCATCAGCGTGATGATCCTGGCCTTCAACCTGTTTGGCGACGGCCTGCGCGACGCGCTGGATCCGCGCCTGAAGAAGTAAGAGAGGAGGAGCGAGCATGGATCGGAACAAAGAGAACGAGGAGCGCCGGGACGGGCAGCTCCACACCGAAGCACCGGCCAGCGGCGAGAAGCTGCTGGAAGTGAAGGACCTGCGGGTCTCCTTCTTTACCCCCGCCGGCGAAGTCAAGGCCGTGGGCGGGATCAGCTATGAGCTCAACTACGGCGAGGTTATGGGCATCGTGGGCGAGTCTGGCTCCGGCAAGAGCCAGGAGGCCTACTCCATCATCGGCCTGCTCCAGTCCCCCGGCAAAGTGGTGGGCGGCTCCATCCATTTTGAGGGCCGGGACGTCCTTGCCTTCAACAAGGATCAGATGACCCAGTTCCGGGGCAGCGAAGTGGCGATGATCTTCCAGAACCCCATGACCTGCCTCAACCCGGTCTACACCGTGGGCAACCAGCTGGTGGAGGCCCTCAAGGCCCACGACAAGAAGATCTCCAAGGCCGACGCGGAAAAGCGCGCCATGGAGATGCTGGAGCTGGTGGGCATCAACAACGTGGAAAAGCGGATGAAGCAGTATCCCCATGAGTTTTCCGGCGGCATGCGCCAGCGCGTGATGATCGCCATGGGCCTGATCTGCCATCCCAAGCTGCTCATTGCCGATGAGCCCACCACCGCTCTGGACGTGACCATTCAGGCCCAGATCCTGGAGCTCATGAAGGACCTGCAGAAGAAGACCCAGATGGGTATTATCTTCATCACCCATAACCTGGGCGTGGTGGCGGAGATCTGCGACAAGGTCTCGGTCATGTACGCCGGAAAGATCGTGGAGCAGGGCAAGGTAGACGATATTTTCTACCGCACCGGTCACCCCTATACCATGGGACTGCTGCGCTCGATGCCCCGTGTGGACGCGGAGAGCCACGAGCGCCTGATCCCCATTGAGGGTACCCCTGTGGATATGCTCAACCCGCCCGAGGGCTGTCCCTTTGCGCCCCGCTGCGAGCACTGCATGAAGATCTGCCTGCAGAAGATGCCCCCCTATGTGGAACTGGGTGAGGGCCACCGCGCCGCCTGCTGGCTGCGGGTGCAGGATGAGCTGAAGAAGCAGAGAGAGGAGGGCGCGCAGAATGGCTGAGGATAAAATTCTGCTGGAAGTCCAGAACCTGAAGAAATACTTCCCCGTCAAGGGAACCAAGGGCCCCGGCGTGCAGGCGGTGGAAAATGTGTCCCTCTTCATCCGGAAGGGTGAGACCCTGGGCCTGGTGGGCGAGTCCGGCTGTGGTAAGACCACGCTGGGCCGCACCATTTTGCAGCTCCATGAGCCCACCTCCGGCAAGATCGTCTATGACGGAGAGACCATTTTTGAGGGCGCCGATCCCTGGCAGAAGGACGCCCAGGGCCACGCCACCCGGGTTAAGGTGGCCAAGCCCAAGATGGTGAATATGCTGCCCTACCGCCGGAAGATGCAGATCATCTTCCAGGATCCTTCTGCCTCTCTGGACCCCCGTATGACGGTGGGAGAGATCATCGGCGAGGCGCTGGATATCCATAAGCTCTACGCCAGCAAGGCCGAGCGCACTGATCGCATCAAGGAACTGCTGGGCATGGTCGGACTGAACACCGAACACGCCAACCGCTATCCCCATGAGTTCTCCGGCGGCCAGCAGCAGCGCGTGGGTATCGCCCGTGCCCTGGCAGTGAAGCCCGAGTTCATCGTCTGTGACGAGCCCATCTCCGCACTGGACGTGTCCATCCAGTCTCAGGTGGTCAACATGCTGGAGGATATGCAGAACGAGATGGGGCTGACCTATCTCTTCATTGCCCACGATCTCTCCGTGGTGCGCCACATCTCCAGCCGCATCGGCGTAATGTATCTGGGTTCCTTGGTGGAGCTGGCGGAGAGCTATGAGCTCAACAAGCACCCCCTCCACCCCTATACCAAGACCCTGCTCTCCGCTGTGCCGGTTCCCGACCCCGAGGTCAGCCGCCAGCGCCAGCGCATCGTCCTGGAGGGTGACATTCCCTCTCCCATGAATCCCCCGACGGGCTGCCGGTTCCATACCCGCTGCCCCTATGCTACCAAGGAGTGCAGCGAGGCCGCCCCGGTTTTCCGGGAGGTGGAGCCCGGTCACTGGGCCGCCTGCCATCTGCTGAACAAGTAATTTTCCTGTCCGCGTAGATTGGACGTATCTGCCGTGGGAAAACGGGGATAAGCACTGTTGGATATGTGACTATTTTGCAGAGAATTTTGTTGCATCCAATGGAGTGTCATTGTATTTAAATGCAGAATCCGCGCGGAAAGGCGAAGAAAACCCGAGTTTTCTTCGCCTTTCCTTCCTATTACGGGTTAACAATTTTGAAACATTTTACTTTACAAGAGTAATGCACCGTGGTATAATCAGCCTCGGATTCCACCGAAACGCTTTTGTGGAAGAACATCTGTCCGGCTGAACAGGACAGAAGATGACCGTGTATCACGCTGGAAAGGCGAGAGGATACAAAAAAACTTTGGAGGTTTTCGCAATGAAGAAGACGAAACTTCTGGCTCTGGGCCTGTCGGTCGCCATGACCGCCTCCCTGCTGGCCGGATGCGGCGGCACTGAGACGGCTCCCACCGGGACCACTGCTCCTGAGAACAGCGGCGCTCCCGCTGCCGAAGGCGTCAGCATGAGCGTCTGTGTGGCCAGTGAGCCCGAGACCATGGACCCTGCTCTGAACCGTACCGTGGACGGCGGCATCATGGCCCATCACCTGTTTGAGAACCTGTACAAGTGGGTGGACAGCGCCGAGGGCAACAACCCCGACGGCGGCGCCACCGCCGTTCTGGACCTGGGCATGGCCGCGGAGGAGCCCGAGGTGGTCGAGAATGCCGACGGCACCTACACCTGGACCTTCAAGCTGCGTGAGGACGCCAAGTGGTCCGACGGTCAGGCTGTGACCGCCAACGACTTCGTGTATGCCTGGCAGCGCCTGGTCAACCCCGAGCTGGCTGCTCCCTACAACTACATCATCGACATGGTGGTCAACGCTATGGAGATCCGCAACGGTGAGA
This sequence comes from Pseudoflavonifractor sp. MCC625, assembly GCF_018784545.1. Lineage (NCBI taxonomy): Bacteria > Bacillati > Bacillota > Clostridia > Eubacteriales > Oscillospiraceae > Pseudoflavonifractor > Pseudoflavonifractor sp. MCC625. The sequence continues at coordinate 37,194 of NZ_WQOJ01000011.1, read as the reverse complement.
AGGATCCCTCCGAGCTGGGCGTCTCTGCTCCCGACGAGCACACCTTCGTGGTCAACCTGACCTACAACTGCCCCTACTTCAAGGAGATCTGCGCCTTCCCCTGCACCATGCCTCTGCGTCAGGACGTGGTAGAGGGCAACGCCAACTGGACTCAGGATCCCGCTACCTACATCTCCAACGGCCCCATGAAGCTGGAGTCTTGGTCTCACAACGCTGAGATCGTCATGGTTCCCAACGAGAACTACTATGACGCTGCCAGCGTGACCGTGAGCAAGCTGACCTTCAAGCTGATGGACGACACCCGCGCCATGCTGACTGCCTTCAACAATGGCGAGCTGGACTTCGTCAACAACGTCCCCGTGGACGAGACCGCTACCCTGCTGGCCAACGGCTCCCTGATCGCCGGTGACTACCTGGGCACCTACTACATCGACTTCAACAACTCCAAGGCTCCCTTTGACGATCCCCGCGTGCGTCAGGCCTTCAACCTGGCCATTGACCGCAACTACATCGTGGAGAACGTGAGCCAGGTGGGCGAGATCCCCGCTGACGGCTGGGTGCCCTACGGCGTGTATGACGCTGCTGGCCCCGACGGCGATGACTTCCGCACCACCGGCGGCACCTACTGGAGCGTTGCCCCCGAGGACTACGAGGCCAACTGCGAGAAGGCCCGCCAGCTGCTGGCTGAGGCCGGCTATCCCGACGGCGCCGGCTTCCCCGCTGTCACCTACCTCTACAACACCGATGACAAGCACAGCGCTATCGCTGAGGCCCTCCAGTCCATGTGGAAGGATGTCCTCAACGTGGACGTGACCCTGAACAACCAGGACTGGAACGTGTTCCTGTCCACCCGCAGCGAGGGTAACTACAACATCTGCCGTGACGGCTGGATCAGCGACTACAACGATCCCGTGTCCTTCCTGGATATGTTCATGACCGGCAACGGCAACAACAACGCTCACTACTCCAACCCCGAGTATGACAAGATCATGACCACCGTGCTGAGCGACTCCGATGCCGAGGGCCGTATGGAGCTCATGCATCAGGCTGAGGATATGCTGATGGAGCAGGATTGCGCTATCGCTCCCCTGTACTTCTACACCCAGCCCTACATGATCAACAGCAATCTCAACGGCATGTACTACACCCCCCTGGGCTTCTTTATGTTCACCCATGTGACCTCCAAGTAAGACCTGAGGGCTGTATAAAACCTGCATAAGAATGAAAACGGCGAGGCCAGTGGCTTCGCCGTTTTCTGCTAGAAAATGTCATACATATCCAGAATACGGTCCGATTGTCGACACCATGCACAAGAGCAAGGGCGGGAAGACGGCAGACTTGGTCATATTCATAAATATGCAAAAAAGACTTGCATTTTCATGAATATGGTGTATAATCATAGCATATCAATCCAACACCGGCCGGCACGGGAAAGACTGGCCGCGAGTTGCTCATGAAGGAGAAGATGAATATGAAAAAGTTCTTTGCTCTTGGTATGGCCGCGGCGCTCTCTCTGAGCCTGCTGGCCGGTTGCGGCAGCACTTCCAGCGCCCCCAGCGCCGATCCTGGCGCCGCCAGCCCTGCGCCCACCGAGGAGACCGGAAACACCTGGACCTCTGTGGAGGATCTGAAGGGTAAGAAGATCGCCGTGCAGGAGGGCACCACCGGCAACGATATCGCCAAGGAGATCGAGGGTGCCGAGGTCAGTGCCTTCAAGGCTGCCACCGCCTGCGCGATGGAGCTCATCAACGGCCGGGTGGACTGCATTATCATCGACACCAATCCTGCTCAGTCTCTGGTGAACGCCAACCCCGACAAGCTGCAGCTGCTGGACTTCCCCGCCTCGGAGGAGAGCGAGACCTATGCCATCGCCACCCAGAAGAATGAGGAGGGTGCGGCTCTGGCTGAGGAGTTCAACGCCGCTATGGAGACTCTGAAGGAGAATGGTACCTTTGACGCCCTGGTGGCCAAGTACATCTCCAAGGAGGAGGACGCCACCCTGCCTGAGCTCGCCCCTGTGGAGAATCCCAAGGGCACTCTGGTGATGGGCACCAACTGTGAGTTTGAGCCCTTTGAGTACCTGACCAGCGACGGCCAGCCCACTGGCTTTGATGTGGATTATGTGAAGTACCTGTGCGCCGAGATGGGCTATGAGGTGACCGTGGAGAACATGGACTTTGATGCCCTGATCCCCGCTCTCCAGTCCGGTCGGATCGACTTCATCGCCGCCGGCCTCACCAAGAATCCCGAGCGTGAGGAAAACGCCAACTTCACCAACGGCTACTATGAGGCGGTCCAGTCCATCGTGGTGGCCAAGTAAGAACACAGTCTGAATCAGGGAAGCCTGCGCCGCTCGGATTGGCGCAGGCTCTCCTGCGCTTTTGAATCTTTCCAAAACAGAGAAAAAGGAGGCGGTATCCCCATGGATATCCTGAATTGGTTTGCGGATTTCGGGGACAAGCTCTACCAGGCATTCCTCTTTGAGGACCGCTGGAAGCTCTACCTGGACGGCATGGGCGTCACACTGGGCATCACACTGGGCGCGATTCTCATCAGTACGGTGCTGGGCATGGTGCTGTGTCTTATGAAGCTCTCCAAGCACGCGGTGCTGCGGGGGCCTGCCAAGGCCTACATCGACATCATCCGGGGGATCCCCGTGGTGGTGCAGCTGCTCATCATGTACAATGTCATCCTGCTGGATGTGACGGACAACAAGATGGTGGTGGCCATCATTGCCTTTGGTCTGAACTCCTCGGCCTATATGGCGGAGATCTACCGCTCGGGCATCAACGCCGTGGAGAAGGGACAGATGGAGGCCGGGCGCTCCCTGGGGCTGACCCAGGCGCAGACCATGTGGCACATCATCTTCCCCCAGGCCCTCAAGAACTGCCTGCCCACCTATACCAGCGAATTCATTGTCCTGGTGAAGGAGACCGCCGTGGTGGGCTATATCGCCCTGGTGGACCTGACCAAGGTGTACTCCTCGGTACAGAGCATGACCTATGACGCCTTCGGCCCGCTGTTTATCATTGCGGTGGCCTACTTCTGCATCACCAAGGTCCTTGCCGTCATTTTCGCTGCTATGGAAAGGAGGCTGTGCGCCAGTGATCGACGTTAAGAATCTGTCCAAGTCTTTTGGACACATCCACGTGCTCAAGAACATCAATGAGCACATCTATCCCGGCGAAAAGGTGGTCATTATCGGGCCCTCCGGCTCGGGTAAATCCACCTTCCTGCGCTGCCTCAACCTGCTGGAGACGCCCACTGAGGGCACCATCTCCTTTGAGGGGACGGTCATCAACGATCCCAAGACCGACATCAACGCCATCCGCCGGCAGATGGGCATGGTCTTCCAGCATTTTAATCTCTTCCCCAATATGACCATCCGGAAAAATATTACCCTGGCACCGGTCCAGACCAAGCGCATGGGGCAGGAAGAGGCCGATGAGACCGCCCTCAAGCTCCTGGAGCGGGTAGGACTGAAGGACAAGGCGGAAGCCTATCCCAACCAGCTCTCCGGCGGTCAGAAGCAGCGTATCGCCATCGTGCGGGCGCTGGCCATGAAACCCAAGGTGATGCTCTTTGACGAGCCCACCTCCGCCCTGGACCCCGAGATGGTGGGTGAGGTGCTGGACGTCATGAAGGAGCTGGCCAACGAGGGCATGACCATGGTGGTGGTCACCCATGAGATGGGCTTTGCCCGCGAGGTGGCCTCCCGGGTGCTCTTCATGGATGGCGGCAACATCCTGGAGCAGAACACGCCGCAGGAGTTCTTTGCCAACCCCAAGGAAGCCCGCACCATCGAATTTCTCTCTAAGGTACTGTAAGGAAAAGGCCCCGGACATCCTGATGGATGTCCGGGGCCTTTGTCATGTTCTGTATGGAGTTATTCCGCAGAGATCATATAGTAGTAGACGGGCTGACCGCCGGAGAGCAGGTTGACCTCGGCGTTGGGACAGGCCGACTGGAAGATGGAGAGCGCACGCTGGGCATCCTCCTCGGTCACATCAGAGCCATAGAAGATGCTGATGAATTCCGCGTTCTGCTGGGGCTCCGCCTGGGCCAGACGCTCCAGCAAGGCGTCCAGATCCCGGTCGGTGCCGAAGAGCTGATGCTCTGCCAGGGCCAGATAGTCGCCCTGCTTGATGGCAAAGCCGTCAAAATCCGAATCCCGGGCGGCATAGGTGATCTCGCTGGTAGCCACGCGGCCAAAGGCCTCGGTCATGGCGGCGATGTTCTCCTCTTCGCCGGCGTCCGGGTCCATGGAGAGCAGGGCAGAGATGCCCTGGGGCACTGTCTTAGTGGGGAGGACCACCACCTTTTTGTCCTCGGCCAGGGGGATACACTGCTGGGCAGCCATGATGATGTTGCCGTTGTTGGGCAGAACAAAGACGATCTCAGCAGGGGTCTTGTCGATCTCGCGCATGATGTCATCGGTGGAGGGGTTCATGGTCTGACCCCCCGAGATGATGCCGTCCGCGCCCAGATCGGCAAAGACGGCGGCCAGTCCCTCGCCGGCGCACACGGCCACCACGCCATACTTCTTCTCAGGGGCGGCTTTGGCGGGGGCGGAAGCGCAACCCTGCTCCAGCTCGGCCTCCACCGCGTCCAGATCGTCGGTGCTCTGGACATGCTTGCCGGCGGCCAGATCCTCGGCCTGGGTGCGCATGTTCTCAATCTTGGCCAGCTCCAGCACGCCGTATTTCTGGGCCTCGTTCAGGGCGTCGCCAGGGGTATTGGTATGGACATGGACCTTGAAGGCATCATCGTCCTCACCGATGACCAGACTGTCACCGATGCTGTTGAGGTAGGCCTGATAGGGGGTCAGATCCACATGGCGGTTGGTCTTACGGACGATAAAGACGGTATCAAAGGCAAAGGTGATCTCCTCTTCGCTGAGCGCGGCGAAATCGGCCTTCTCTTTGACGGTGCCCTCGTCCTCGGTCTCAGGCATGGGGAGGCCCCGCAGCTCATCCAGCATACCCTGGAGGATGACCAGGAAGCCCTTGCCGCCGGCATCCACGACGCCGGCCTTTTTCAGGACGGGGTTCTGGTTGATGGTGTCGTCCAGAGCCACATGACCTTCCCGAATGGCGGCCTCCAGCACCACCTCGGGGGTGGCATCCTCCCGGGCGGTAGCGGCCGCCTGGGCAGCGGAGAGACGGGATACCGTGAGGATGGTGCCCTCGGCGGGCTTCATGACCGCCTTATAGGCGGCGGCCACGCCGAAGTCCAGCGCAATGGCCAGATCCCGGCCGTCGATGGTCTCCTTTTCCTTGACAGCCTTGGCAAAGCCGCGGAAGAGCAGGGAGAGAATGACGCCTGAGTTGCCGCGGGCGCCCCGCAGCAGGGCGGAGGCGTTGGTGGAGGCCACCTCACCCACAGTGCCGGCCGGCTTCTTTTTCAGCTCGGTGGCCGCCGTGCCGATGGTCAGGCTCATATTGGTGCCGGTGTCTCCATCGGGCACCGGGAAGACGTTGAGTTCATTGATGTGCTGCTTCTGGCTGTTGATAGCGGCGGCAGCATGAATGAGCATACGGGCCAGCAGCGCCCCGTCGATGGTATCTCTCATGTCGGTGTTCCTTCCTTTCGATGCATAAGGCCGATCAGCCGATGACCATGGAGTCGATGCAGACATCCACGCTCTTGACTTCCACGCCGGTGGTGCGGCTGACGATATAGCGGACCTCACTCATGATGGAGCGGCTGACCGCCATGAGGTTGACCCCGTTGTCCACAATGATGTGCAGTTCAATGGAGACAGTGGAGTCGTCGTTGTATGTGACTTTTACGCCCTTGGACATGGACTCCCGGCGCAAAAGGTGCACCAGACCGTCGGTCTTGGAGCGGATGGCCATGCCCTTCACGCCGTAGCAATTGGTGGCGGCCGCACCGGTGATGTTGGTGAATACCTCACTGCTGATGCGGATCTCGCCCTTTTCGGTCTGCAGCTTCATAAAGGACCTTCCTTTCTATCCGAGCCTAAAACGCGTATGCGCCTGATTTCGGTTCATTGGTTTCTCTATTATATTCTATTTCCGACCAAACTACAAGGGAAAAAGTTTCAGATAATGATTGTAATTTGCCCGAAAAGCGTGTAAACTAGAGCTATCATTTGAGTAAGGAGGGGACGGGATATGAAAATCGCCCGTTTTGTGCTGAAAATTGTGGCTCTCTCTCTGACGGTCGCGGCCAGTGTCTGCTGCATCATTGCATATTGGGATAAGATCGCCGCCTTTTTTGCTGGAATCGGTGAGAAGCTGGAGGCAAAGAAGCCCTGCTGCTGCCACTCTGAGTTTGATGATTACGCCGACTGGGATGACTGAGATCATGCAGTCTGAGGCCGCCCGCAGGGGCGGCCTTTTTCCATAAAATGCGAACAGGAGATCGATCATGCACAACGAGCTGACGAAAAAGGACATACAGATGATGCGGGAAGAGCTGGATTATCGCCGCATCGAACTCCGCCCCAAGCTGTTGGAGGCGGTGAAGGAGGCCCGGGCCTTCGGCGACCTGAGTGAGAATTTTGAATATAAGGCGGCCAAACAGGAGAAAAACCGGAACGAGAGCCGCATCCGCTTTCTGGAGAATATGATCCGCACAGCGGTGGTCATCACAGATCGGGCGGGGGAGGACGCCGTGGGTCTCTACGACAAGGTAACCGTCTATGTGGAGGAGGATGATGAGACGGAATCCTACCAGATCGTTACCACCATGCGGCAGGATGCGCTTCACGGACTGATCAGCAAGGAGTCCCCGGTGGGCCGGGCCATCCTGGGCAAAAAGGTAGGGGAGCGGGTCCACATCCAGGTCAGTGACGACTATGGCTATGACGTCGTCATCCGCTCCATTGAAAAGGCGGGGGACGACGGCTCCATCCCGCTCAACGGGTTTTAAACAAGAGGGGCGTGTGCCGCAGAAGGGATTCTGCGGCACACGCCCTGTTTGATCTCGGGGACAGCTTATTTTTGCAGGGCCTTGCGGATGAGGTCCTGCCCCTCGGGGGAGCGAAGGGTATCCAATACGATCTTCCGCAGCAGCTCCTGCACCGGCTTGCTGGCCAGCACGGCATCCAGCATGGCGCCCTGGGGCTCCTCCTGCTTGGGACGCTTGGGCTTGGGGGGCGGGGTGGGGGTGAAGCCGGGCTCGTCATCGTTCAGGCTGACGCCGGACATCCAGTCCTCCTGGCGGGTGCGGTCACCGCTCTCCCCCCGGAGATAGAAGAGGGAGACGCCGAAATGGGCAGCCAGCTTCTCCTGCTGTTCTTTGGAGGGAGTCTGACGGCCGGTCTCAAACTTTTCAATGGAGCCCTTGGGGAAGCCCAGGGCGGCCGCCAGCGCGGGGCGGCTCAGATTGGCCTCGGTGCGGAGGGACTCGATGCGCTGTGCCATGGTTACCATCGTAAAAAACCTCCTTGATGGATGGGAGATAAAGAAAAATCCCTCTCCAGATGGAGAGGGATTTTGGAGCAGGTGACGAGGCTCGAACTCGCTACCTCCACCTTGGCAAGGTGGCGCTCTACCAGATGAGCTACACCTGCAAGCGACAAATGATATTATAGCCGCAGGGAGGGAAAAAGTCAAGCCTTTTTTTGCGTTTTTATGCCGATCAGAGACAGGGGGGAATTTCGTTCCGGTCCCAGGTATATCCCAGTGCCTCCAATGCGGCATCCGAGAGAAGCAGTACCTCCTCACCGGAGGCGTCCACATGGGCATACTGACCGGGAGAGAGCGTCAATACATTCCAGAAGTGTGGGGCGCCGTCCTTCACACCCTGTACCACCCGGCTCTCCAGTCCGGTCCGGTCGCACAGCAGCTGGAAGGCCAGGGCCATCCCCTCACTGTCAGCCTGGTGCTCCACAAGAGCGTCATAGGCAGTGGAGGCGGTGCCCGCCGGGGCATCCGTCACTTGCTGGCGAAGCAGAGCGTGGACGGCGCGGCCGCCCTGTGCGCCCGAGAGCTCTCCCAGCGTGTCAGCCAGCAGATCAGCCTGCCGGAGGAGGCTTTGGCTCTTCTGGCGCAGTTCCTCCACCGGGGCGGGATAGGTGAGGAGGATCTCCACAATGCGCTCTTGCCCACTCTCCTGCGGATAGAGGGTCACGGTATACTCGGGCATTCCAAAGGCCACCGCCGGGGCGTCATAGTAGGCCTGCTGGATCAGATGGGAGATATGGGCCTCATCCTCTGTAAAGTAGGCCACCTGGAGGACCACCTCGGGGGAGAAAAGAGAGAGCTGCTCCAAAAGGACCTGGCGGATGGCGCTGCTGCCCGTCACGTTTTTGATGCTCTGGATCTGCTCCAGTGTGCGGCGGTAAGTAATGTGGATGGTGGATTCATAGTACTTGACCACCCGCGTGCAGTCGTGCTCGATGTAGTCCACCGCATAGGCGCCCAGGGGCGCGTCCTTGGCCACCTCCAGGCAGGCGTTGTTGAGATCGGTCTCAACATCGCGGGGGTAGTTGGTCAGACGGATGACCCCGGTCTCCATGCCCTGATTGACAAAATAGAGCACGTCGTTGACCAGATCCTGATAGGTCTCGGCCTGGAGGACGTTGGAGTCGTCCGCGGTGACCGGATGTTCCGCATGGGGGGAGACCACCAGATAGCTGCGCTCCAACATGGAGGAACAGCCGCTCAGAGGGACCAGGCCCGCCAGAAGCAGGATAGAGAGGACAAGACGGTTTTTCACAGCGGGACTCCTTTCTCCCGGCCGGGGAAATGGATCAATAGCCCAGAGATTCGCCCACCAAAATCACTTCGGCGTAGGAAATGGCATTGGGCTTGCGCCAGAGCACGGTGAGGGCCTTACAGATACGCTGGGGGCTGTTGCAGTCATAGCAGCGGTCGCCCTTCGCGGCGCAGGGAGTCTGGACGCCCAGCCGCTGGGCATTCTTGGGGGAGGCGATATTCCGGGCCCGCCACAGGGCCTGTTCAAAGCTGCTCTCCACTTTATTGATGCCCACGATGAGATAGAGCTCTTTGTGGCCGTAGATGGTGGAGGCCACCCGGTTGCCGGTACCGTCGATGTTGATGAGTTCTCCGGTCTCGGCTACGCCGTTGACCGAGGAGAGATAGACCTCCGCTCCGGCGGCCTGCTCATGGGTGCTCCCCGTCCAGTGGGAGTAGAAGGTATTATGGGTGGGCAGACGGTCCACCAGGCCCATGTCCTTGATGGTCATGGAGCCGCCCATGCCGATGGTGCGGCCGTCCAGCTTGGCGTCCAGATAGTCGGCCGCCTCCTTGGCAGTGTCGAAATAGACGGCGTGGAAGCCGTTCTTCTCCAGGTTTTCACAGAGTTTCTTGATGTCAGCCATAGGTGAGCTCCTCCTTTGTCAGTCGATACGGATGTTACAGGGAATCGTGCTTGTACTCCCGGAAACCGTCTCCCAGCACCTCGTGGGCGTTGCAGACGATGAGGAAGGCGGACGGGTCGATCTCCTTGACCATGCGCCGGAGGGGAACGATCTGCTTTTGCTTGAAGGCGCACAGCAGAACTTTTTTGGGCTCCCCCGACCAGCCGCCCTCCGCATGGAGGAAGGTCACCCCTCGGTCCATCTCCCGGAAGATGGCCTTGGAGATCTCGTCGGGCTTGCTGGAGATGATATAGGCCACCTTGGCGCTGTCCAGACCGTAGAGCACCATATCCATCACAGCAGTGGAGATATAGAGGGAGACCACGCCGTACAGGGCGCTGGACAAGTTGCGGAAGGCCAGGGCCACCGCGGCGATGACCACCAGGTCCACCCCCATGAGGAGCTTACCCATGGGGAGCCAGGAGATCCGGAGCTTGAGCAGGCGGGCAAAGAGATCGGTACCCCCCGTTGTGGCACCCTGGAGCAGAATGATTGCCAGAGAGAGGCCGATCAGAATGCCGCCGAAGATGGTAGCCAGCATGGGGTCCATGGGGGAGAAGGGGACGGCCGCATTGAGCAGGTCCACAAAGATGGAAGAGATAAACATGGCGTAGAGAGAGGAGAGCAGCAGATGCCCGCCCAGCAGACGCCAGCCGAAAAAGAAGAGAGGGACGTTGAGCAGGATCACCAGTACGCCGATGGGCGCCCAGGGGAGGGCGGCGTTGATGATCTGGGCAAGGCCGGTGATGCCGCCGAAACCGATCTCGTTGGGGGCGTAGCACCAGTCAAAGCCCAGAGCATAGGCCGCCGAGGCCACAGTGATCCAGAGATAGGAGAAAAAAAGCTGACGGGCTTTCTGCTTCATGGGAATTACCTCGTTTCCGTGTCAGACATATCAGAGGATGGAGAGCTGTTCCTCCCCCCGGTCCTCCTCCTTGAGAAGGGCGCCGGCGGCAGGAAGGGCCCGGGGACGGTAGCGGCTCACCTGAACCACGGTGGTCTCCTCCAGCGGGAGGACCTTTTCTACCTTATATTTGGGCTTGAGGGTCATGACCGCCACACCCTGGGTGGAGCGGGTGGACTTGGGGGCCAGAACCGAGGTGTGGAAGATCAGGCAGCGGCCCTCACTGGAAAAGACGGCCAGCTCCCGGTCCTCGGAAAGCAGCAGCGCGGCGGCCAGGGGAGATTTGTCGGAGTAGGCTCCGGTCAGGCGCTTGCGGCGGGTCTGGGTCTTGTAGGAGGCGAGCTCTACCCGTGCCACCTTGCCGTTCTGGAAGAAGAAGAGCAGGTGTCCGGCGTAGTCGCTGGTGATGCAGGCCCACACCACGCTCTCCCCGGCGTCCATGCCCAGGCGGGTGGGCAGATACTCGCCCAGGACGCTGGCCTTGGTGTCTGCAAAGTCGGAGAGACGGGTCTTGTAGCACTGCTGCCGGTCGGTAAAGACCAACAGCTCGTCCCGATTGTTCCCCTCCCACTGGAGGAAGGGACCGTCTCCCTCCTTGTACTTCTGCTCCCCGCTCATGCGCAGGGACTGAGGGGTGATCTTCTTGAAGTATCCCTCCAGAGAGAGGAAGGCATGCACCGGATAGTCGGGGATCTCCTCCTCCGGGTCGGGGCGGGTCTCATTGGAGTAGTCGTAGAGGATCTCAGTGCGGCGGGGAAGGGCGTATTTCTTCTTCACCGCCTGGAGCTCCCCGATGATAACCTTTTTGATACGAGCGGGATTATCCACCAGATCCTTCAGGTCGGCGATCTCTTCGGCCAGAGAGCTGGTCTCCTGGGTGCGCTTGAGAATATACTCCTTGTTGATGTTGCGCAGCCGGATGTCGGCCACATACTCGGCCTGGACGGCGTCGATCCCGAAGCCGATCATCAGGTTGGGGATGACCTCGGAGTCCTCCTCGGTCTCCCGGATGATGCGGATGGCCCGGTCAATGTCCAGCAGGATCTTCTGGAGGCCCTCCAGCAGGTGGAGCTTTTCCTCCTTCTTTTTCATGACAAAGTAGGTCCGGCGGCGCACACCCTCCATCCGCCAGGCGGTCCACTCCTCCAGGATCTCGCCCACGCCCATGACCCGGGGCATTCCGCTGATGAGGATGTTAAAGTTGCAGGAATAGGCATCCTGCAGGGGGGTGGAGCGGAAGAGCCGGGCCATGAGCTTGTCCGGGTCAGCCCCGCGCTTGAGGTCGATGGTGAGCTTGAGGCCGTTCAGGTCGGTCTCGTCCCGCATGTCGGCGATCTCCTTGACCTTGCCCGACTTGATGAGCTCGGCCACCTTGTCCATGATGGCCTCCACCGTGGTGGAGTAGGGGATCTCAAAGATCTCGATGAGGTGCTCGGACTTGAGATAGCGCCACCGGGCCCGCACCTGGACCGAGCCGCGGCCGGTCTGGTAGATCTGGCGCAGGGTGTTCTCGTCATAGAGCAGCTCACCGCCGGTGGGGAAATCGGGAGCCTTGAGCAGGGGAAGCAGGTCGCAGCCAGGCTTTTTGAGCCAGGCGATGGTGGCGTCGCACACCTCCCCCAGGTTGAAGCCGCACAGGTTGGAGGCCATGCCCACGGCAATGCCCTGGTTGGCGCTCACCAGTACGTTGGGAAAGGTGGTGGGCAGCAGCGCGGGCTCCTGCATGGAGCCGTCGTAGTTGTCCACAAAGTCCACGGTGTCCTGGTCGATGTCCCGGAAGAGCTCGGCACAGATGGGGTCCAGGCGCACCTCGGTGTACCGGCTGGCCGCCCAGGCCATGTCCCGGGAGTAGACCTTGCCGAAGTTGCCCTTGGAGTCCACCAGAGGGTGGAGGAGGGCACCATAGCCCCGGGAGAGGCGCACCATGGTGTCATAGATGGCCGCATCGCCGTGGGGGTTGAGCTTCATGGTCTGGCCCACCACATTGGCGCTCTTAGTGCGGCTCCCACCCAGCAATTTCATCTGGTACATGGTGTAGAGGAGCTTCCGGTGAGAGGGCTTGAAGCCGTCGATCTCCGGGATGGCCCGGGAGACGATGACACTCATGGCGTAGGGCATGTAGTTGAGCTCCAGCGTCTCGGTGATGGGCTGCTCCAGCACCTCGGGCCGCAGGCCCATGACGTTGGGATTGTTGACTTTTTTGGCCCCGGTGTCCGGAGCTTTCTTTTTGGGCATGGTATCAGTCCTTAATTTTTTGCATCATATATTGCTGCTTTTTGATATACCGCAGTTCGTCTCTTAAAAGAGCATATTGTATCAAACGGCCAAGCAAATCCTGTATATCAGAATCTGACATAGTGAACAGATGATCATTCTTCAATGTCCCTAAGGCAACCTTGCCGTCTGCTCCTTTTAGGTAGGGAGCATGGGTAAATACGTAGTCAAGCACTTCTTGCTGCTTTACACTGCCGATATTTGAAACGGCCATTCGTCCACCGTGCCAAATGCGCACCTCATTTCGCTGCTGCAAAGCATAAGTATCAAGAGTGAGTTCCAAAGACATGTGGTGCTTTTCTTTGTCGTCAATGGAAACTACCAGACTGGAAGCGCCTTTACGAGTTCCCCAATGGGGATCATTAGTTGATTTTATTAAGCTAAAAATAGAAAAGCCAATTAATTTTGTGTTGCCATTGACATCAACCATCAACGTACGGTATGGGCCGCTAAAAGTGCCACCACCAGCATCTCCGAAAGCAGTATATCGGATACCCTGATCAGCAATCAATCGAAAATCAGCATTAGGAAATCCTGTACAGCGAGTAGATGGGTCCAAAAGACACTCAGCCAAATTGATAATAAAGGGTACCAGTGATCTGGGGGTATCCTGGCCTACATAATATTGGTTTTTTTGAGCATTATTATATGCTTGATCGCTACAAAGCTGATCAAATGGTGTGCGCTGATATTTTACAGGAAGATAGTCTTCAGACTTCAAGCCAATTTTTGTACACAGGGTATGATAAGAGGGTAATTGTGATACTTCTTGATATCGCTGTAGGGAATCATCCCAATAGTCCAGTTGAAAGACATGACCATTTGTTACAGCTGCAAAAGGAGCACCAAGTAATTCAGCATAATAATCAACCTGCTCATAAGTTTCAATGGTAATATGGATCTGCGGAGCTTTACATTCCACAACTAAAAGAGGGAGATTATCATAACCATTTACCAAGATATCAATACGCCCACGCTTTCCTGGAACAAAGTGGCAAACAGGAACTTCGACAGAAATGGCATCGGTAGGAATTTCCATTTTTTGAGTTAAAAAGTAAAGAATTTTTTGTCTGACGGTTTCTTCTGGTGTTTTTTTACGTAGACGCTTAGAGACTGGATCAAAATAACAAAGGACGCCATCATTTGACCAAGTTTTTGGGTCTTTAGTAACGTTTAAGTTAATTTGAAACATAGCAATCCCTCAATTTATCTATATATCTCGAAGATTCTGACTGTGGAATGATTACGAGATATCCGCCAGTTCCAGATACTTGTACCCGTTGTCCGCAATGTGGTCCTTCCGGCCCTGGAGGTTGTCCCCCAGCAGCAGGTCAAAGACGGCGGCGGTGCGCTCCACGTCCTCGGGCATGACCTTGATGAGGCGGCGGGTCTCCGGATTCATGGTGGTGAGCCACATCATGTCCGGCTCGTTCTCGCCCAGACCCTTGGAGCGCTGGATGGAGTATTTCTTGCCCGCCAGCACGCCGTTTACGATCTCATTCTTCTCCGCGTCGGAATAGGCAAACCAGGTCTTTTCCTTACAGGTGATCTCATAGAGGGGGGACTCGGCAATGTAGACATAGCCCCGCTGGATGAGGGTGGGCACCAGGCGGTAGAGCATGGTGAGGATGAGGGTGCGGATCTGGAAGCCGTCCACGTCGGCATCGGTACAGATGACTACCTTATTCCAGCGGAGGTTCATCAGGTCAAAGGCCGCCATGTCCTTGGCGTGCTTGTCCTGCACCTCGCAGCCGCAGCCCAGGACCTTGAGGAGATCCATGATGATCTCGCTCTTGAAGATCTTGGCGTAGTCGGCTTTCAGACAGTTGAGGATCTTGCCCCGGACCGGCATGATGCCCTGGAACTCGGCATCCCGGGAGAGCTTGACCGCGCCCAGAGCCGAGTCGCCCTCCACGATGTACAGCTCCCGCCGCTCCGTGTCCCTGGTACGGCAGTCCACAAATTTCTGCACCCGGTTGGCGATATCCACGCTGCCCGAGAGCTTTTTTTTGATGTTGAGCCGGGCCTTCTCCGCACTCTCCCGGGAGCGCTTGTTCACCAGCACTTGCTCGGCGATCTTCTCCGCGTCGAAGGGGTTCTCGATGAAATAGACCTCCAGCTGGGCCTTGAGGAACTCGGCCATGGCATCCTGCACGAACTTGTTGTTGATGGCCTTTTTCGTCTGGTTCTCGTAGGAGGTCTGGGTGGAGAAGTTGTTGGAGACCAGGACCAGGCAGTCCTCGATGTCCACCCAGGTGATCTTGCTCTCATTTTTCTGATACTTGTTCTGCTGGCGGAGATAGGCGTCCACGCCGGAGACAAAGGCGGATTTGACCGCCTTCTCCGGGGAGCCGCCGTGCTCCAGCCAGGAGGAGTTGTGGTAGTGCTCGATGACCTGCACCGTGTTGGAAAAACAGAAGGAGACCGAGAGCTTTACCTTATATTCCGGCTTGTCTGCCCGGTCCCGGCCCTTGCGCTCGGTCTGCCAGAAGACGGGCTGGGTCAGGGGAGAGGGACCCGAGAGCTCGTTGACATAGTCCACGATGCCGTTTTCATACTTGAATTCCGTGGTCTCAAACTTGGAGCCCACCTGATTGCGGAAGCGGAAGGTGACCCCGGCGTTGACCACCGCCTGCCGCTTCATCACGTCCAGATAGTACTCCACCGGAATATTGATGTCGGTAAAGACCTCCAGGTCAGGCTTCCAGTGGAAGCGGGAGCCGGTCTTTCGGCCGGAGTAGGGCTCCTTTTTCAGGCCGCCGATATTCTCGCCCTTTTCAAAGTGAAGGGAGTATTCAAAGCCGTCCCGGTGGATGACGGCGTCAAAGTATTCACTGGCATACTGGGTGGCGCAGGAGCCCAGACCATTGAGACCCAGGGAGTACTCGTAATTGTCCCCGTCCCCGTTGCCGTACTTGCCGCCGGCATACAGCTCACAGAACACCAGTTCCCAATTGAATTTTTGTTCCCGCTCATTCCAGTCCACCGGACAGCCCCGGCCAAAGTCCTCTACCTCAATGGACTGGTCGGCGTAGCGGGTGACCGTGATGACGGAACCGTGGCCCTCACGGGCCTCGTCGATGGCGTTGGACAGGATCTCAAAGACGGCATGCTCACAGCCGTCCAATCCGTCCGAGCCGAAAATAACACCGGGACGCTTGCGGACCCGGTCGGCACCCTTGAGGGCGGATATGGATTCATTGCCATATGTGTTCACACTGGTCTTTGCCATGGAGTTCTCCTTACCGTGTCAGAATTGGATGCGATACATTTTACATTCTATCTTACCCTATTTTCAGGGGAAGTGTCAAGAAAAGGGCAGGACGCAACGAGGGCCGCCGCACCGAATGCACTCGGCACGGCGGCCCTCCACGGCAGCCTCACCCCTCCGGAGCTGTTCCGGAAGCGGATGGAGCCGTTCGGCCGGACAGGCCGCCGCTCCTTTCGCCTTTCGCCAGAGGGTACGCGTACCCGGCACCGGCTTAAAAGGAGATGCGTCTGGAAGGCGTTGTCCCTTCTCCGCCTGTCCGAGTGTAGTATGACCGCGGACGCGGAGACCATGCGCGGGAAAAACTGGTATAGAACGGTCTCTTTCGGACAAACTGGACATACAGTGGACCAAGAAGTGCACATGGAAAGGAGCGCCTATGCAACGCAAGAGCAACCGGAAAAGACAGGGGCAGAGACAGGAAGAGCGGCAGGTCCTGCTGGATGCCCTGGAGCGGACCCGGGTCCTTCTGACCCAGGCCCATGGTGATTTTAATGCCGCGTCCGACCCGGATCTCACCGAGTCCTATATCTATGAGATCAAAGCCCTCCAGGCCAGATACGGCTATCTGCTGCGGCAGATCAAGGAGCTGAGCGGGGAGGAGCTGACGCAGCCCCTGGCCCGTCCGCCGGAGACGAAAAAACGCGACTCCTCCGGCGGGACCCTCCGCCAGGGACCCTGGCGGCCCATTTCAGCCTACCAATGAGAGAACGGCCAGGGCTCTGGCAGAGAACGAATGGGAGGAATGCGCGGTGGAATGGATGGTAGAAAATCTGCCTCTGGTCACGCTGGGGCTGATCTTATTTGTGGTGGCTCTCACGCTGCACAAGACCGTGGGGCGATGTGTGCGCCTGCTGGGGCGTACCGGCGTGGGGCTTGCCTTTCTGGCCCTGTGGAGCCAGGTGGGAGGGATACTGGGGCTCTCCCTGGGGGTGAATCTCTTCAATGCTCTGGTGTTGGGCCTCCTGGGAATCCCGGGCTTTGGGCTGCTTTTAATGATGAACTGGGCCCTGGGGGCGTAAAAGAGAACTGGGCGGTGGAGCTGTCAAAATGGCTCCACCGCCCAATATTTGTTTTATAGAACCGCTCAGCGGCCCCGGATCAGCTTGAAGATCTGGATGATCAGCGTGGGGAGGAAGGCAAGGCCCAGGATCTCCAGCAGATGGGTCATATCCAGCGCAGTGGCCTGGAAGAGGGTATTGAGGCCGGGGATAAAGAGCACGGCCAGCAGCAGCAGCACGCCGCCGCCGAAGGCGGCCAGGGAGAAGGGGTTGGAGCGGAAGCCCAGGCGGAAGATGGACTCCTCGCCCCGGCAGTTAAAGCCGTGGAACAGACGGGCCAGGGTCAGGGTAGCAAAGGCCATGGTGGAGGCAGCAGCCGGTCCGCCATAGGAGAGGCCCAGATAGAACGCGGCCATGACGGGGACAGCGATGAGCAGGCCCTGTCCGAAGATGCGCTGGAGCAGACCGCGGTCCAAAATGGGCTCCTTGGGGTCCCGGGGCTTATGCCGCAGCAGGCCCTTCCGGGCGGGCTCCATGCCGATGGCAATGGCGGGCAGGGAGTCGGTCAGCAGGTTGATGAAGAGCAGATGGACTGGCGCGAAGGGGACGGACAGGCCCATCACCGAGGCGTAGACCACGCAGAGGATGGCCGACATATTGCCCGAGAGCAGGAACTGAATGGCGTTTTTGATGTTGGCATAGACGCTGCGGCCGTTGACCACAGCCCGCACGATGGTGGCGAAGTTATCATCGGCCAGGATCATGGAGGCGGCGTCCTTGGAGACCTCGGTGCCCGTGATGCCCATGGCCACGCCGATGTCGGCCTTCTTGAGGGCGGGGGCGTCGTTGACGCCGTCGCCGGTCATGGAGACGATGCAGCCCCGGCGCTGCCAGGCGGAGACGATGCGGATCTTATGCTCCGGGGAGACCCGGGCGTAGACCGAGACATGGGGCAGGATCTGATCCAGCTCCTCGTCGCTCATGGCGTCCAGCTCCACACCGGAGAGGGCGGTGTCTCCCTCCTGGAAGATGCCGATCTGGCGGGCGATGGCCGAGGCGGTGACCTTGTGGTCGCCGGTGATCATGATGGTGCGGATGCCGCCGGTCTTGGCGTCGGCCACGGCCTGGATGGACTCCGGTCTGGGAGGATCGATCATGGAGACCAGACCCACAAAGGTGTAGTCATTCTCGTCCTCCAGGGTGAGGTCGCGGATGCCGTCCATCTGCTTCTGAGCGAAGGCCAGGACCCGCAGACCCTCATTGGACAGCTGCTCGTTGACCGCCATGATCTCGGCACGGCGCTCCTCGGTCATGGGAACTTCGCCTTCGCTGGTGAGGAGCTTGGTGGAGCGGCCCAGCAGCACGTCGATGGCGCCCTTGGTGAGTAGGGTGGGCACGCCGTCCAGCTGGTGCAGGGTACTCATGAGCTTGCGGTCGGAGTCAAAGGCCAGCTCCCGCAGACGGGGGTGGTACTGTCGGTAGAGCTCTTCCTCCACGTCAAAGGTGTCGGCCAGCTGAAGCAGGGCCACCTCGGTGGGGTCGCCGATGGAGGAGCCGTCGGCGGGATCGTAGGTGGCGTCGCTGGCCAGAAGGCCGATCTTGAGGAGCAGACGCTGGGGGGTGTTGGCAAGCTCCAGGTCCTTGCCCTCCAAGAGCTTACCGTCGGCATAGATCTTCTGCACGGTCATGCGGTTCTGGGTCAGGGTACCGGTCTTATCCGAGCAGATGACCGACACGGCGCCCAGGCTCTCCACCGCCTTGAGGTCCTTCATAATGGCGTTCTGCTTGGCCATCTTCTGGGTACCCATGGCCAGCACGATGGTGACGATGGAGGAGAGCGCCTCGGGGATGGCTGCCACCGCCAGGGCCACGGCGAACATCAGGGAGTCCAGCACCCCCATGTGGGAGCGGAAGATGGACAGGGCAAACACCACGGCACAGATGGCCATGATGACCACCGCCAGCTTGCCGGAAAAGTCGTCCAGGCTCTTCTGGAGAGGGGTCTTGCGCTGCTGGGTCTGGTTCATGAGAGCGGCGATCTTGCCCAGCTCCGTGTTCATGCCGGTGGCAGTGACCGCCACCGTGGCCCGGCCATAGGTGACCAGGGAACCGGAGAAGACCATGTTTTTCTGATCGCCCAGGGCCACCTGCTCCCGATCGATGGGGGCGGCGTCCTTCTCCACGCCCTCGCTCTCGCCGGTGAGGGAGCTCTCATTCACCTTCAGGGAGAAGTTTTCGATAATGCGCCCGTCAGCCACCACCAGATCGCCGGCCTCCAGCAGTACGATATCGCCGGGGACCACCTCGGCCGAGGGGACCTCCACCCGGACGCCGCCGCGGAGCACTTTGGCGGTGGGGGAGGACATGGCTTTCAGACTTTCCAGGGATTTTTCCGCCTTGAGATACTGCACGGTACCCAGTACGGCGTTGAGAATCAGGACGGCAAAGATGACGATGGTGCTCTCCACATTTTCCGTCAGGGCAGAGATGACGGCGGCAATGAGGAGGATGATGACCAGCAGGTCCTTGAACTGCTCCAGAAAGAGAACGGCCACGCTCTTGCGCTTGCCCTCCTGAAGCTTGTTGGGGCCATACTGCTCCATGCGCTGCTGGACCTCCTGGGCGGAGAGGCCAGCCGGTGTGCTGCGCAGCTCGGACAGAGTGTCCTCCGGCGAGCGGCTGAACCAGGGTTTGGACATAATGGTGCACTCCTTTTCAGTTCTTTCTCGTGCGTCCCCACCGGAATGCGCCGCATGACCGGGTGGGAGCTGGGGAAACGACAGCGGATGGGGGAGCAGGGCGGCGAATGGTATATGGGCAAAAGAAAAAGACTTTTTGACGGCTGCAAAACACGACAGCCGTCAAAAAGTCTTGTTACCAATCGGATCGGCGCATACCGCCAGGCATCCAAGAGACGCCGTGGTGTTGACGGTACGCCCGGACACCCAAGGCGTCCGGAACTACTCCCTTTTTCACGTGATGTCAATGTATCATAAGCAAGGGGGAAAGTCAAGCAAATCCGCCGGAAAAGACAGGAAATTTTACAGAGACGGCGGCTTGTTCACACATTTTTAAAAAAAGTATAGTAGGATGATTCTGTTACAATGATCCCTTTGACGAAAAATACCGGCAGGAAAATCAGATTTGGATGGATTCCTGCCGGACAGACTACGATAAAAGGAGTGCCCTGACATGCTTCATAAATCGGTTTATCGACTCCGGCGGAAAGCGGCGGCCTGCGCGGTATGTGCCGCTCTGCTCCTCACGCCCGCACTGGCGGCCAGCTTTACCGATGTGCCCCAGAACGCCTGGTATGCCGCTGCAGTCAACGAGGTGGTGGACGCCGGGCTCCTCTCCGGTACCAGCGCCACGACTTTTCAGCCCAGCGGGAAGGTGACCCGGGCCATGACCGTGACCGCACTGTGGCGTCTGGCGGGTTCACCCGCCCCGAAGAGCAGCCAGAGTTTCAGCGACGTTCCGTCCGATGCCTGGTATAGCCAGGCAGTGGCCTGGGCGGCCGAAACCGGAGTGGCCTCCGGCAATGGGAAGGGGGCTTTCCAGCCGGGGAACCTGGTCACCCGGGAGCAGCTGGCGGTTTTTCTCTACCAGTATGCCCAGAGCCAGGGGCTTGATACCGCACAGGGGAAGCTGAGTGCCTATACGGACGGCAATACCGTATCCAAATGGGCCGTGGATGGCATGGAGCATGCCGTGGGGGCTGGTCTGATCTCCGGCAGCAAGGGGAAGCTCTCCCCCAAGGCCAACGCCACCCGGGCAGAGCTGGCGGTGGTGCTGGAGCGCCTGATGACCCCGGCGGTCGGGTAAAAAACAGGACCGAAACAGGGAGCGGGGCACCCGCCGTCTCTCTGGCAGGAGCGATTGACAAATACAGGAGCAGAGGGTATGCTCTTGAAGAGCCCGATTCGGGGAAGGAGCGAACACCATATGGAAGAGAGGCCCAGTGTTTTGATGTCATATCTGCGTGTGACGCAGCATATGTCGCAGCAATTTCGTGCACATTTCGGCAAGCTGAACTTGACCTTCCCACAGGCACTGGTCCTCAATGTGCTGGGAGAGGAGGGGCCGCTCCCCATCAGCGTCCTGGCCGAGCGGACGGGCAGTGCCAACAGCACGGTGTCCGGGATCGTGGACCGGTTGGAACGGCTGGGGCTGGCCCGGCGGGAACGCTCCGAGCATGACCGGCGGGTGATCTATGTCTCTGCAACCGAGCAGTATCGGCTTCTGCACCAGAAAGCAGCCACCGATGTGAGCGGCTATTTTAATTCGCTCCTGGACACAATGACACCAGAGGACCGCGCCATGGTGGCAGAGGCACTCTATAAGTTGGATAACCTCCTCTCCACGGCGGAGAGAACTGTGCGCCTGGATGGCGACGGAGAAGCGCCCCAGAAGCGCTGAACAACAATTGACAGGTGGGAAACAGACATGGCAAGGCGAGGAAACCGGTATGGATACGGAGGCTATCACGGCCGCTCCCGGGGGCAGGGCGTACTGAAAGTCATCATTGCGGTGTTGGCAGTGGTGCTGCTGCTGGTGCTGGGACTCTTCTTTTTGCAGGAGAATCACCTGGCCTTTTCCAGCGATGGGGCCCACCTCTCCCTCCCGTTTTTTGGAGGGGATGAAGTCCTGCCCGAGCCGGAAGTGAGCGAGCCGGTGGTGGTGACCACTGCCCCTACCCCGACCCCCACGCCGACTCCCACGCCGGAGCCGCCCACACAGGCGGCCCTGCTGCCCCGCAGCGCGCTGAAGGACGGGACGGCACTGGCTCTGCTGGGGGAGGCGGGAGCCAATACTGCGGTATTTGATATGAAGGCCGATGATGGGACCCTTGGTTATGTCTCGAACCTGGAGCTGGCCAAGCAGGCGGGGGCATCCGCCTCGGACCCGGAGCTCAATCAGGCCATTGAGAACTGGAATGCCGGAAACGTCTACACGGTAGCCCGGGTATCCTGCTTCCGGGACAATAAGGTGCCCTATGCCGTGCCGGCTCTGGGGGTCAAGACAAACAGCGGCTACAACTGGCGGGACCAGGATGACCTGCGCTGGATGAGTCCCAGCAGCGAGGAGGCACGGGCCTATATCGTGGATGTGTGCGTGGAGCTTGCAGAGCTGGGATTTGATGAGATCCTGCTGGACAACAGCGCCTATCCCGTCCAGGGCCATTTGGAGTATATCAAGCGGGGAGAGAACTATGACCAGAGTAAGTTCCAGGAGACCATCACCGCTTTTTATACCCAGGTAGAGACGGCGCTGGCGGCCTATCCGGACGTAAAGCTCTCCATTCGCACCGAGGGCGAAGTGCTGGTATCCGGCCAGGATGCGGTCAGCGGTCAGAGCGCAGCAGCACTGGCGGAACATGCGGATCGTATCTGGGTAGACCTGGGAGAGGTGTCCCTGACCGCGGCGGCAGAGGCACTGGGCGGCACCGGCGCAGAGGAGAAGCTGGTCCCCATCCTGGGGACGGCGGGCGGAGCCGGCGAGGCCTGGGCGAATTTGAACACAACGGAACCGTAAATTGGTAAGACGGCGGCATGGAGATCCATGCCGCCGTCTTTTTTTGCGGGGAAACGTGTGTGGAAGGGGGAAAGAGCGGGAACACTGTGAGTGCTCCAGGGCAGGGACACTTTGGGAAAACAAACTGATGAGTATACAAAATGCACAAAAAAGATGCGGGAATTTCTATATGGCGAAAAGCCCGGGGGATAGAAAGGGTTTGATTGCACAAAAAACAGACCCAATAGTCAAAAATTTAACAAAAATAAGAAGTATACTGAATGGTTTAGTTGCAAAAAGAGACAGGTACTACAACGATTCGGTTGGAAAATTGAACTTGCATTTTATAGACAGTTCGAGTATGATTTCAATATAATCAGGATGGTTTATTATGGAATACGACCAAAAGAAAGGCGGTGAAGATATGTCTTTGGAGGGAATCAAGCAGGTGACAGAGGCCGAGACGCTGGCGCAGCAGCGCAAGAACGAGGCACTGGCGCAGGCGAAAAAGACCGTCGCGGACGCCCGCCGCGCCGGGGAGGAGCGTTTGAGCTCCGCCCGGATGCAGGCTGAGGCGCAGGTGAAGGGATTTTTGCAGGAGGCCGAAGAGCGTGCCTCCAAACACACGGAGCAGGTGCTGGCTGAGACCAGGCAGGCCTGCGACGCGCTCCGGCAGGAGGCTGAGGGCCGACTGGCGGATGCCGCGGCACTCATTGTCAGAAGGGTTGTGAATGTCTGATGTCCATCGTCAAAATGAAGCGGATTCGCCTCTTTGGCATGCGGTCAGACAGAGAAGAGATTCTCCGGGTACTCCAGCGGGCAGGCTGTGTGGAGATCGATGAGCCCTCCGATCTGGAGGGCGCGGCCTGGCAGGGCCTTTCCCGGCCGGATGACCGGGCGCTCAACGAGGCCAGAGAGGCCAGCGCGGCCGCTTTGGCAGCCCTGGGCATCCTCAAAAAATATGCTCCCGCAAAGGGCGGACTGCTCAAGGCGCGGCCCGTCATTTCCGAGCGGGAGCTGTTTGACGAGGAGGCATACCGGGCCGCACTGGATACAGCTCACAAGCTCGTGGAGGCAGAGCAGCATATCACGGGACTCAATGCCGAGATGAGCAAGGTGAAGAGCCAGAAGATGGCGCTCGCCCCCTGGCTCGGACTGGATCTGCCGTTGGAGACGGCCTCGACCCGTGAGGTGACCATCCGCCTGGGCACGGTGCCCGGAAAGGTGGTCATGGAGGAGCTTCTGAGCGCGCTGAAGGGCGTTACGGATCTGGTACAGCTCACCGAGATCAGTGCCGATCAAAATGCCCACTATCTCTTCTTTGCCTGCCACAAGGCGGCGGAGGAAGCGGCGGATCAGGTCCTCAAGGATTACGGCTTCTCCCTGGCCAGCCTGAAGGGCTGGACTGGCACCGCCCGGGAAAACGACCGAAAGCTGGATGAGACGCTGGCGGAACTGGAGCGCGAGCTGGAAGCAGCAAAAGCCGGTATTGCGGACCAGAAGGGGGCCAGAGAAGCGCTGGAGCGCTGTGCCGACCGGGCGGCCCAGGAGGTGCGCCGGGAGGAGGCCAAGAGCCGTCTGCGGGACACCGAGACCGCCTTCTTCCTGGAGGGCTGGGCCCCGGCCGAGTCGCTGGATGTCCTGCGGCAGAAACTGGAGCCCTTCGGATGTGCGTTTCAGGCGGAAGACCCCACAGAAGAGGACTATCCCAGCGTTCCGGTCAAGCTCAAGAACAATGCGCTGACCCGGCCGCTGAACATGGTTACGGAGATGTATTCGCTCCCGGCCTATAACGGGATCGATCCCAACCCGCTGATGGCGCCCTTCTTCATTCTCTTCTACGGCATCATGATGGCGGATATGGGCTACGGCCTGCTGATGATGCTGGCCTCGGTATTCGTACTCAAGAAGGCCAGACCAAAGGGCGGGATGCACAACTTCTTTGCCCTGCTGGGGCTGTGCGGCATTAGTACCTTTGTAATGGGCGCCCTGACCGGCGGCTTCTTCGGTGATTTTATCCCGCAGCTGCTCAAGGTCATCAACCCGGAAAGCCAGTTCGTCTGGTTCTGGAAGCCCCTGTTTACACCGCTGGACAACACCTTGCAGATCCTGGTGGGGTCCATGGTACTGGGCTTTGTACAGATCAATGCGGGTATGCTCATCAGCTTTGTGAAAAAGCTGAAGGAGGGCCAGTATATGGACGCGCTCTGGGAAGAGGCCACCTGGTGGGTGGTCTTTGTGGGAGCGGGCCTGGCCATCCTGGGCGTGACCCCTCTGGTCCTGGCGCTTGGCGGTATTCTGGTGGTAGCCGGTCCGGTGGTCACAAACAAGGGATTTGGAAAGATCACCGGGATCTTTGGCTCGCTCTATAACCATGTGACCGGATACTTTGGCGATATCCTCTCTTATTCCCGACTGATGGCCCTGATGCTGGCCGGTTCGGTCATTGCCCAGGTGTTCAATACACTGGGCGCCATCCCCGGAAATGTGGTGATCTTCGTGATCATTTCCATGGCGGGCAACGCACTCAACTTTGCGCTCAACCTGCTGGGATGCTACGTCCATGACCTGCGTCTGCAGTGCTTGGAGTACTTCGGAAAATTCTATCAGGACGGCGGCAAGCCGTTCCGACCGCTGGAGATCAACACGAAATTTGTGGATATTCAAGAGTAATCGTTTGAGGAGGAACTAACAATGACTGATATGAATGCATTGATGGAGCTGCAGCAGAGTCTGACTTTCCTGGGCAGCATCGGCGGCCTGGCCCTGGCCCTGCTGGGCGCCGGCCTGGCGGCAGTTTTGAGCGGCATCGGCTCGGCAAAGGGCACCGGCATCGCCGGTGAGGCCGGCACCGGCCTGCTGTGCGAGGACCCTTCCAAGTTTGGTAAGGTCATGATCCTTCAGGTTATCCCCGGCACCCAGGGCCTGTATGGTCTGGTGGTGTGGTTCTTCGCCATCTTCCGCATGGGCCTGCTCTCCGGCACCCTGCCTGAGCTGACCATTGCCCAGGGCATGCAGTACCTCTTTGCCTGCCTCCCCATGGCGCTGGGCGGCCTCTTCTCCGCCATCGCGCAGGGCCGCGTGGCTGCCGGTTCCATCAACATTCTGGCCAAGAAGCCGGACGACTGGGCCAAGGGCATGGTGCTGTGCATCACCGTTGAGTTCTATGCCATCCTGTCCCTGCTGGCCTCCATGCTGATGATCATCAACATCAGCGCCTGATCGGGACGCCCCACTGTGGAAAGGCGGTAGACGACATCATGGACGGAATCGATAAAATCACCAGCCGCATCAACGCCGACGTGGACCAGGAGATCGCAGAGATCCAGGCCCAGACGGCGGCGGAAGCGGCTCAGATCGCCGCGGAGTACGACCAGCGGTGCACCCAGGAGACGGAGGAGATCCTCTCCCGGGGCCGCAAGACGGCGGAAGAGCGGGAGGAGCGGCTGGCCAGTGTGGCACAGCTGGAGGCCCGCAAGCTGATCCTGGCGGCCAAGCAGGAGGTCCTGGAAGAGGCCTTCCGCAAGGCGCTGGAGGATCTTCTCAGCCTGCCGGAGCAGGAGTATGTGGAACTGCTGGCCAAACTGATTACCAAGGCCAGCCAGTCCGGGAGTGAGCAGGTCATCTTCTCGCAGAAGGACCGGCCCCGTTATGGAAAGGCGGCGGTCACCCGCGCAAACGAACTGCTGGGTGAGCGGGGACGCCTGACGTTGGCGGTGGAGACCCGCCCCATCGGCGGCGGCTTCATCCTCAGCGACGGAGATGTGGAAGTCAACGGCACCTTTGAGACTCTGGTCCGCATGCAGCGCCGTGAGATGGACGCTGCTGTGGCCAAGGTCCTCTTCCATGAAGGAGCTTGATTCCGCTCCCCAGACGGGAAAGGAGGAAGTGTCTTGTCCAAAAAGTTGAAAGACACGGATTATCTCAGCATTTCCACCCGGGTGCGGGCCATGGAGAACCGGCTGCTGACCCGGGAGCGCATGGAGCGGATGATCGATGCACGCACGGACGAAGAGGCCGCCAAGGTCCTGAGCGAGTGCGGCTATGGAGAGCTCTCCCGGCTCACTGCAACGGCGCTGGACGAGGTGCTGGCCAAAGCCCGGGACGCGGTCTATCAGGATCTGCGCACGGCTGTGCCAGACAAGCACCTCATCGATGTATTTCAGATGAAATACGACTATCACAACATCAAGACGCTCATCAAGGCGGAAGCCATGGGCGTAGATGCGGGACTTTACCTCTCCAGCGGAGGGCGGTACTCCCCGGTCAAGCTGACCGACGATTTCCGTCGGGAGGAGCTGCGGGATTACAGTGATATCTTCCGCACGGCGGCGGGCAAGGCCAAGGAGACGCTGGCCGCCACCCAGGACCCGCAGCTGGCCGACTTCATCCTGGATAAGGCCTATTTTCAGGAGATGATCGGCGCGGCCAAGGCGGTGGGAAGTCCCTTCCTGACCGGCTATGTGCGCCTGCTGGCCGATGCGGCCAACCTGCGCTCGGTGGTGCGCGCGGCCCGAATGGGGAAGGGAAGCGATTTTCTCGCCCTGGCCCTGGTCCCCGGCGGCAGCATTGAGGAGAGCACTCTGTGCCAGACCAAGAGCAGCGAGCTGACCGCCCTCTTTCAGGGCGGGGCGCTAGCGGAGGCTGCCGCCCTGGGTGCCGGTCTGATGGCCGGTCAGGGGCACTCCTTCACCGCGTTTGAGCGGGCCTGTGACAATGCGGTCAACGCCTATCTGTGTACGGCCCGGCGGGTGCCCTTCGGAGAGCATCCGATCATTGGCTACCTCTATGCCCGGGAGGCGGAGATCACCGCCATCCGCACCATCCTTTCCGGACGTATGGCCGGTCTGAGCGCGGATATTATCCGGGAAAGGCTGCGTGATGCCTATGTATAAGATTGCAGTACTGGGAGACAAGGACAGCGTTCTGGGCTTCAAGGCCCTGGGGCTGGACGTGTTTCCGGTGGAGAGCGTGGAGGAGGCCCGCCGGGTGCTCCACGCCCTGGCCAGAGAAAATTACGCGGTGATCTATCTCACCGAGCAGGCAGCTGCTCAGATGGAGGCCGACGTAAACCGCTACAAGGATGAGCTCACACCCGCGATCATCCTCATTCCCGGGAAGGAAGGTTCCCTGGGAATCGGTATGGCCAATGTGAAAAGCGCGGTGGAACGGGCCGTTGGCGCGGATATCCTGTAAAAAGCCGCGGCGGAAAAGTCCTCTCCGGCGGAGAGGCAATGAGTTTGAAATCTGCCTTGAAAGAAGGTTGAAACCGAATGGGCAAAGTTGTTAAGGTTTCCGGTCCTCTGGTGGTAGCTACCGGGATGGAAAACGCCAACATGGCCGACGTGGTCCGCGTGGGCGAACAGCGTCTGATCGGCGAGATCCTGAATATGAACGGGGATTCCGCCTCCATCCAGGTCTACGAGGAGACCTCCGGTCTGGGGCCTGGCGCCGAGGTGATTACCACCGGCTCCCCCCTGGCGGTGGAGCTGGGGCCCGGCCTCATTGAAAATATCTACGACGGCATCCAGCGTCCGCTGGAGGAGATCATGCACAAGGCGGGCGCCAACATCACCCGCGGAATCGAGGTCCCGGCTCTGAGCCGGGAGAAGAAGTGGGCCTTCACCCCCGTGGCCAAGGTGGGCGACAAGGTCCAGGGCGGCGACGTGATCGGAACGGTCCAGGAGACCAGCGTGGTGCTCCACAAGATCATGATTCCCCCAAAAATGAGCGGTACGCTGGAGATGGTGGCTGCGGCCGGCGACTACACCGTGGAGGAGACCGTGGCGGTCCTCAAGACCGACAAGGGTGAGAGCGTCTCCCTCACCATGGTGCAGAAGTGGCCCGTCCGTGTGGGCCGCCCCTATAAGCACAAGTATCCCCCCAAAGCGCCCCTGTGCTCCGGCCAGCGCATCATCGACACCATGTTCCCCATCGCCAAGGGCGGTACCGCCGCCGTGCCCGGCCCCTTCGGCTCGGGCAAGACCGTGGTGCAGCACCAGCTGGCCAAGTGGGCGGATGTGGACATCGTGGTCTACATCGGCTGCGGCGAGCGCGGCAATGAGATGACCGACGTGCTGCGGGAGTTCCCTGAGCTGAAGGACCCCCGTACCGGCGAGTCCCTGATGAAGCGCACGGTGCTTATCGCCAATACCTCCGATATGCCCGTGGCCGCCCGTGAGGCCTCCATCTACACCGGTATCACCATCGCCGAGTACTTCCGTGACATGGGCTATGACGTGGCCGTCATCGCCGACTCCACCTCCCGCTGGGCCGAGGCCCTGCGTGAGATGTCGGGCCGTCTGGAAGAGATGCCCGGCGAAGAAGGCTACCCCGCCTACCTATCCTCCCGTCTGGCGCAGTTCTACGAGCGCGCCGGTATGGTGGAGTGCATCGGCTCTGATGAGGACCGCAGAGGTTCTCTGACCGCCGTAGGCGCAGTCTCGCCTCCCGGCGGCGACCTGTCCGAGCCCGTCTCCCAGGCCACCATGCGCATCGTCAAGGTGTTCTGGGCCCTGGACTCCTCCCTGGCGTACAAGCGCCACTTCCCGGCCATCAACTGGCTCAACTCCTACTCCCTGTATCTGGACTCCCTCAAGCCCTGGTTTGACGAGAAGCTGGGTAAGGAGTTCCTGGTGGACCGTGAGAAGGCCATGTCCATCCTTCAGGAGGAGGCCAGCCTGAACGAGATCGTGCAGCTGGTGGGCAAGGATTCCCTCTCGCCCAGTGACCAGCTGACCCTGGAGACGGCCAAGATGGTGCGGGAGGACTTCCTCCAGCAGAACGCCTTTGTGGACATCGACAGCTACTCCAGCTATGACCGGCAGGAGAAGCTGCTCTCCCTGATTCTGAGCTATGACCGCCTGTGCCGCGCCGCCATCGAGAAGGGCGCCCAGACGGTGGATCTCTTTGCCATTCCTGCCCGGGAGCGGATCGGCCGCGCCAAGAGCGCCGAGGCGGACCAGTATGTGGAGGTCTACGCCGATATCGCCCGCAGCATGGCCAGTGAGATCGACGCATGTGCCGAGAAAGGAGGACTGGACGTATGATCCGGGAATATAAAACGATCCAGGAGGTCAACGGTCCTCTGATGGTGGTCAAGAAAGTGCAGGGCGTCGCCTACGACGAACTGGGCGAGATTGAGCTGCCCGACGGCACCGTCCGCCGCTGCCAGGTGCTGGAGGTCAACGGCGACAACGCGGTGGTCCAGCTCTTTGAGGCCAGCGCCGGCATCAACCTGAAGGACTCCAAGATCCGCTTCCTGGGCCATCCCCTGGAGCTGGGCGTGTCCGGCGATATGCTGGGACGCGTGTTCAACGGCATGGGCCGTCCCATCGACGGCGGCCCCGAGATCCTGGCGGAGGAGCACCGGGACATCAACGGCCTGGCCATGAACCCCGCCGCCCGTGACTACCCCAACGAGTTTATCCAGACCGGTATCTCCACCATCGACGGCCTGAATACCCTGGTCCGCGGGCAGAAGCTGCCCATCTTCTCCGGCTCCGGTCTGCCCCACGCGGCTCTGGCTGCCCAGATCGCCCGTCAGGCCAAGGTGCTAGGTGACGACGCGGGCAACTTCGCCGTGGTGTTTGCCGCCATCGGCATCACCTTTGAGGAGTCCGACTTCTTCGTGCAGGAGTTTAAGCGCACCGGCGCCATCGACCGTACCGTCCTCTTCACCAACCTGGCCAATGACCCCGCCGTCGAGCGTATCGCCACCCCGCGTATGGCGCTGACGGCCGCCGAGTACTTGGCCTTTGAGAAGGGCATGCACGTACTGGTCATCCTGACCGATATCACCAACTACGCCGAGGCGCTGCGTGAGGTTTCGGCCGCCAAGAAGGAGGTCCCGGGCCGCCGCGGCTATCCCGGCTACCTCTACACTAACCTGGCGACCATCTACGAGCGCGCCGGCCGTCAGCTGGGCAAGCCCGGCTCCATCACCCTGATCCCCATTCTGACCATGCCGGAGGACGACAAGACCCACCCCATCCCCGACCTGACCGGCTATATCACCGAGGGACAGATCATCCTGAGCCGTGAGCTCTTCCGCAAGGGCATCAACCCGCCTGTGGATGTGCTGCCCTCCCTGTCCCGTCTGAAGGACAAGGGCATCGGCGTGGGCAAGACCCGTGAGGACCACTCTGGTACCATGAACCAGCTCTTTGCCGCGTACTCCACCGGTAAGGAGAACAAGGAGCTGATGTCCATTCTGGGCGAGGCGGCTCTGAGTCCCACCGATCTGCTGTACGCCAAGTTTGCAGATGAGTTCGAGAAGCGCTATGTCTCTCAGGGCAATGAGACCAACCGGACCATCCAGGAGACCCTGGATCTGGGCTGGGAGCTGCTCTCCATTCTGCCCCCCGCCGAGCTCAAGCGCATCAAGCCGGAGTTTATCGAAAAGTACCTCCCGAAAAAGGAGGGATAACGCATGCCGGCCATCAACGTGAACCCCACCCGCATGGAACTGACCCGGCTGAAGGGCCGGCTCAAGACAGCTGTCCGGGGCCATAAACTGCTCAAAGACAAGCGCGACGAGCTGATGAAGCAGTTTCTGGATGTGGTGCGGGAAAACCGGGCCCTGCGCAAAAAGGTGGAAGACGCCCTTATGCAGGCCTATGGCTCCTTTACGGTGGCCTCGGCCCTCATGTCCGGCGAGATGCTGGAGCAGTCCCTGCTCTACCCCAAGCAGAGTGTGGAGCTGGATATGAGCTTCCAGAACATCATGTCGGTCAATGTGCCCGTCTACCACTTCAAGACCAAGAGCGAGGACCCCGGAGAGGTCTATCCCTACGGCTTTGCCACCACTTCCGGCGAACTGGATGACGCCGTAGACAGCATGGCATCCGTCTTTCAGGATATGCTCAAGCTGGCTGAGATCGAAAAGACCAGTCAGCTCCTGGCAGAGGAGATCGAAAAGACCCGCCGCCGCGTCAACGCGCTGGAGTATGTCAAGATCCCTCAGATGCAGGAGGCCATCAAGTATATCTCCATGAAGCTGGATGAAAATGAACGCGCCACCACCATTCGTCTGATGAAGGTGAAGGATATGCTTCTGAAGGAAGCCATCGAGGAGCGGCAGGAAGAAACCCGCCGTGCCATCGAGGCATCCGGAGGACACCTCGGCCAGGCGGAGGAAATCTGATCCCAGGCACCGACACACCGGTATTTCAAACCGAAATGCCGGTGTGTTTTTTTGTCCCATTTTGACAGGAAGGGCAAATGGGTGTATAATGACGACTCCTGCCACGAAAAGAAACATGGGAGAATTTCGAATGCAAACAGTTCAGATATCGAATCAAACAAAGAAAATTGGAACTTATTTTGGGAAAGCTGCCCTGCTGCTCCTGCCGCCCCTGAGCGCCTTCTGGCTCATGCAGTTTATCCTGGGGGCCATGCCCTGGGAGATGGGGGTGGGGATCACGCTGGCCAATACGGCGTGCCTGGCCGGGCTCTACTGGCTCGCCTGCGCCATTTCCGGCTATCCGGCCATCTGCTGCATCGTGCTGCACGCCGCGGCAGGGCTGTGGGGAGCGGCCAACTACTTTGTGTCCGTGTTCCGTGGGACTCCCATTCTGCCCTGGGATTTCACCGCGCTGGGCACTGCGGCGGCAGTAGCGGGAAGCTATCGGTATACGCTGACCTGGCAGATGGCCGCGGCTATGGCAATCATGGCGCTGCTGATCTGGGGACTGCGCCATCAGATTCGAGGGGGCACCTTCCGTCCCAGCCGCCGCAGTCTGCCCCTTCGGCTGGGCGGTCTGCTGTTGGGCGGGCTGTGCCTGTTCCCGGTGCTTCAGCCCCAGTGCCTGGCGGCCTTCGGCGTGGAGACCGACGTATGGGACCAGACCGGGGCGTACCGCAATGGCGGAGCGGTGGCTGTATTTCTGCGTAATACCGAATTTATGCAGGTGACGCCCCCGGAGGATACCACGGCGGAGCGAGTCTCGGCCATTGTGGAGGGGGCGGACGAGGTGTCCTCTGCGGCAGTAAACGTGGAACACCCCAATATCATCGCCATCATGAATGAGTCCTGGGCGGATTTTGAATCCTTTGGAAACCTCTCCCTCAGCGAGAGCGTGACCGACTACATTGATTCTCTGGACAATACGATCCGGGGAAAGGCATATGCCTCGGTCTTCGGTGCCGGTACCAGCGCCAGTGAATTTGAGTTTTTGACCGGCAACTCCATGGCCTTCCTGCCCTCGGGCAGCATCCCCTATCAGCAGTATGTGCTGGGCCCTACCGACTCCATGGCTTCCCTCCTGCGGGAGAACGGCTATGAGACCCGGGCCTTTCATCCGGGGGCCAGAACGTCCTGGCAGAGAAATATCGCCTACCCCCGCCTGGGCTTCGACACCTTTAAATGCAGAGAGGATATGGATGTGCCCCAGACGGAGGAGCATGGATATGTGAGCGATGCCTCGGACTTTGCCCAGCTGATCTGGGAATTGGAACACAAGGAGGAGGGGAAACCCCTGTTCCTCTTCAACGTGACCATTCAAAACCACGGGAGCTACACGGTGGAGGACTATCCCGCCGAGGTGACCTTGACCGATGAGCCGGGGATTTATCCCATGGCAGAGCAGTATCTGACCCTGGCGAATAAGACGGATGAGGCCTTTGCCCAGCTCATCTCCTATCTGGAGCAGATGGAGGAGCCCACGCTGGTGGTCATGTTTGGAGACCACCAGCCGTCCGTGGAACAGGCCTTTCTGGATAAGGCCTATGGTGTGACACAGAGTGAGATGACCATGGAGCAGTACATGGGGAAATTCCAGGTGCCCTTTGTGATCTGGGCCAATTACCCCCTTCCTCAGGAGGGGCCTGAGATTACCAGCCTGAACTTTTTGGGGCAGCATGTGTTGCGGTATGCCGGAATCGAGAGCAGCCTGTATGGGAATTTCCTGTGGCAGATGCAGGAGAGCGTGCCTGCGCTGTCCTTCCCGGGATATTGGGATACCCAGGGAAAAGCGTACGGCCATTTGGAGAGCAACGGGTACACGGAATGGATCCAGGACTATGAACGGGTCCAGTATAACAATCTCTTTGGCGGAGAAGAGCGGCAGGACGCGCTCTTTGGAAGACGCCAGAGCGACGGATAAACGGATGGAGCGGCGCATTCCGATTCGGAATGCGCCGCTCCATGTCAAAGAGGGGGAAAGAGAGTTATGAGGCACGCTCCACGGAGACCAGATCGGCAGTGATCTTCTCCGAATCAGCATCCAATGTGCCGGTATATGTAACGACGACGCGGTCGCCGGGAGCTACATGGGAGACATCGACACCATTGAGGCTGAATTGAAAATAGCTATCACCGGAGGCAAGAACCATATAATCCAATTCGGTATCCACCAGATAGAATGTGCCGGTTACAGTTTCGGTTTCAAGCTCCGGGGTGCTGGAGGGAGCCGGGGTGTCTGCGGGGAGTGATGCGGAGGGAGAAGGAGAGGGAGTGCCCCCTCCCAGTGCAGGAATACTGCAGGAACTTAACGCCAGACTGAGGACAAGACAACCTGCAAGGAGAAAGGGAACCTTTCTTCTGAGCATAAGATCACTTCCTAATATTGAAATGACCGGTACAAGGACACCGGTGGGCACAAGATATCACATGGTATGCGCAATGACAAGGGCTTTCCAGCAACCTTTATCCTTCCGTAAGAAAGTATCATACTTTATCAAAGAATTAGAAAGAAACCTGACAAAAGGATGAAGATCAGCTGTATAAAAAATAAGAGTTGGCCCACACTAAAATCAAGAACAAAGGAGGATGCGCAAATGGATATGACCAACCGGGAATACGGGGCCTATGTCAAAGCAAAAGCGGGGCGGTCGCCCCTCTGGAAAGACCTGATATGGGCCTTTTTGGTGGGCGGGCTGATCTGTGCCGGAGGGCAGGGACTGCGGCAGTTTTATATGAGCCGGGGCATGGATGCGGATGCCGCCGGAGGCGCGGTATCCATTACCTTGATCTTTTTGGCGGCTCTTCTGACCGGACTGGGGACCTTTGATAAGCTGGCCAAGCGGGCTGGCGCCGGAACGCTGGTCCCAATTACGGGATTTGCAAATGCCATGGTCTCCCCGGCGCTGGAATTCAAAAGCGAAGGACTGGTGACCGGTGTGGCAGCCAAAATGTTTACCATTGCGGGGCCGGTGTTGGTATTCGGTATTAGCGCCAGCGTGGCATATGGCCTGCTGCTGGTCCTCTTTGGATTGAACTAAAAAAATCCGCCCTTTTGATAAGGGCGGATTTTTTTAATGCTCGTGATGAGAACAGTCGTGATGATGCTCGCCGCATCCGTGGTCGCCGCAGGTATGGCCCTCCTCGTGATGGTGGTGGGAGCAGACCGTGTTGGGATCGTAGCGGAGAGCGCCGGCCAGAAGGGCCGCCACATTTTCATCTGCGCTGCCGGAAGCGCCGGGGTAGAGCTGAATCCCGGCCTGGGCCAGCGCCGTGCGGGCGCCGCCGCCAATGCCGCCGCAGATGAGAACATTAACTCCGTGCTGCTGAAGGAAACCGGCCAGCGCGCCGTGGCCGCTGCCGTTGGCGTCAATGACCTTGGAGGAGAGAATCTGGGAGCCCTCTACCTCATAGACCTTAAACTGCTGGCAATGCCCGAAGTGCTGAAAAATCTGTCCGTTTTCATAGGTGACCGCGATGTTCATGCCAATGCCTCCTATTTTTTAGCTGATATACGTATTGTACACCTGTTTCTGACATAAGTCAATAAATAAAAGGCTCAGCGCTCCTCACTGGTCTGGCGGCGTGGGCAGGGCTTTCCACAGCAGCCATGGGCATGGGGACAGAGGTCATAGACGCCGCCGCGGATGGAAAGCCGTTTTCCGCAGACCAGAGCTTCCGCCAGTTTGTGCCGGGCGGATTCATAAATAGCCTGCACGGTAGTGCGGGCAACCTTCATCTGCTGGGCACACTCCTCCTGAGAAAGGCCCAGGTGGTCAATGAGGCGGATGGCCTCGTATTCATCGATCGTCATGTCAATCTGACCTGTACAGGATTGGAGCGGCACAAACTCCACCACTTTGGGCAGCTGACAGATCCGCCTACGTTTGATTGGGCGTGCCATGAGACAGACCTCCTTTGTGTTTGGGAAAATCGCTTTTATGGTCATTATAGAGAAGAGCACAGTGAAAAGTCAATGGGGGGACATGCGCACAAGATTTTAGATGATATTTCTAAAAAGGCATTGACAAAACGGGAAAACAATAGTACAATATAGCCAGAAAGAAAGGAGAGAGTCCAATGTACTAGGACAGAAAAATCCTTTCCGTGGATCGATCCGAAAGGGAAGATCCATAGCAGCGCAAGTGATCCAGGCAAGAGAAGATCCAGACGTCACAAGTTCCAAACTACCTCACGTGTGTGAGAAAAAAGCGCCAAAGCCCCGGAAGCGAAATATCGTTGAAGGAAGACTTAGCGTAGAAGAAGTTTTTGGGTAACTGCAAAGGCGAGGAACACTTCACCAGCAAGGATCTCAGCAAGCGCAAATCTGTAGAAAGCAAGAGGTTGAGACATGACGGAAATCCAGAATCAGAAGTAGCCCCCCAGCCACGATGGATGGCTGGGGGGTTGTGTTTTATATTTCGGATTTCCGAATCAGATCTCCCGAATATCATATGGCGTGGTCTGATATACGTAGTAATTCAGCCAGTTCGTGTAGAGCAGCTGTCCGGCAGAGCGCCAGCGTACAATGGGAGGACGACTGGGATCATTGTCGGGGAAGTAGTTGGCGGGGACATCAATATCCAAGCCCTTCTCTACATCCCGTCGATATTCCTTGGCCAGGGTATCCGGATCATATTCCGGATGTCCCATGATATAGAACCGGCGGCTGTCCTGGGTTTTGACGGCAAATACACCGGCCTGCTCTGACGTAGCGATGAGCTCCAGCTCGGGGCGGCTCAGGATATCATCTGCCCATACCTCGGTATAGCGGGAGTTAGGGGCAAAAAAGACATCGTCAAATCCGCGGAAGAGGGGAGAGCTGGGCTTGAGCACCTTGTGCTCATAGACACCAAAGAGCTTTTTGGGGAGACTGCGCTTTTGAATTCCGTGATGGAAATACAGTCCTGCCTGGGCTCCCCAGCAGATATGAAGTGTGGAATGCACGTGGGTCCGGCTCCACTCCATGATCTCACAGAGCTCCGGCCAGTAATCCACCTGGTCAAATTCCATATTCTCCACCGGAGCGCCAGTGATGATCATGCCGTCAAACTTCCGGTCCTTCACCTGGGAGAAGGTCGTATAGAAAGAAGAGAGGTGGGATTCATCGGTGTGGCGGGAGACATAGCTGCTGGTCTGAAGAAGCTCAACCTGGATCTGAAGCGGAGTGTTGGAGAGCTTTCGCAGGATTTGGGTCTCGGTCACGATTTTCGTGGGCATCAGGTTCAGGATCAGAACATTCAGCGGGCGGATATCCTGATGCATCGCCCGATATTCCGTCATGACAAAGATGTTTTCTCCCTCAAGGGTGGTGCGAGCGGGAAGAGAATCAGGAATACGAATTGGCATGGGCGACATCTACCTTTCTGTCCGGTTCGAGTTTGATAGGAATACTTATATAGAGTAGCACACTTCAAAAAGAGGCGCAATGTCCATTTCTCTTATATAGTAATTAAGGGGAGAGAAGGGGAAAACGAAAAAAGGAAAGAAAAAGTGAAAAAAGGTGTTGACAAAAGTGGCGCGGGGTGGTATTCTATCTGAGCGCCTCACGAGAGGGCACCGAAACAGGTCGAAAAGTGAGAAGAAACCGAGCGGAAGCTGGACGGACTTCGAGCGGGACTTGAAAAAAGTGCTTGACAAAGTGAGAAGCGTGTGGTAAACTAAATGAGTTCGCTCGGGAGAGCGGAAGTCGTTGAAAAA
>NZ_WQOJ01000065.1:0-2592 GCF_018784545.1 Pseudoflavonifractor sp. MCC625 | reverse complement strand
GTTTGATCTCATTCTTGACTCAGTCGAAGATTTTCATACTGTCGAGGAACGTCGATTACACAGAATTTTCTGCGGTCTCCCGGTTTATTCGGGCCCGCCGTTGTTATTGAATCATTTTTTCCTTTTTCTCAAAACCTCACGCTCCTGGACATTCGGATGCCACGGCATGAGACGCTCAAGTACTTCGTGAGATGGAGATTTTCGTTCGCTTGGCAGCAGACTAAGAACCATCAGCAGATAATCATAAGGCTCAAGGTTATTAGCCTTTGCCGTCTCTACTATCGAGTATACAATGGCACTGGATTCTGCACCCTTCACGCTGTCACAAAACAGCCAGTTCTTTCGGCCCACAACAAATGGACGGATCGCATTTTCGGCCAAGTTGTTAGAGATAGGAACCTCGGGAGAATCTAAAAACGCCGTCAGTTGGTGCTCCTGGTTCAGCGAATAGCGGACTGCGTCCTCCAGCTTGCTGCCTTTTTCAGGGTGTACCGTTTTTAGCCAGCAAAAATACTCCTCCAGAAGGGGACGAACCACATTCTGGCGGTATTCATTGCGTGTTTTCGGTAATACATAGCTCGTTTTGCCATCCAGGGTGAACAGCTTGGTACAATACCGGTATCCCACTGCCGCTTTGCTCGTTTTCACAGTTGCTCCGTCCGGCATAGCTTCCCGCCATTTTCTCCTGGCGTGGGCCCAACAGCCGCAATGGGTAACATTTGCAACCTGGTTGTACCCAGCATAACCATCCGTCACCAGATAGCCGCCAAAATCTTTGAGGAAGTTCGCTGGCCGTTTTCCACTACGGTCTGGCTGGTACTCAAAGATTCGGATGGGCTTTTTGCTGCCTTCCCCGCTGGCGTATACCCACATCCGGGACTCAGAGGTTGCGGCTTTGCCATCCTCTTTCAAAACCTGCACAGTGGTTTCATCCGCGTGGATCACGGTGTCTTCCAGCAAGGCCTGCTTCATATGCCGGTACAGAGGTTTCAGCCAGGTTTGGGTACACTGGATCACCCAGTTGGCCAGTGTGGCGCGGCTCAACTCCACTCCCTGTCTGGCCCAGATCTTCTCCTGGCGGGCCAAAGGAAGCCCGTCCACATATTTCTTAATTATGACGTCAGCCACGGTAGAGGGAGAAGCCAGAGAATGCTTCATCAGGGCAGCAGGCGCCTGTGTGGTCAGGATATGGGCAAAGCCGGTGTCCTTCTCGCACTTGTCACAGGCGTAGGTACAGCTGTAGTATTCCAAAATTTTTTCTTGCTGCGGAATAATAATCAATTCCCGGCGAACCAGCTTCTTACCAATCAGCCGGAACGTACCACCGCACTTGCTGCAGTTCAGCTTGGATTCCGGCAGCTGGAGTATAATCTCCTCTACAGGGAGATTTTTTGCCAGTTCAGCAATTGTGCGCTTTTTCTTTCGGGCATGCGCCTTTACCGTAAAGGTCTCCTCGGTGGGTTCTTCTGCCTTGTGGTCCTGCACCTGTTCCGCTTCATTAAACAGACAAATCTGGTCTTCGCTTAGAACATAGGTCTTTTTCTCGCTGGACTGTCCGAAACGGGCACGCTGAGCGTTGAGAAGGATCTCATTCATATGATCCAACTTCTTTTTCAGGGTATCAATCTCGGCCTGCTGTTGCCGGATGGTTGTCTGGAGTTCTGCCACTTCGGCAGCAGTATATGTATTTTTCTTCTGTGCTGCCGCCATGACGAACCTCCTCCAAAAACAACTTTATCGTAGGCTTATTATACCATAAACCTACGATAAAGTACATACATGTGCCATTTTTAGTTGAGATTTTTGCTCAAAACAGGTCTTTCAGCTTTCCTTTGCGGATTGCTGTCCGCTGCTCGATTTTCAGTCCCTCCATGAGCCAACGAAAACTCTGGTGGTCTATGAGCCGGAGTTCTGCCTCACTCCTCGGCCACTGAAATCGTCCATTGGACAGACGCTTGTATAGCAGAATATATCCATCTCCGGACCAGTAGAGTGCTTTGATTCGGTCTGTCCGGCGCCCGCAGAACAGAAACAGGCTTTCTTCACTCAGACAACCGCCGTACTGCTGACTTACGATAGCCGCCAGTCCGTCTATCCCGCGGCGAAGATCCGTGTATCCGCATGCCACGTAGTAGTTTTGGACTTTGCTCAGGTCGATCATAGCGATTGAATCGAGCGCAGTAAGGCTGCCACCACATCCATATCCACTCCAGAGGGAAGCCGGAGTTCTGCTCCATGATACCGGATATGAAGCATATCTTCGACCGTTGGAGTTGGATCCAACTTTATGAGATGGGTCTCTGCCGCTTCCGCCGCCTGGTGCCGCAGTTTTCGCAGCCAGTAGTAGAAACTCTTTTCTGAAATTCCGTGTTGCCGACAGAATTCACGATTGCTGAGTCCGCTTGCATTACACTCCTGGATCAGCGCTGACCAATTTCCTACCCGATACTCGTTACGCACCGCCAGTACGTCTGCCATTGTATCACCGCCTTGCTAATTGTCCTGAAAAACTCACCGTGAGTTTTTCAAGTTTTGAACTATTATCTCATTTCTGACGGTGAGATGATAGGCGGGTGATTATTAATCACTTAC
>NZ_WQOJ01000010.1:0-268572 GCF_018784545.1 Pseudoflavonifractor sp. MCC625 | reverse complement strand
TTCTCGATCTGCTCCCCGAACATGTACACCCGCGTCTTCAGCTTCCGCAGGCTCTCGATGTACTCCTGGGATGTCATCATGCAGATTTCCTCCTTTAAAATATACAGGTCAAAGGGAAGGTATAAAAAGCCAAAAATGGAATCTCATTCCGAATTTGGATCATGGGCGAAATGGAGCGCCTGCACGAGGGGTCTCGGGGACAGGCACTCCATTCCAAGGTTTGCGCAGCGCCTCAGCGCATCGCAATGGTGACTTCAGTCTCCGCCGCCAGCTCTCCAGCGGTGAATACCTGACACCGGCACGTGGCAATTGCCTTTTCCATGCGTTCGCTGAGCAGCTCCGCGTGGATCTCCAGGGTATCGCCGGGGAGGATCTTTTTACGGAACTTCACATTGTTTATGCCAAGAAACAGGGGGGTCTTGCCGGCATAGCAGGGTTTGGTCATCAGGATCAGGTCCGTGGCCTGAGC
Source organism: Pseudoflavonifractor sp. MCC625 (assembly GCF_018784545.1). Classification (NCBI taxonomy): domain Bacteria; kingdom Bacillati; phylum Bacillota; class Clostridia; order Eubacteriales; family Oscillospiraceae; genus Pseudoflavonifractor; species Pseudoflavonifractor sp. MCC625. The sequence continues at coordinate 268,103 of NZ_WQOJ01000010.1, read as the reverse complement.
AGTGGCCTCCACAGTGTAAACACCGGGCAGCACTGGATCGCCTGGGAAATGACCCCGAAATAAATCGCGGGCAGGATCCACCCAGAAGGTAGCAACAATACGCTTGCCGGGCTCCAGCTCACTCACCTCATCAATGAGCAGCATGGGGTCGCGGTGAGGAATAATTTCCATGACCTGTACGTGATCGAGTTTCATCACGTTCTCAGCCATTCTCCACCCTCCTTTTCTGTCATCGGCGCAGCGCCTGGTCTGTTCTCCGCAGAAATCAGGCCGCTTTTCTGACCATTTTCCCTCCAATTCCTTATACCGGAAAAAGATTCCGAAAATCTGTCAGAAAAAGATTCACAAATCAGACGGATTGTGATATGCTAATCATAGACAATTTTCGGGGCTTTGTCAAGTTGAATCCTCGATTTTTATATGTAGAAAATATGGACGAAAGGTCGATGACATATGGCGAAAGAACAGGTTTCCAGTATTCTGCGTGCATTACAGATCCTGGAATGTTTTATGGACGGAGAGACGGAATGGACGCTGAAGGCTCTGGTGGATCATCTGGGGATCCCCACCACCACGGTATTCCGGCAGGTCTCCACGCTGGTTGAGCGGCAATATCTGGAGCAGGACCCGGTACGCAAGAGCTACCGCGTGGGGCCCCGCCTGATCCTGCTCTCCAGCGTGATCCTGGGTCAGTCCGATCTCCGCCGGGTGGCCCGCCCCGAGCTGGAGCAGCTCTCCAACGCGGTGAAGGAGACCATCAATCTCAGCGTGCTTTTGGACCGGGATATCTTCTATCTCGACAAGGTGGAGACCCACCGCTCCATTGTCTGTAATACAAAGATCGGTTCCCGGGTCCCGGCCTATGCTACCAGTGCCGGCAAGATCATTCTGGCCGACCAGAGCGAAGCCTATATTGACGATTACTGCGAGTGGCTCAAGCAGTGCGCCCCCCTCACCGAGCGCACCATCATCGATCCCGACCGCCTGCGGGAGGAGCTGGCGCGGGTCCGGATTGAAGGATATGCCATGGACAACGGCGAGATCGAAAGCGGCCTGATCTGCATCGGCGCTCCCATCTATGATCTGAGCCGCCGGGTGATCGCCTCGGTGTCGGTCTCCGGCCCGGACTACCGCATGTCGGCCGATCAGGAAGAGATGATCAAAGAGGTCAAGCGCACGGCCGCCAATATCTCCCGTGTGCTGGGCTATCGGGGATAATCCCACTTGCCAAGCTCTCTTTGGTGCAAAAAGAGGACCTGCTTCTGAGAAGCAGGTCCTCTTTCTTGTTCAGCAGTTTCCCGTCTCGACCGCTCCAGGCGCGGAGGAGAGGTTGTCCAGCATCAGCTCCACGATCTTCCGGTCGGTCTCCTTCATACCGTCCCGGGCCAATTCGCCCACGTTCCGGATGGTCTGGTCCACGCCCTTGCTGACGATCCCGTCTCCGCCCCAGAACTGGTGGCCCTGCCGGTACATCTGGTAGCCAAGGATACCGCTCTCCACCGCCACGGCGATCTTTCCGGCGCAGGAGGCTTTGGCTCCATCACAGATGACCCCCGAGGTGATGGCCAGGGCGTTGACCATCGTGTGGGCCACCGCGTCATAGCCGCCCCCCTCCAGGTAGGCAATTCCGGCGGCCGACGCACTCCCGGCGCTCACCGCTCCGCAGTAGGCCGAGAGCACACCAATGTAGGCCTTCTGGTGGATGGCCAGCAGATTGGAGACTGCCAGCGCCCGGTACATCCGCTCCTCGTCGTATCCCTTTTCCCGGGCCCAGACCACCACAGGCACTGAGGCTGTGATCCCCTGGTTCCCGCTGCCGGAATTGATGACCACTGGCAGCTCGCACCCACTCATACGGGCGTCCGATCCAGCGGCCGCCATGGACTTCACCTTGTTTTTGAGGCTTCCGCCGTCCTCCAGCAAGGTGCGCCCGATGCCGGCGCCGTACTCGTGCTCCATTCCCTCCTGGGCAATGGCCATGTTATAGGACACCTGGCGCTCCAGGACGCTCCGCACATCCTCCACGTCCAGGCAATCGGCAAATTCCACAATGCGCTCCACGCTGAGCAGACCGCGGTCCGCCTTGTCTGCCGGCGTATCCCGCGCTTCCCCCTGCTCTGCCCGGGGCAGCTCCTCCCCGTTGCGCTGAAGGGAGACAATGTTGGTGTGTCGGTCGGTGATCCGGATGAGAGCCGTATCATCTCCTGCACACGCGGTGAGCTCCATGTCCAGTACCGACGGGCTCTCCAGCCGCTCCACCTGGATTGGCACCTCCCGCAGGAAGGCCCGAATGGCCTCCCGCCCTGCCTCATCCACCGTGGAGATGACCTCCAGCTCCCGCTCGGCCGCGCCCGCCGCCGCACCTGCCGCCACCGACGTCTCGATTCCCCGGAGGCCGCCGGTATTGGGCACGATGACGCTCTTCACATTCTTCATCAGATTGCCGCTCAGCGCCACTTTCATCCGCTCCGGCCGCTTTCCCAGCGCCTCCCGTACTTTGGCTGCTGCGTAGGCCAGGGCAATGGGCTCAGTGCACCCCATCGCGGGCTGGAGCTCCTCCTCCAAAATGCGGACAAAATTCTGGTAGAGCGAATCCTTGCGCTGCATACTCCATGTCCTCCTTCTGTAAAATCTCAACCAGGAAGTTCCCTATTCCAGTTCAGTATAGCACATACCCGGTCCCTCCGCCAATCCCGAATGCAGAAAAGCCATCAGGCCCGGCAGATACCGAGCCTGATGGCTTTTGAGTTAAAGAGAGAGAGTTGGGATATATCTGCACTCCGCCGCAGGAGGGCGGAGGCATATGTGGGGTTGTATCAGCCGTGGCAGCAGGGGCACTCGGGCGCCGGGGCCAGATCCTTCTCATCGTAGCAGATGCCGTTGCGGTCGTAGTAGTCCTTGACCGCGGCCTTGATGGCCTCCTCTGCCAGGACGGAACAGTGGATCTTCTGGGTGGGCAGTCCATCCAGAGCCTCCACCACCGCCTGGTTGGTGAGCTTCACCGCCTCTGTAATGGGCTTTCCCTTCACCAGCTCCGTGGCCATAGAGCTCGTGGCAATGGCGGAGCCGCAGCCGAAGGTGTTGAACTTCACATCGGTGATGATCCCGTCCTCCACCTTGATATACATCTTCATGATGTCGCCGCACTTGGCGTTGCCGACTTCTCCGATCCCGTCGGCGTTTTCCATCTTGCCCAGGTTCCGGGGATTCTGGAAATGATCCATCACCTTTTCACTATATAACATGTGCTTTCACTCCTTTTTCCAGGTCCTCCCACACGGGAGAGATGTCGCGCAGATAGGAAACCACCTCGGGGACGACCTTGAGAATGTGGTCCATCTCCTCCATGGTGTTATACTCAGACAGGGACAGGCGCAGGGAGCCGTGGGCCACCTCATGGGGCAGTCCCAGAGCCAGCAGCACGTGGCTGGGATCCAGAGAGCCCGAAGTGCAGGCCGATCCGGAGGATGCGGCCACCCCCTTGGCATCCAGCAGGAGGAGCAGGCTCTCCCCCTCGATGCCCTCAAAGCAGAAGCTCACATTGCCGGGAAGACGGTGCTCCCGGTCTCCGTTGAGCCGGGCGTGGGGGATCTGCGAGAGCCCGTCAATGAGCTTGTCCCGCAGGGCGGTGATGTGGGCGGCATTGCGCTCCAGATTGACATTGGCCTCTTCCAGCGCGGCGGCCAGTCCCGCGATCCCGGCCAGGTTCTCGGTACCGGCCCGGCGGTTGCGCTCCTGTGCGCCGCCCTCAATAAAGGGCAGCAGCGGAAGTCCCTTCCGGCAGTAGAGGGCACCCACACCCTTGGGCCCGTGGAACTTGTGGGCGGAGAGGGAGAGCATATCAATCTGGTCCCGCTCCACGTCGATGGCAAGGTGTCCCACCGCCTGGACCGCGTCAGTATGGAAGGGAACCCCCTTCTCCCGGCACAGCGCGCCGATCTCGGCAATGGGCTGGATGGTGCCCACCTCATTGTTGGCGTACATGATGGTGACCAGCGCAGTATCCTCCCGGATCGCGGCGGCTACATCCTCCACCTTGACCAGACCCCGGCTCCCCACACCCAGCAGAGTGACCTCAAAGCCCTCCCGCTCCAGCTTTTTGAGGGTGTGGAGGACGGCATGGTGCTCAAAGGCGGTGGAGATGATGTGGCGCTTGCCCTTCCGGGCGCCTACCAGCGCGGCGGAGCGGATGGCCTGGTTGTCGGCCTCGCTTCCACCGGAGGTGAAGTAGATCTCCTCCGGCTTTGCACCCAGGCAGGATGCTACTTTGGCCCGGGCGGCCTCCAGTGCTTCGGCGGCCCGCTGGCCCACACTGTGCAGGCTGGAGGGATTGCCGTAAAGCGTATCATAATAGGGCTCCATAGCCCGAATCGCCGTTTTGCTCATGGCAGTTGTGGCGGCATTGTCTGCATATACGTACACGAAAAGACCTCCTGTTCGGCTGTCATTTTTCTTTTTTCTTTAATTCCTATTGGTTTAATATGATTATAATAAAGACCGCTCTTTTTGTCAAGCGCAAAACGCGGACTTCTGTCAAAATTTACAGTACCTCTGTCATTCTCCCGTCTTGGGGAGCAGATCCTGCAAGGTCTTACGGTCCAGAAAGTCATTGATCGTATCGTAGAACTCCGTCCAGAAGGCCCGGGCCGGACAGTCTCCATGGGCCTGGTGCCGCTGGCACAGATCCGGTCCCAGTTCCAGACAGACCGTGGGGGCCAGCTTTCCCTCGGTCGCCCGCAGGATGTCCCCAATGGTATATTCCCAGGGCTCCCGCACCAGGCGGTATCCCCCGCTTTTCCCTCGGACGCTCTGAAGGAAGCCCGCCCGGCTCAGCAGAGAGATGATCTGTTCCAGATATTTGACGGTAATATCCTGGCGCTCCGCGATCTCATGGAGCGGGATCAGCCCCTCATCCCGATGGACGGCCAGATCGATCATGACCCGCAGGGCATAGCGCCCCTTGGTGGAAATTTTCAATGCTGCTCACCTCGTTTTGTTTTGATTATACGATAGAAATAGTAGGAATTCAAGAGGGTACTCGGTTTCTCCCCTCCAAAACCGCCTTTCAAAGTACAGAAATCCGTTGACAGGGTTTCCGAATCGACCTAAAATATAAGAAAGGGGAAACGATTTCCCCGGTTCCAATCACCCACTGCCGGAAAGGAGGTCCCGAGTATGGAACATACCGTTATCTGTCTGAGCCGTCAGTTCGGGAGCGGCGGACGTGAAATCGGCCGCCGTCTTGCCCAGCGTCTGGGCATCGCATTTTATGACCGTGAGCTCATCGAGTTGGCCGCCGCCCGCGGCCAGATCCGGGTATCCCGACTGGAGGACGCCGATGAGCGCAAGAGCAGTCCCTGGCTCTTCGAGAGTCTCTATGAGGGCAACGGCGCGGTCAACCGGGGCTCCTCCCCCAACGATACACTCTTCTGGCTTCAGAGTGAGGTCATCCGGGAGAAGGCCCGCACGGAGGACTGCCTTCTGGTGGGCCGGTGTGCCGACTATGTGTTGACGCAGGCCGGCATTCCCCACAAGAGCGTCTATATCTGCGCCCCCTGGGAGGAGCGGGTCCGCCGGGTGAGTGCCCTGGAGCAGATTGACGAAAAATCCGCCGCGGCACTGGTCCGTAAAACCGACAAACAGCGCAAGTCCTACTCGGAGTATTATACCGGAGGCACCTGGGGCGACCCGGAGAGCTATGACCTGTGCCTCAACAGCGCCCAGCTGACCACGGAAGAGATCGTGGAGCTGCTGGCCTATTTCTGCAAAGCCAAATAGACGATGCATGCCGCACCGCCGATGATACGAAAGAGGGCAGACCATATGGTCTGCCCTCTTGCTGTTTACAGACTGAAATCCTCGTCGTCCAGACGGCTCAGGTCCAGCACGGCCGGACGGGGCGGGACCCGCTTGAGCGGATCATACTGGAACGACCGGCAGTGTCCTCCCGCTTCCACCACGCCTTTCTTTTTACAGAGGATGGTATGTTCCTCCAATTGGGTCCCACGGGCGCAGTAGGCGCAGCGGGGCTCGATCTCTTTTTTGAATAGCATGGTGTGACCTCACTTCCGTCTCTTGTACACAGTGTTCTCGCACAGTCCATCCTGCGGCGAATGCTTTTCTATGGACTTATTAGGATATTATAGCACGCTTTCCCCGGTGTGAACAGGTTTTTTTCGCGTCTTTCCGGCACCCAGAAGGAGCAGAAGCAAAAAAATTCCTCCCGCCGTCCCGATGGAGCACATCCAGAGGCTTCCCGGCTCCACGGAGAGGAGAAGTGCTTCCCCTCCGGTCACCGCGCTCCAGGCTGGCTGCTCCACCGGCAGCAAAGATACTGCCGCCGCGGTCAGGCCCGCCGCACACAGGGCGTGCAGCCCTTTTCCCAGCAGATAGGGGCGGGTGGAAAGGCCGCTCCCCCCCAACAGGGAGAGGACCTGACAGTGGACCGACAGCCCGGCCCACCCCAGGATCAGGGAGGCCATCACCATCCGCGGCCCCGCCGCTCCCCCGCCCGAGAGGGTCCACACACCGGAGGAGATCTCCAGCGCCCCGGTCAGGAGGCGCTGGGCCCACACCCCGTCCATCCCCAGGGGGCCCAGCAGCACACGGAGGAGCCGTCCCGCTCCGGTGAGTACCCCCGTCACAGTGAGCAGACGCAAAATCACATTGAAGCACACCACAAAGGCGCAGATATTCAGCATTGCCTGGAGGGATTGCTTGACCGATTCCGTAAAGGCGGCCGTGAGGTGTCTGGCCTGAAAGACCGGCCGCCGTCCCGCATGCCCTCCCCTTTGGTCCGCCCGGCCGCACACCAGCCGGAAGGCCGCCCCCACGCACAGCGCGGAGAGGATGTGCAGCCCATAGAGGAGCAGTCCCACCCGGGCACTGGAAAAGATCCCCGCCCCCACTACCCCCAGCACAAAGGCCGGGCCGGAGTTGTTGCAGAAGGCCAGCAGCCGCTCCGCCTCCCGGCGGGTACAGAGCCCGTTCTCGTAGAGACCCAGCGCCGTCTTAGCTCCCACCGGGTATCCGCCAATCAGCCCCAGGGCCACAGCGGAGGCACAGGCGCCGTTCAGGCCGAAGAGCGGCCCCATGACCGGCTCCAGCGCCCGCCCCAGCTGACCGGCCAGTCCCAGCTCCACCACCAGAGAAGAGAGGATGAAAAAAGGAAACAGCGAGGGGATAATGACCTCCCCACACAGCGCCAGTCCGCTGCGCGCACCCTCCATGGCCTGGGCAGGACAGGCCATCAGCGCCGCCGCCGCACACAATAGGCCAACCGCCGTTCCCACCTCCCGGCCCCATCCCCGCTCCGGTTTATGCGCCATACGCATCACCTCCACGGGCCTATCCTATGTGTGTCTGTCCTCGCCTATGCCGCCCTCACAGGGTAAAGCGAAATTCCACCCCCCAGTCGGTATTCCGCACCGAGCAGCTCCCCCCGTGCAGTTCCACGATGCTCTTTGCGATGGCCAGGCCCAGCCCCGTACCCCCGCCGGAGCGGGCCTCATCCACCCGGTAAAAGGTGTCCCAGATCCGCTCCAGTGCCTCCAATCCGTCGTCGGCCTCCACCGGGCGCTCTCCCTTGCTATTGTATCATACACGATGGCCCTCTCTGCCGCAATTCTCCCCAATACAAAAATCCAGCCCCGGAGTCCGAGGACTCCGGGGCTGGATTGCGCTCTGATTCGTTCTCTCCCTTACTCAGGAGGCGGGCAGGTACTCGCCGGGGTCCAGCGGAGCATCCCCCTGCCACAGGGCAAAGTGGAGATGGGGGGCCAGCGCACTTTCGGCGATAGCACTCTCTCCCACACTGCCCAGGGGATCGCCCGCCTGTACGGTGGCTCCCTCGGTGACGGCGGTCTCTTCCGCCAGATTGGCGTATACGCTTCGCAGCCCATCCGCGTGCTCCACGGTGACGGTGGTCCCCATCAGGTCATCCAGATGGACCGATACCACCGTTCCTGCGGCGGCGGCACACACCGTGCTCCCCACCGGGGCGGCCAGATCCACCCCCTCGTGGGTGCGCCAGTCTCCCATCGTCTGATCATAGACCAGGGTCTCCACACTGTACGGGTGGATGGTCTCTCCCTCCACCGGCCAGACAAAGGCGGTGGATGTCTCCGTCTTTGTCTGCGCGGCAGAGGGCGCAGGTGTCCGGGTGGGTGCCGGTGTGGCGCTGGGTCTGGCCGTGGACTGCGGAGAAGGCCGGGTGCTCACTGCCGGTTTTTGGGGCGAGAGCGAGTGCTCCGCCGGGGGCGGCGTGACGGTGACCTGGACCTTTCCGGCCACTTCCAGCTCCTGGCTGGGAGTATCCAGATTGGCAAGAAGATAATAGCCCGAGATTCCAATTGCGGCGACGCACAGGAACAGGACTATGTAGAAGCCCTTTCCCGCCATAAAATCGCCGATGCGGTCTTTCCATGGTTCTTTCATGTTTAGCACCTCCGAGCCTATTGTGGCCCGGGGCGCTGGCGTTTATACCCGTCTTTTCAAAAGATTCCCACTCTTTTTCTCCGTGTCTCCGCTGCCCCGCATGAGCCTGGCACTGAAGAGGGCCACCAGCGGCACGGTAAGCAGGATTCCCACGGAACCCGCCACACTCTGGATGAGCTCCACCGCCATACTGTCGCTGTTGAGGATCTGGATGAGTGGATAGCCGTAGACCTGGAACAGCAGCAGCGTGTTCAGCGACGCCCCGGCGAAGGCCAGGATCAGGGTGTTGGCCATGGTCCCCATGGCGTCCCGCCCGATGTTCATACCGGAGCGGAAGAGCCGCCCGGACGAGATCTTCGGGTCCACCTCCCGCAGCTCCCAGCAGGCCGAGGAGATGGACATGGCCACATCCATGACCGCCCCCAGTGCGGCGATGAGGATCCCGCTGATCAGAAGGCCCCGGATCTCCAAATCGGCGTCATAGGCCCGCAGTACCAGATCCTCCGCCTCGGCCATGTTGAACCCGCCGATGGGTGTGATCTTCCCCACCGCCCAGGCAAACAGCCCTGCGGCGGCCACGCCGCATACACATCCCAGAGCGGCGCACAGGGTCTTGCGGGAGCACCCCGTCAGCATCAGCAGCGAGGCCACCGCCGTGAGGGCACACACCGCCACTGCACAGGGGATGGAGGGCAGCCCCCGCAAAATGGCAGGGATAAGCAGAAACCAGATCCCTGCCAGCGTATAGGCAAGCCCCAGCAGGGCCATGAGCCCCTTTTTTCCGCCCAGCAGCAGGAGGAGCAGGGCGAACACCCCCACCATTCCCAGCAGCACGATCCCCCGGTCGTAGTTGGGAACCGACACGATATAGGGCTCTCCCGCGTCGTCATAGTCCAGCCGGACAATGACCCTTGTCCCCACGGAGCAGTCCACATTGGCATAGGCGCTGAGGTAGTTGGGGGTCTCCAGGATTCTGCCCCGATAGGGACCGCTGAGCAGCTCCACCTCCAGCAGCTGGGCGCCCAGTCTCAGCCCTTCGCTCCAGGGCTCTGGCTTAGCGTCGTCCGCCAGGATATCGGTGACCCGAGCCACGGCAAACTGGCGCTTCTGCGCGGCGGTGAGTTCCCCGTCCGCCGGTCGGAGCAGAATGGCTCCGACCACCAGCAGCAGGAACAGCCCCGCTCCCATGGCCAGTCCGGCCAGACGCCGGGGTGAGCACAGGCCCTCTTTGAGGCGGGAAAGAGATGGAGATGGAGATGGTTTGCAGCGGCCCATAGCGGTCATCCTCTCTGGTAAAAGTCAGCGGGCGCCGCCCGCACCCGGCAGGCGGCGCCCTGTGTTATGGCTGTTTCCGAAAAATGGGGAGATACATCAATCCTTGAGCGCCTGGAAGCGGACCAGGATGGAGCACAGCTCCGCCCGGCTGGTAGCGCCCAGCGGCGCCAGAACTCCGCCGGTCCGGCCCTGGATCAAGCCCTCGCCCACGGCCCACTCCATGGCCTCGCGGGCATAGGCGCCCACCTGTGCCTCATCAGCAAAGGCGGAGAGATCGCCCCGCTGGCTGGTATCCCGCTTCATGTACTGCTGATAGCGGTACAGCATGACCGCCAGCTGCTCCCGGGTCACCGGATCCTCGGGTCCGAAGCGTTCGGCGCTGTATCCGTAGACCACGCCGTTGGCACTGGCCCAGCCCACCGCCTTGCGGTACCAGGCGTCCCTCGGCACATCCAGGAAGGTGGGGAAGCGGTTGTCCTGGGAACCGGACAGGCGGTAGAGGACCGTGGCCACCATGGCCCGGCTCACCGTCTCCTCCGGCGCGAACCGGTCGGCGGAGACACCCACCATCAGACCGCTCTTGAGGACGGCGGAGACATCGTCATAGTACCATGCCTTCTCGTCCAGATCGGTGAATACGCCGGGGCCCAGCGGGGTCTCGGGATCCTTGATGCTGGTGGTGCTGTCATTATCATCGTCGTCATCACCGCCGCTGGGCGCTGTGCAGACGATGTCGGCCCGGTCCCGGATGCGGATGCGCGGGAAGGGACCGTCCGGCGCGTTGAAGGTGTTGTCGTAGGACGCCAGACCTGTGGCCGAGATATTGCACCCCACACTCAGGTTCTGTACATCCTTATCCGTGGTGATATAGCCGTCGATAAACACCCGGCCGATGGTGCCGGCGCTGTCGCGGACCAGAATGGTCTGGATCAGCCCGTTGGCCTTCTCAAAGGAGACCACGGTACCCTTCAGGGTCACCAGGCTGCCCAGGACGGAGCCGTCGTTGAGCTGTTTTGCCGTGATGGCCTTGGGGGCTGGCGCGGCTTCCTCGCCGATCTTCTCAATGGTCTTGACCGCGATCTGACGCTCGCCCTGGTAGGAGGAGGTGGTGCCGGTGATGCGCACCTTGTCGCCGATCTTGAAGTTGCCGGCCACCGGGAAGGCGTTGATGCCCGCCGTGCCGTCCTGGAGGTAGATGCAGTCAAAGAAGGCGGTATTCTTGTCATAGCCCGAGGCGTTGGAGGTGACCACACCCTCGATGGTGTACTTGACTCCCTCCAGCTCCTGCTTCTGCACCGTCTCAATGGGGGTGACCGTAATGGGATTGAGGTAGCCCACCAGATTCTCACAGATGTTGTAGTTGGAATAATTCTTCTCCGAGCCGGAGTCGCCCACCTGAGCCTGGACCTCGAAGTTGGACATGAACGCTGCACCCGAGACCACGATGAGGCCCTTTCCGGGCAGCTGCTCGGTGGCCAGCACCATCAGGCGGTCGTCGCCCTCGGCCACGGTGTACTGGGGCATGGAGTCGCCGCCCAGGCCGTCCTTGTCGCTGTCCTCCGAGTAGGTGGACGCGTGGCCGTAGACCACGGGGGAGACCGTCTCCGGCAGGACCGCGGTGGGCTCGCCCTCCTCGTCCACTACATAGATGGACGCGCCGCCGTACTGGCTGAAGAGCTGGGAGTAGAGGTTGTTGTTGGGATTCTCGGGGTCAAATTCCACGCCCTTCATGAGGAAGTGGTCCCAGTTGTAGGTGGAGAAGTAGAGCCGCTGGGTCTGGCCGCCGTTGAGCTCCTTGTCGTTGGTGGCGTCATCCCCGATCCGCAGGGAGGAACCCAGCGCCGCCAGTACCTTGTTCTGCTGGGCCGCCATATGGTCCTCTGCGGGGAAACTCTTGTAGCTCTCATAGTAGTCCGACCAGCCCGCCAGCACCAGTGTGCCGCCGGCACTGTTGAAGGTCTGGAGTGCCTGGATCTCCGCGTCGGTGTAGTTATAGTAGGGGTCTCTCAGGGCGCTGCCGTCCCGGCGGGAGGGCGCGGTGAGGATGATGGCCTTGTACTTGCCCTCGGCATTTTCACAGGCCGCGATCAGGTCCGCGCTGGTGTTGAGCTGCACCGTGCGCACCGAGTAGCCGGCGGCCAGGTTGCCGAAGTTGCCCATGGAGTCCTTGTAGTTGCCCGCCACATACTCGTTGGCATGGGAGGCGTCAATGCCGATGTACACCAGCTGGGAGGCATCCTGGATGTCCAGGGTGATGTCCATGGTATAGGTGTACTCGGTCCCGCCCTGCTCCAGCAGGGCACTCACACGGATGGTAGTCTCCCGGGCGGTCTCAGGGGTGTACTTCCAGTCCACCTTCAGCGTGGAGGAGGCCTTCAGGGTGTCCAGTCCGGTCTGCTGCCCCAGGACCTCGGTGCCGCTGGTGTAGGTGATGGACTTGACCGTAGCATCGGTCTGCTCGCTGTTGAAGAGGGTGGTGCTGAGGGTCAGCTCCTCCCCGGTCACGGGGGTAGAGGTGCCGCACTCCACCGAGGAGATGCCCAGCTTCAGGGTCTCGCCCACCCACACGGGGGCGGTTACGGCGATGTCGCCGTCACCCTGGGTGACCCGGATAAAGTAGTAGCTGTAACTGGCCGGGATGGAGCAGCTCAGCTCTCCGGAGGCCAGCTGGGCGGGATCATCCCAAGTGTAGGCCACTGCGCCCGAGTTGACCACCACTTCCACCTTGGAGATGGAGTCGGAGGCGTCGGGATCGTAGAGCGTGACGTTGATGTCGGCCATCTCCGGGACATCCTCGATGATGGTGCCCAGCATCTCGCCGTTGAGGGTATAGTTGATCTCCAGGTTCTTGTCCTCGGTAGCGTAGACCCGGTAGTTCCGGATCGCCTCATAGAGGCCCTCTTCCGAGAAGTCATCGGTCAGGATCACGTCCCGGGCGTCGTTGGCGTTGCCCCACTTGCCCTTGTGGTTATCCTGGTTGTTGGTGGGGGCCACGTGCCAGCCCTTATCCAGCGCCATGATGTAGTACTCATAGCTGGGATAGTAGCCGCCCGCACCGATGGCGCCCTCGCCGTTGCCCACTTCCACCAGGAACATCCGGCTGTCGATCAGAGCGTCATAGTAGGCGAAATCGGCAAAGGTGCCGAAGGTGGAGCCGGGGTGGTTAAACTGGCTGATGGAGCCGTTGCCCTCGGCCTGGCTGAGGAGGGCATAGTAGGCCTTCATGCCCGCGTCGGCCGTCTTGTTGTTGAGGGTGGTGTTGTTGCGGGAGACGATACCGGGGGTATTGAAGGTGTTGATGTGGCCCGGGCCGCCCGACCAGGTCATCTCAAAGCCGGCGATGGCCACGATATCGGACTGGCTGGCGTTGAAGTCGGCCACGGTGTTCTTGTAGGAGGCCCAGGTCTCCTGGCTGTACGCTGTGGCCTGACTCATGTCATAGAGCGCCGCCTCGGGGTTGGCATCCCCGGACTTGTCAAAGTAGTTAGAGTGGTCCGTAAAGGACACAAAGTCCACATTGGCGCTCTCGGGCAGATTCTTCACATACTCCAGGGCGGACTCCAGCGAGCCGGAGCCATCGGAGTAGGTGGTGTGGGAGTGGAGCTGGCCAAAGTAGAGCTGATAATTGGCCTTGCCGATGGTAAAGCTCCAGGTCCGGTTCGTGCTCTTCCCATCCGCACGGGTGAGGGTGACGGCAACCGTGGTCCGTCCGTCCGGCAGATCGTCGGCGGGAAGATAGGTGGCCTTGCCGTTCTCCACGGTCGGGGTGACGGCAGTGCCGTTGATGGTCATAACGATCTTCGCGTTCTCCCCGGCGTTTGCAAAGGTGAACCCGATCTCCGGCCGTTTCTCCTCGCCGGTCTGGGTGTTGGCGGCGGGGAATACGCCGGAGATGACCGGCTCATCCTTCACTGCAATCGAGAGGGCGCCGGAGAAGGCCACATCCTTGTTGTCGGTACCCCGGACAGAGACCTCGATGGTCCCCTCTTTCAGCACGTCAGCGGGAATGACCAGAGAATAGGTGCCGTTCTCATAGGCAAGATCGGCAATGGTCTCCCCGTACTGGGCGGAGATCTCCTTCACGCCGAACACGCTCTCTACGGTAAAGGAAACGGTGTAATCCTTCCCCACAAAGGCGTCGCCGCCGTCGGCAAAGCGGACCGCAGGCACATTGACTACGCCGTCTGTGACCTGCACGTCAGCGGACACCGGATAGAACTGGAAGGTATAAATATCCTTATCCGTGACGTTGTACATGCTGTAGGACTTATAGGTCCCGCCATAGTACTCCAGGAACTGAGCATATTTCCCGTTGAATTTGGCGGTGCGGCTCTCCAGGGTATAGCCGCCGTTGTACTCCGCCAGTGTCCAGTCGGCTTCCTCGGAAGGCTCCTTGGCATAGAAGGCATTGTTGCCTGTGCCGTTGGAGCAGAGGTAACCGTCATACTCCGTTTTGAAGCGGTAATATGCGCCGTTCTGCTCCACGGTAAAGACCCGGGCGCCGTTTCCAATCTCGGTGATGGGGTCGGCGGCCACGGCCGAGGCGCTGGTGATGGAGGGGCTCTCCGCGTTGTCGTCCTGTCCGGCCAGCACGCCCTTGGCGCTCACATTGTAGAGCACCACGGTGTCGCCGTCCTGGGGCAGTCCCTCGCCCGGCTCAGGCCCGGGAATATCGGTTACCTTGTAGAAGGCCAGGGCAAAGAGAGACTCCTGACCTGCTCCAATTTTGTAATAGGAACTCCAGTTGTTCTTCTCCGCGTACCACTCCATATAGGCGCCGCGGACGGTGTTCTTGATGTAATAGAGGCCGTCACCTGCCTCCTCCAGCGTCCACTTGTCGTTCTTCTCCCCCAGGGGCATGCTGGAGAATTGATCTCCCATACCGATGTTCTTGCCATCATAGGAGAAGGACCAGGTGCCGTCGCCGTTATCGGCCACCGTCCACACGTCGGCCTCGGTGAAGCCCCGGAGAATGCCGTCGGCCATGTTCACATCGGTACCGTTGTTATAGTATCCATTGTAAGTGCCCGAGAGAGCTTTCGAATACTTAGGGTTATAAATCACAACTTGATCGCCATCTGCAATCGGTCCGGCAGGGGTACCGCCCAGAACAATCTCATCGGCGGTTGTGTTGCGCAGCTGGAGGGTATCCTTAAATGCGCTCACCGCGGCAGTGATGGTGATCACATCGCCCACCTGGATGGGCCATGCACCCTCTACCTTTTCACCGATCACAGCCTTGTAGAGCTGAATGGAATCGGTGCCGTCGGTGACAGTGATATTGGGGTTGGAATACTGACCATTGTTGTCAAAAATCTCCGTGACCGTCACGTTCTGAAGGGTCACATAGGTGCAGATATCGGTGGCAGCCAGTTCTCCGATGGTCTTGACCACAGGAGCCAGTGTCAACCCAGAGGATTTTTCATAGGTGCAGCCGTCCAGCTGAGGCAGGCCGTTATATTCCTTCCTCTGTCCGGTGGCAATGACCGTGTCGCCCAGGGCGATGTCCTCGAAGTTATTGCTCATACGGGCGCAGATCGCGCCCGTCTCGTCCTGGAGATAGACGTTCTTCCCGTCCAGCAGGGTGACCACACCCTTGACGGTCAGATCCGCAGTGTCTAACCCGGCGGCCAGAGCCTCCGCGATGGAGATGGTCTCGGGCTCCTCCGGATCGGGGGGCGTTACTTCTCCGCCGCCCTCGCCCTCCAGCTTGTAGAGGGTAAAGTCACAGGGATAGCCATTGGGATTATCGGCGATGGTCGCATTTTTGTAGGCCCGGAACTTGCTTCCAGCACTCTTGTTGCTGGCCAGCGTCACAGTGTCCTCGCCCACCCCGGCAAAGCGGAAGGTACCATCCGCAAAGGTGAAGGCCCATGTGTAGTCTCCGGCCGAAATGCCGTTTTCGTTCCCGCCTTTGGGTGCCACCGTCACACCATTGTTGTCGGTAAGCACCGCGCCGTCCTCCGTCACGGAGATATTCCATCTCAAATCCACGGCGGGATCAAGGATCGTTTCCTCTGTATTGGTCTGTTCCACAGCGCTCAGCCAGGTGCCATCCAGGGCCCCTACGGCATAGCCGCTGTCTAGGACCATAAGGTACGTTCCGGTGGTGAATGCTTCTTCTGTGTTGATCTTCTGGTATGTCTCTGCTTCCCCGGCGGCAAGGGCCGCGGTGGGCAGCAGGGTCAGGAGCATGGCCAGCGCGGCCAAACTTGACAGGACCCGACGGAATCGCTTTTTCCGCATTGTTTTTTCATCCTTCCTAACATACAGGGCCGCACGGGGCGGCCGGGCCAAACCTTCTGCTCGACCGTTCTGCCTTCTCCTCCTTTCTTCCTGAGATCTATGGCGTTACATGTTCATTTTACCAAATTATCTAGTAAACCACAACGACACTTTTGTAAGTTTTGTTGTCTTTTTATCTTGACTCTGTAACTTTTTTAAGATATTCTTCCGCATCCGCTCTGTCTGCTACCCCTCAGAAGTACAAGGCAGCTGCCGCCCGGTGTGATCGATGGTATACTCCCCGCTCAGAATCAGTTGAGAGATGGGCACGAAGGTATATCCCTTTTGCAGCAGCGTCTCCAGAATGGCCGGCAGAGCCTCCGGCGTATGGAGCGCGGCATTATGAAAGAGAACGATCGAGCCCGGCTGGACTTTCTCTGTCACCCTCTTGGTAATCTCAGACGCGGGTATCTCCTTCCAGTCCAGACTGTCCCCATCCGTTACCCATTCAAGCCCTTCTCCCGCGGGATCTTCCGCTCCATCCCACACCGTTTTTCATCCAATTTCCCCACACCCTCGCCCAAGGCGAAACAGGCACCCTTCGCATCCCACAATCGCGGTACCGCCCTGTCTCAAAACAAAAAGGCGGAAGGTCTTCTCTTTCGAAAACCTTCCGTCCTCTGTTTTTTAAGATTCTATTTTCTCAAATTGCTCTGAGAGCGCCGAACGATTCATATTCCGGCCGATCACCGTCAAGATGCTCTCACAGGGCGCTCCCCAGGGATGCAGATACACATGCCCGGGGGTATAGTCCGCCTGTATCCATGCACCATCCTCCAACGGCAAAAAACCTTTTGCACGCAGGATTTGTCCCCTTGCAGGATCGCTCAGTTTCATCAGTTCTTCCTCCCACTGCGCGGCCGTGCGAGGCCGGTAGGGATGAAACACCTCCGATGTAAACAGCTCGGCTGTATGCACATGTCCGTGTCCCGACACAGGCACACAGGATGTTCCTTCCCCCGACACCTGCTCCAAAACGCTTGAAACATCAAGCGCATCCCATGGACAGGCCCAGATATGGGCGTCAGGATTTTCTTCCAGCAGAGAAGTGTACACGGCCCCGGCTGTCTGCGGGGATACCAGATCCAGTTTGCTGCAGATAATGGCATCCGCATGTCGAATCTGGTCCAGATAAAACATCCCCATATCTTCCACATAGGTCTGATGCATCTCCGCATCGACAATGGTAATTGCCCTGACCTGAGCTATCCCCAGTTCATCCGACACGCTGCGGCAGGTATTCAGCAGCACACTCAACTCGGCTAATCCAGAGGGTTCTATCACCAGCAGATCGGGATGGTATGAGTGCTCTAACGTACGGATGGCCTGGTCAAAAGCGCCGGACAGAGAGCAGCAAATACACCCCGAGGCCAATGTGCTCACCGGAAGATCTCGGCGCTGAAGCAGAATGTCATCCACGCTGCAGGTCCCAAACTCATTTTCCAACAGAGCCGTTTTTTGACCTGGGGCAGTACATTTCAGCAAGCGGCGAATAAAGGTGGTCTTCCCTGCCCCTAAAAAACCAGATACCAGTATGATTTTTCCCATTTAATCTGCCCTCAAATCAAAACTCATGCAGGATAAGAAGCTGGACTCATACCCTGACTTGGTCGACAAGTCCACATAGGAGATCGCTCGCGCCATCCTCTGCGCACGCCGCCGCTCTGCCTGAGAGAGCAGGCACATGGTGGCCCCCGCCCGGGAAGAATTGCCTACATACGAAATTTTGGACGCAAATGCAGGGGGCAGCAGGCCTGCCCCCACCAGACTCTCCGGGGAGAGATGGCGCCCAAATTGCCCGGCGACCAGTACATGGTCAATCTCCTCCGGACGCAGTTTCAACTCATCCAACAGGCACTGACATCCGGAGAGAATGGCCCCCTTGCAGAGTTGTACCTGCCGGATATCCCCCTGCGTCAAGGAAATGTTTTGCTTGGACGAAAGCGTAATCTGGCGCTTCCCATTGGCGTCCTCACAGACCAGAGGATGCTCTGGCACGATCCTTCCCCGCTTGTTGATGATTCCCTTTGCCACCGCTTGGCTGACCACATCCAACAGACCGCTTCCGCACAGCCCCTTTGGGGTTCCGGAGCCAATGGTATGTAACTCGATCCGGTCGTCCAGCAAGGACACCGCTTCAATGGCCCCCTGTGCAGCGCGCATGCCGCATCCGATGTTCATACCTTCCAGCGCCGGACCTGCCGCACAGGAACAGGACACCAATTTATGATCGCGGCACAGGATCATCTCGCCGTTTGTCCCGATATCCACAAAAAAGACCGTGTCTTCCCGCTCATCCAGCCGTTCGGCCAAAGCACCAGCCACAATGTCTCCCCCAATATAGGCGGAGACGGCCGGAAGGCAGTAGAGAACGGCCTCCGGATGGAGGTGTAGTCCAGCCTGTGCTGCCGGCACGGTGACGGCATCCCGAAAAACCGTACGGAATGGCGTCTGGCTGAGCGAAGCCGGGTGGACCCCCAACAGCAGGTGGATCATGGTCGCATTTCCCGCCACAGAGACTTCAAAAATATCTCTGACGCTCCCTCCCGCCTGATGGCTCAACCGTTCTGCACAGCTCTGCAGCGCCTCTGCAATGGTGCGCTGCAGGTCCGCTATTCCAGTGGAATGTTCCAAAGTGTACTGAATCCGCGAGAGCACATCCAGTCCAAATGCCTTCTGTGGATTGACAAAGCCATCTTCACACACTTCTTGCCCGGTACGCAGGTCCACCAGAGAGACCGATACCGTAGTGGTTCCCAGGTCTACCGCCATCCCCCAGAGCGGAGTCCTCCGGATCAGGTCCACGGGTCTCCCCAAATAGGAGACGACCTCCACTTCGGTATCCCCCGGCAGAGATGCAAGGTTGCGCAGCAGGGTAAGG
Source organism: Pseudoflavonifractor sp. MCC625 (assembly GCF_018784545.1). Taxonomy (NCBI): domain Bacteria; kingdom Bacillati; phylum Bacillota; class Clostridia; order Eubacteriales; family Oscillospiraceae; genus Pseudoflavonifractor; species Pseudoflavonifractor sp. MCC625. The sequence goes on along the minus strand of NZ_WQOJ01000010.1, from coordinate 249,226 downwards.
GCCGGCTGCTTCTCTGGCGGTAAGATTGTCTCTGCAAGCGAGTTCCCGCTCCACTCTCTGTCCTTTGGTACAGGCTGCGCGGTAACTGCCGGCTGCAGGGAAACCGCCGGCATGGCACTGCTTCCAAGCACTTGCGTATGTTCCGTCTTCAAAAGCTCCAGCGGGTCCAGATCCACTGGCTCCACCGGTACTGCCATACAGGCCAGACGGATCCCCTGTTCTATTTCTTCCATCGTAAGAAAGCTGCGCTCCGTCTCTGTGAGCGGCCCCGCATTTCCCCGCAAAATCCGAACTTTGCATTTCCCGCATACGCCTTTTCCATTGCAGGGGCTTTCCAATAGGATCCCCTGGACCCGGAGCTGGTCCAAAATACTGCTTTCTGTAGGATTGACTCGCAGCATGGTAACCTCCCGATGGGATAATTTTTCTGTATATTGCTACATCGCTCTGACGATCTGTAGCTATTTTAGGGATTCCGCCGGCGGTTGTCAATCGAGGGCCATCAGTCCGGCCAAAAAAGGAGGCCGCAGCCCATTTTTATCGAAATTTCTTATAAAACAAGCCGTTAATATTTATAAAACAAATCGGACAGTATCGTAACAGTTTGCTAGGATGAACTTAAAATGCAACCATCGCTTGCGGCACGCTGCCGCGGAACCAGAGAAAGGAAGACCGCCTTATGGATACCAGTAAAGAGGGGCTTTTAAAGGAACTTTCCCGCTGTGTACTGGAAATGGAAGATGACACCGTCGCGGATGTGGCCCGCATGTACGCATCCCAGGGCTATGACCCGGTAGACGGCATCCTTCTTGGATTGGTGGACGGAATGAACCGTGCCGCCACGCTCTATGATGAGGAAGAATATTTCATTCCGGAAATGCTCATTTGCTCCAGCGCGATGTACAACGGCCTGGAGGTATTGCGGCCCCTGCTTCCACAGGAGTCGGAAAAGCAACCGTGCAAAATCATCATTGGCGTCGTTCAGGGAGATACCCATGATATTGGTAAAAATCTAGTCAAAATCATGTTGGAATCGGCCGGATATACACTGGTGGATTTGGGGCGCGACGTGCCCGCCGACCGCTTTGTCTCCGCCGTAAAAGAGGAAAATGCCCAGGTGGTGGCGATGTCCACCCTGATGTCGACCTCCATGGACTATATGCGTCAGGTCATTGAAGCCCTTACGTCCGCCGGTCTGCGCAGTCAGGTCAAAGTCATTGTGGGAGGGGCTCCGATCTCCCCCGCATTTGCAGAGCGGATTGGAGCGGACGGATATTCCAGCAGTGCAACGGAAGCGGTCAAACTGGTCGCACGTCTGGTAGGGTGAGCATCGGATGGAAAAACAGTCTTACATCCAGCGCCTTCAAGACGCCGCTCATGGGGGGACGACAGATCGTCCCCCTTGTATTTGCCCGGGCGGCATGATGAACATGATCGTAGACGAAGCGATGGAAGCCGCAAACAGCTTCTGGCCAGAGGCACATTGCGATCCTCAAAAAATGGCCGCCCTGGCCAAGGTCATGCGGCAAAACGGCGGCTTTGAGAATTACGGCGTGCCGTTTTGCATGACGGTAGAAGCGGAGGCCATGGGGGCTGTCGTAGACCTGGGCGGCGCACATGTGGAGCCGCATGTCACATACAGCCCGCTCCACTCCTCCGGGGAAGCCGACCGTCTGACCTCCATGGATCTGACCCAGGGGCGTCCGCACTGTGTGCTGGAGGCAATCCGCATGTTGAAGCAGGAAAATGACGGCGTTCCCACAATCGGCAATGTGACCGGACCCGTCAGCGTGGCCGGAACTCTGGTCGATATGACGGCGCTGCTGAAGGAAATGAGGAAGAGTCCGGAGACCTGTGTCCATTTACTGGAAAGGATCACCCACGAGCTCATCCGTTACGCCAGAGCACAGATCGAGGCCGGAGCAGATGTCCTCTGCATTTCCGAGCCCAGTGGCACCGGTGAGATTTTGGGCGCCCGCCATTTTCAAACCTATGCGCTGCCCTATATCAATCAAATTCTGGACGCAGTGGAGGTCCCGGTAAAAATCGTCCATATTTGCGGAAGGCTCCACAGTATTTACGGGCTGTTGGATCAGATTCACTGTGATGTGTTCAGTTTTGATGCCATGGTCCAGCCGGAGGAAATCAGGCCTTATTTGGGCAGCAAAGCGGTCATGGGCAACATCAGCACGCACGCGCTGGGAACGATGCAGCCCGAATGGGTGGCTGCCCTGACCAAGACCGCACTCAAGAACGGGGTCGACATTGTTTCCCCCGCATGTGGTCTGCCGGTCACTGCCCCTTTTCAAAATATCCAGGCAATGGTACAGACTGTCCAGACATACAAAAGGACGGGTTCGTAAGAGAATGCAGGAATATTGTTGTCAGCGAGATCAATATCTGATCTCCGAAGAAATGCTCTCCTCTTTGGGAATCAAGGCAAGCAGCATCTATGAGAATGAAACAACCATTGCCCGTCTTGCACAGGCAATGGGGGAAACGACTGGTACCGGATACGCCATTCTCCCCTTTTGTCACACCGTAGAGGCAAAGGCACTGGGGGCGGACATTCTGCCAGCGGATGCTGCGGCCGGTCCACGCCCCGGGCGCTATGTATACGAGACACTCTCCCAAATTCCCCTGCGCTCCTTTGTGCACACCCCGGAAATCCAGCATCTGTTGGCGGCCTGTCAGGAATTACACCGCACCGGAAATAAGGTGGCCTTTCAAATCACAGGCCCCATCTCCATGTTAAGCTGTCTGATGGATCTCTCCTCTCTGTTCCGGGCCTGGCGAAAGCAGCCGGATGCTGTCTCTGCTTTTCTGGAACAACTGGTTCCGCTGATGCTGGAATATGTAGGGGCCATCTGCTGCGCCGGAGCTGATGCCATCTCCTATGCCGACCCCGCTGGAACCGGAACGATTCTGGGACCGCGTTACACCGAGGCAATCCTGCAGTTATTCACATTGCCTTTTTTACAGGCCGCATCTGAGTACTGCGCAGACCGCACCGCTCTGATGGTCTGTCCGTTAACCATGGCAGATCTCACCAAAACTTCTGCCTTTCCTCCAGGACGTGCTGCCGCAAACCGGCTTTTGTGCCGCTGTGTGAAAGCGCCTTCCAAGCCGCTTCTTCACTAGAACCCCTCTGCTCCTTTTATAGCTATCGCCAATTTAGAATGCACCCAATTATAGATAGAAATGATTGGAAAATGCAAAAAAAAGAATGCTAAGATGTTTGGGGCAAAAATAAATTGTCTGAATTGGAAAGAAAGAAGGTTTCTCCTGAACATGAAGCGTATGTTGTCTCTTGGCATTGCGGCTATGATGGTGGCCGCTCTGGCTGGCTGCTCGAATTCCAGTGCCTCCCAGTCCACTCCTCCCGCCACTTCCGCTACCCCCGCTCCCTCCGCAGAAGCGACAAGCAGTGAGGAGAGCAAGGTCGTCCGCATTGGTGCCTATGGCGCCCACGTTCCCTTCAATTATATGGAGGGCGACGAGCTGGTCGGCTATGAGGTCGATATCTGGAAGGAGATTGCCGAGCGCAACAATCTGGAGCTGGAGTATACCATTTCCAGCGATGTAGCCGGTCTCTTTACGATGCTGGACACTGGAAAGATCGACACGATCCTCTGCCAGGTCAGCGCTACGGAAGAGCGTGCAGAGAAGTATGACTTCTCCGATCCCTATATGTACAGCCCCGGCGGATGGTTCATCAATGAAAACAGCGACGATGTCAACAGCATTGAGGACCTTTTCGGTAAGAGCGTGGGTGTCATCGCCGGCAGCGTCGATATCGATATGTACAACGAGGCAGATCCCGAGGGCAAAATCGAGCAGGTGATCTACTCCAACACGGCAGCCGCCTATGAGGATGTGCGTCTGGGCCGTCTGGATGCGGTCGGCATCTCCATCCCCCAGGGTTCTTACCTGATCAAGAACGGCGATGTCTCCGGACTGAAGGTCAGCGGTTATAACGGAATCACCGAAACCGATATCTTCCCCTTCCTCAAGGGTACCAATGAGGACCTGCGCCAGATGGCAAACGATACCATCAACGACATGCGCGAAGATGGCAGCCTGGCAGAGCTGTCTATCAAATGGTTTGGGGCGGACGTGACGGAGCAGCCCGAAGCGTAAGCGCGTTCAACGACTGAGCACACTACAAACGGGTGGGACAAAATCATTGTCCCACCCGCTTTTCTAGCTTATATCTGGATGGATTGAGGGGGTATCCCGTTTTGTTTGACCAATTGGACCTTGTATATATGGTAGAAGTGTTCCCTACCCTATTGGATGCTACGAAGGTCACGCTGTTTCTTTCCGTACTGGCACTGGTCCTCGCCTTTGCGCTCGCCCTTGTGCTGGCCTTCATCCGCTATTTCAAAATCGCCATTCTCTCCCCCCTGGTACAGCTATACGTCTCCTTTTTCCGCGGTACTCCCCTGATTACACAGCTTTTTCTCGTTTACTTTGGTATTTTTACCTTAAATCAATTTTTGACCAAGCTCTCCCCCACCTACGCCGTCGTGGTTACCCTGGCGCTGAACAGCGGCGCCTATATGTCCGAGACGATCCGTGCCTCCTTTGCATCGGTAGATCAGGGCCAGATTGAGGCGGCCGAATCGCTGTGCATGAGCAAATTGCAGTATATGCGCCGCATTGTATTCCCGCAAGCCATGCGAGTGGCATTGCCTTCCCTGTTTAATTCCCTGATCGATCTGATCAAGGGAACCTCCATCGCATTTACGATCGGTGTCACCGAAATGATGGCCTGCGGTATTTACGAGGGCAGCCGTCAGTTCAATTTCTTCGAGATTTATTTGGATGTGGCCATAATCTATTGGATTCTTTCTATCATCCTCAGTTTTCTCCAGCGCAAACTGGAAAAAGCTCTGAATGTCTATCAGTGAGGAAATAAAATGATTCAAATTGAACATCTCTATAAAAATTTTGGACCCACACAGGTATTGAAGGACATCAACCTGCGCATCGAGCAGGGCGATGTGGTTGCCATACTGGGGCCTTCCGGCACCGGAAAATCCACCCTGCTGCGCTGTTTGAATTACCTGGTCACTCCCACCAGCGGCATTATAACCGTGGGTGATGTGCGGGTGGATGCCCAGAAATACCGGAAGCAGGATGTACTTGCCCTGCGAAAACACCTGGCCATGGTATTCCAAAATTACAATCTGTTTCGAAATATGACTGCGTTGGAAAATGTAGCCGAAGCACTGATCACGGTCCACCGCCGCCCCAAGTCCGAGGCAATGGAAACTGCCCTCAGGCTGCTCCAGAAAGTGGGGATGGAGGAGCGGAAAGACTTCTATCCCTCAAAGCTATCCGGCGGACAGCAGCAGCGTGTGGCCATCGCCCGTGCATTGGCCGTAAATCCGGATGTCATTCTCTTTGATGAACCGACCTCAGCGCTGGACCCTGAGCTGGTTGGAGAAGTACTGCGTGTCATGCAGGAGCTGGCTCGTGAGGGGTCCACCATGCTGGTGGTAACCCATGAGATCGGCTTTGCACGCAGTGTGGCCAGCCGTGTGCTCTTTATGGACGGCGGCGAGATTGCCGCCGATGGTCGGCCCGATGAGATTCTGGACCACCCAAAGCAAGAGCGCATTCGTCAATTTCTCAACATCATGGAGCATCAGCCCATCTCCGACCAATGACCATAGGAGGGAACAATGGATAGAATGACGAGCAGCGAACGCATGGCATGTCTGTTTGCAGGAAAGCGCCCGGACCGGGTCCCGGTCATCCCCCATATGGAGGCCTTTGCCGGTGTCATGTGCGGAATGTCAACTTACGAGTGGTATAATTTCCCCGAGAATGCATACCGCAGCCAAATCTGGTGTCAGGAACTGTTCGGCTATGACGGCGGAAAATGCTATGACGTGTCCTCTGGAATCGCCGGAGATTTTCCAGGCGGCGAGGTCATTATTCCGCAGGAGCCACGGCTTTCTCTGCCCTATGCGTCCCGCTTGGCCGCTCCAACAGAGGCCGATGTGGAAAAGCTCACCCTGCCGCGCAGCATTGATGAGACATTTGATGCCAAACGCATCCTGGAGTTCAACCGGATCTGCTACCGCAACGGAGAGGGCGTCTCTGTATTTGCCGGTTCCCCCACCAGTGTGGTGCAGTACTTGGTCGGCGCAGAAAATCTGGTCCGCTGGATGATCAAAAAACCCGAGCTGGTCCACCGCCTGATGCGTTTTGCCACGGATTATATCTATTTTTTGGCTCAGGCATATCTGGATGAGTTTGGACCAGAACCTCTGGGTGCCGGAATGGCCTGTCCATTGGAGTCCAATGCACTTCTCTCCCCGCGCCAGTTTGAAACCTTTTGTCTGCCCTATCTGGTGGAGATCTTTGAAACGTATCGGGAGTGGAATATCCCCATTACGGGCCTGCATCTGTGCGGCCGTCATGATAAAAATCTTCCCATCATCAAGGCAAACATCCCCTTCCACGGAAGAACTCTGATTACAGTGGGCGCCGAGACCGATTTGGAGTATCTGGGAAAAGTCATGGGCCCTGATTTTATTTTGGGCGGAAACGTACGCAGCATTACCCTTCAAAATGGAACGCCGGAAGAAGTTTATGCGGAATGCGCGGCTATTTTGAAGAAAATGAAGTATTTCCCCGGCGGCTTTGTGCTTACGCCTGAGTGTACCATCAGTTACCTGACCCCGCCAGCCAACTTTTATGCCATGCTAAAAGCCGCAAGAGAGCTGGGCGCATACGATCCCAGCGAATCTTTCCACTAACACTTTTTATGGGATATCTTTCTTTGAAATCCAATAATTTTTTCTATCAAAGCTGTTATCACAATGCAAATAATCCAGAAAGATTCCATAAATCGTTTAAAATCGTATAGAAGTAGAAACTGCCAGAGGTCCATGACCTCTGGCAGTTTCTACTTGCCCAATTTTCCAAACACCGGTACAGAATATTGTCGATCTTATGCTTTGACCTCAATTGCCCTAATCTTTCTGCTTCAAAGAAGAACTAGCACCACCGGAAATTCTGCAGTCCTTCCACCACTTCCTGAAGGTAACGCGCGCAGGGAGCGCCGTTCGACACCCTGTGATCATGGGTCAGACTCAAATTCATAACATGTTCCATAAAGATGCCATCATTGTGGTCTACGGGCTTCCGAATGATGGCTCCAACTCCCAGAATCGTACTCTCCGGTGCATTGAGAACAGGCGTAAAATAAGTAACTCCAAACATTCCTAGATTTGTTATCGTAGTCACAGAATTTCCCAAGTCCGTCTGTTCCAAGCGGCCAGTCTTAGCCTTATCGGTCAAGGTTGCCAACTCGACACAAATGGTACGCAGATCTTTCAGATTTGCCTTTCGAATGACCGGAACAATCAGTCCGGCAGGAATATCCACCGCTACACCAATGTCAATCTGTTCGCAAATCTTAATGTGCTCCTCATCTACCATCTGTGTCCGGACAGCAGGGTGATTTTCCAGTGCCATAGCTACTGCCTTAATTATCATAGCTGTGTAGCTGAGTTTGATACCGGCGGCACCATACTTTCCTTTGATCGATTGATATACTTTTACCAAATTCTGTACATTAGCCTCGGTTGCTAGTGTAGTCTGAGCAGAAGTCGACATACTGGTATACATCGATTTACAAATCGCGTTTTGCATGGGGGACATTTTAATGACCTGTTCTCCCGTCTCCACACCGGCATAAATGGGCTGAATCAGAGAAGCTGTACGGCATAGCACAGGTTCTGCTTTGGGTACCGGTTGCACAGAGTTTAGCTCCGGAGTGGATGGAACTGCCGCAGCTTTCGGACGGCCAAACTTTTTGAGATCAGCAATTGTAATGGCACCAGCTATCCCCGTACCCGTAATATGTGCATATTCCAGCCCTAACTCCTCCGCCCTCTTTTTGGCCTTGGGCGTAATTTTTACCTCTTCATTTGGAACGGGGCGAGAGATAGTCGGAGCCGCTGTCTGCTCACCGTACTCTGCAAGATCTTCTCTTACTGTGCCGCTCAACACAGAGGAGATGTCTTCATCAGCCGAATCTGCCAATACACATATAAGTTCTCCACAAAGGGCTGTTTCATCTTCTTGAAGAACAATTTTCCGTACTATGCCGTCAGCCGGAGCTTCAGCGGTATTGGTAAGCTTCTCAGAATTGATCTCCACCAGGGCATCCCCTTTTTGGACGGTATCGCCCTCCTGAACCAGCCAGGAGGCGATCGTGCCCTCCTCCATTGACAAACCAAATTTAGGCATCTTAACGGCTGTTACCATACTCTGCTCTCCTCCCGTTCTGACTTACCTTCCATCAACTCAAGAAGCTGCGTTCCAGCAATTCGTAATTAATTTCACCAGCATGGAAGCAGCGGCCGGTATTGACATTATGGAACTGGCATTTGGCAATCGAGTGTACATCCACCTCTACATGGAAGAAATTGCGTCCCGCTTTGTCAAACACATCTGCAAAGAGTTCGCCATACTTTGGCGAGGACGTCACCCCTACCATTTTATGGATTACCTGCTCAATATCCTCATCTCTCGCATCCACCCAGAACTCCGCCTCACTGCCGTAGATCAGTGCATCATTAATCCGTCCCATGGTCTTTAACTCATCCTTGACGACAGGGGCAATGGGGGCTCGTCCACGGCACATGACAATCTGTTCGGCACTAAAGCCGTTGCGCATCATTTTGTGGCAGGACTGCTCAATAATGCGGGCAGAAACCTGCATGGAGGCAGTCATACAGGTGCTATCGCTGATCAGAATATAGGTATTCTCCGGTTTTACATGGCAGGCCTGTGCGATCTCCAGCGCCAGTGCATCATTCGGCAGCTTTATATCCTGAAGACACACTACCGCCTTATCATTTTGATCCCGGTAAGGTGTCATATGGATGTAATGATCCGACTCTGCCACCGCTTGAGAGCGAGCTGGGCCAGAGGCAATGGTTGCATACTCCCCGGTTCCCAAGCTCCAACCGGCAATCTCACTGGCCATACAGGCAATCATAGGCTGCTCTACAAACACTTCTACTGCCGCAAAAGAGTAGGTATCGTTGAGCTTAAAATTTCCCAGCTGCACTATGGCAAGGTCACCCAAGGTCGCTCTGGTAAATAAAAGTGCTCCCTTCCAGCTGCCCTTACATTCCAGTCCCATATCCACCACTGTGGCGCCACAATTCAGTTTATGTATCCTGCACCCCAGAGCGTCTGCGTTGGTTATAATCTCATTGACAACTCCCATGACGTTTTCTGTCAAACTAAACATGCAGGTCAACCTCCTCAAGTAGCGAGCCGATGTTCCATGTGCCATACTTCAAAAACATCGCCGCTCTGGCCTTATAAATAGGCTAAAAGAATGAACGGATGACTCACTGAGCAGTTTTGCTCCGTTAAAATGCCCGCTGACCCGGAGTCCTTCCAGACCAGCGGGCAAGTACGTGCACTACTTATTCATACTCGTTTGGCACGTGAATTTCGCCAGACTTCACTTTTTCAATCGTTTCATTTACCTGATCCATGACATCCTGCGGAATTTCGGCAGCCAAGGCTTCATTCCATACCAGGGTAACAGAGCCGTCAGCCATACCGGTAAACAGAATTTCCGGCTGGTCAATTCCCTCAAGGATCGCATTGACCGCTGCGATATAGGCCTTGTCGTAATGGCAGATCGTAGAGATTACCACATGGTCAGGAGCCTCACTGCTATAATCGGCCAGCGCGCCAACATTTTTAACATTGTCTGTTTCCATGACCGCTTTCAGAGAACCCAGCGTACCCGCATCTGCGTTGGAGAATGTCCAGTCTGCACCTGCATTGATCTGATTTTTGGTTGTCTCATACGCCTCATTCGCATCCACGCTGGATAATACGGCATACATACACTCAATGTCCGGATTGACACTCTCAGCGCCCATCTGCATAGAACGGGTAGTTTTGGTATAGGCCGGGAAGTCTCCACCCACTACCATACCGATCTTATTTGTTTTCGTCGTCAGTGCCATGAGCACACCGGCTACATAGGTACTCTCCTCATAAGCAATGTTAACCGGGAACTGATTCTCTGTAACTACATTGCCGCCGTTGGTGACAAACCAAGTGTCCGGATAATCGGCGCTGATTTCCTCAAAGGGGCTGGCGTACTCTCCGCCATGACCAAATATGATGTCATACCCCTCATCAGCCAGGGTCTCCGCCTCACTTTTAATTTTGTCGGCAGTGGCAGCCTCAATAACCACTACCTCCACACCAAACTCTTCTCCAACAGTCGCTGCCGCCTCAGCGCCCAACTGGCAGTAGCCTCCATCCGTCGGGGACCCGGGAATCAGCATGGCCATTTTCATATTGGATACATCAGTATGGTTTTCAGCCTCATTGCCGTCTTCCTGTGTGCCGCTAGCAGTCGGTTTGGAAGTATCACCGCCATTGCTTCCCGTATTGGAGCAACCCACCATGCCCAATACCATTGCAAGTGCAAGAAACAGCGCAAATAGCTTTTTCATCGAGTACCCTCCTCTTTATATTCAATTTCCTCCATCGAACATTCTATCAGGGCAAATCTCTTCAAAACCTATGTGGGATAAAAGTTATCTTATTCGTACTCATTCGGAACATCGATCTCTCCGGACTTAATCTTTTCAATCGTATCGTCTGCTGCGTCAATAACCTCCTGGGGGATCTGTCCCTTCAGAGCCTCATTCCAAACCAGTCGCACCGCTCCGTCGCTCATTCCAATAAACATGAAATCACTCTTCTCAATTCCTTCTGCAACTGCTTCTACCGCCGCCACATACGCTATGTTGTAGTCGCAGATACAGGAAAGCAGACAATTTTCAGGGGCTTCCATACTGTAATCGGCCAGCGCACCGATACAATAGATGTCATTGTCCACAGCCGCCTTTATGGAACCCAAAGATCCTTCATTCGCGTTGGAGAAAATGACATCGGCGCCAGAATTAATCTGGTTGGTAGAGGTCTCATAGGCTTCATTCATGTCAATATTGGTCAGTACGGCAAACATACACTCGATCGCATCATTGACACTCTTGGCCCCCAGCTCCATAGCACGGGTCGTTTTGGTGTAAGAGGGAAAATCTCCGCCCACCAACATACCAATCTTGTTGCTCTGTGTCATCATACCGGCTACGACGCCAGCTACATAGGTGCTCTCCTCAAACGTAATATTCAGCGGGAACTGATTTTCTGTGACCTCAGTCCCTCCCACGGTAATAAACCAGGTATCCGGATAATCACCGCTGATCTCGGCAAAGGGGCTGGCATACTGTCCGCCGTGCCCAAAGATGATGTCATAACCTTCTTCTGCCAAGGTCTCCGCTTCGGTCTTCATTTTGTCCGCAGTGGAGGCCTCAATCGTTACTGCCTCACACCCCAGTTGATCTGCCACAGCCTGGGTCGCTTCCGCACCAAGCTGACAAAATCCTCCATCTGTTACCGACCCCGGAACCAGTGTGGCAACTTTCAAACTGGAGACATCTCCTCCGCCGCCACCCTGTGATGTCTGGTTCTGATTTGCCGAATTATTTGGAGCTGTTTCCTCTATCGGTTTAGAAGAACAGGCGAATAGGCTCATCAAAAGGCACAGTGATAAAACGGTCGCAGCTATTTTTCTAAAGTGCTTCATTACAGCATACTCCTTCCTACGGAAACCTCTCCCTTTCAGAGGTGCCAAGCCTAAGATTTGATATACGGTACACCTTGCGCACTGGGAGCGCCCACCTTTTTCTTACTTACCGCAACTACAGCCACTACCGTAGCCACATAGGGAATCATCATAATAATGTTGTTCGGTACATTTACGCCCAAATTTTGGACACTCATCTGCAAGGCGTTGGCCGCACCAAAGAGAAGTGAGCCTCCTGTAATGCCCAAAGGCGTCCACTTTCCCAAGATAACCACAGCCATAGCAATAAAGCCTTTACCACCTGTCATATCCTCGCCAAAGGCATTCGTCTGCGCAATGGAGAGGTATGCGCCGGCCAATCCCAGCAGTGCACCACTGGCTAAAGTTGTCAGATAACGGATTCGGATCACATTGATTCCCAGGGAATCAGCCGCTTTGGGATGCTCTCCGCAGGCCGTAATCTTCAAGCCCAAAGATGTGTGATAGATAATAAACCAGAAAACCCCTATCAGCAGAAAGGCAATATAGACCAAAACATTGTGGTTAAACAGCATATCACCGATCACCGGAATGTTGCTGAGCAGCGGAATGGGCACATTGGGGAAGCTATCCACCATCATGCCGCTGATGCCGTTTCCTACCTGGTAAAACATTTTTCGATAGAGTACGCTGGTAATTCCCGCTCCCAGCATATTGATTGCAGCACCTACGACCACTTGCTGTGTTTTGCAGGAAATAGCAAGTACCGCAAAAATTGCTGTAAATGCGACGCCTACAATCATGGCAATCAGAGCACCATACCAATAGCTGCCTAACAATCTGGTGGCCGCATAGCCCGCAAAAGCCCCCATCAGCATAATGCCTTCTGCACCAATGTTCATCATACCAGCCCGCTCAGCGATAGACAGTCCCAGCGCAGCAATCAGTAGCGGGGTTGCCATACGAACCGTAGCGGCAAGAAAATACGACAGTTGTTCCATGGCTAAGCCCCCTTCTTAACCGTTTTTAAGCCTTTTTTTCCCCATCCCTTCAACAACAGATGGCTAACTGCGGCTAGGGCTACAAAGACCACAACAATTCCTTGGAAAATGTTAACAAACGATGCGGATACATCTGCTGCCCGCTGCATGGCAGTCGATCCGGCATTCAGGAATCCAAACAGCAGAGAACTAAAAATAACGCCAATCGGGTTATTATTCGCCAGAACAGAGATCGCAATGGCGGTGTATCCATAGCCAGGGGACATATTCTCAAAGAGATAATGTGTATTTCCTGCCAGCTCAATCGCACCGCCCAGACCCGCGATCCCGCCGCTGATCAGCATTGCTTTGACCATCGTGCTGCTGGTGTTGACGCCGCCACACTGGGCCGCTACTTTGTTGTAGCCAACCGCCCGCAGCTCATAGCCGTAATAGGTCTTAAAAAGTCCGATGTACATAATGACGGCAATAATGCATGCTACAAAAAAGCCGATGTGCAGACGGGTATTCGGAATGATGTAGCTCAGGTAAGCTTGTTCGGCAATTTTGAAGGACTGCGGTTCCACCTGGCTGGTATCCCGCAGCGGCCCCCGGACCAGATATCCCAAAAACTGCAGCGCGATGTAATTAAACATAATGGTCGTAATGACCTCAGATACCCCGTGACGCGCTTTCAGGTAGCCGGGAATCATACCCCAAAAGGCTCCACCGATGGCACCGGCAATACACATCAGGACAATCAGTACAGGACCGGGCAGCATATCCAGATAGATCCCCACATACCCTGCCGAGATCGCTCCCATCAGGAATTGTCCTTCTGTACCAATGTTAAAAACGCTGCAGCGATAGGAGACTGCCACCGCAATACCGGTAAACACCAGAGGACTCGCCTTATTCAGGGTATTGCCAAATGATTTGACATTGCGGAATGTAGCGTCCCAAAGCGCTCCAAATGCGTCTGGTGCACTGTAGCCAGCTGCTGTTAACACCACCCAGCAGACAATTAATGCCGCAATAATTGCCAGTGCCGGCATCCAAATGGAACGCAGAGCACTTTTCAGCTTTTCCACTGCCTACACCACCTTCCCGCTCTCCGGAATCTCTTTCACAGGACACCCCGCCATCAGCAAGCTGAACGTCTCCAGTGGAGTGTCATATTTTACTTCTCCCATGAAGGTGCCATTGTACATTACCAGAATGCGATCACTCAGCGAGATGATTTCATCCAAGTCTGTGGATATGAGTAGTACTGCTTTTTTCTTATTGCGCTCCTCCACCAACTTACGCCGCACAAACTCAGTGGCTCCAATATCCAAACCACGGGTAGGCTGAATGGCTAACATGACGTTAGGCTGTCGGTCCACCTCTCTCGCCAGGATCACTTTCTGTTGGTTGCCTCCTGACAGACCGCCTGCCAAATATTCAACATCGGCCGGACGAACGTCAAATTCTTCTACCAGCTGTTTGGCGTGCTCCTCAATGGCCGCCTGCTTCATGAAAATTCCATTGGAATATTTATCGCTGCGCTGCATTCCCATAATCAGGTTTTCTTTGATCGGGAACTGCAACACCAGACCCTTTTTCAAGCGGTCATCCGGTATATGGGCCAAGCCCTCATCCAAACGGTGCCGGATGGTGGAGCGGGTAACCACATTGCCGTTCAGTTTGATCTCTCCATGTTCAATCCGGCGCAGGCCCACAATCGCTTCGCCCAATTCGAGCTGTCCATTGCCATCTACACCTGCAATCCCCAATATTTCGCCTTCCCGAACAGAAAAACTTACACCCTTTACGGTTTCAAAGCCTTTGTTGTTTTTTACGGTAAGATTACTGACCTCCAGCAAAGGAGCTCCAAATTCTCCACCCGTAATTTGACGCTCCAGATCTACATTCCGACCTACCATCATACGGGCAAGCGCATTTTCATCTGTTTCCGCCACTCGCACCGTATCCACAACCCGTCCTTGCCGCATAACGGTAACTCGATCTGCGTAATTGAGCACTTCGCTCATTTTGTGGGTGATCAAGATGATGGAGTACCCTTCTCTGGACAGTGCTTTGACCGAATCAAACAGCTCCACTACCTCATCGGGAGTAAGCACCGCAGAGGGTTCATCCAAAATCAAAATACGGGCCCGACGCATCAGCACCTTGAGAATTTCCACCTTCTGCTGCACGCCCACCGGAATCTGCCAAATAAGGGCATCCGACTTGACATTAAACCCAAACTTTGTGTTCAATTCCTCCACGCGCCGCTGAAGCTCCTTGCGGTGAAGTACAAATCCAGCCTCCTTCATTCCCAGGAAAATGTTCTCTGTTACAGTTAACTGGGGTATCAGCATAAAATGCTGGTGAACCATGCCGATTCCTTTTGAAATGGCGACACTTGGGCTGCCCATATTCACTTCCTCACCATTAATAAGGATGGTGCCTTTATCGTGCATATACAGCCCATAAAGAATATTCATCAGCGTGGATTTTCCAGCGCCATTCTCGCCTAAAAGAGCATGAATTTCTCCTTCTTCGACACTGAAGTTAATATCCTCATTGGCGCAAAAATTGCCAAAATACTTATAGATATGGCGCATTTCAACAATACTCATGGCACGACTCCTTTTTTGATTTCAGCGCATCCATAATACGGCAGAGTTTAGCTATGTGGTATCTCTGAACCTCTGGCCGGGGTGAGTCTTCCCCATCCACAGGCACGTATCTCTTGCGGCACGCCAGACTGGTTGCTGGTCTTTCCCGGATCTTTTAAAGCGCCCCGACCGGTTGCACTTAATACTCTACGGTACTGCGGATTGCACGCAGGACCTTATCCAGGTTGGGCATAATAAAGTCCTCCATGCAGGGAGCATATGCAGTGGGAACATCCTCTGAAGTCACCCGCTTGACAGGGGCTTTCAGGTACTCAAATAGCTCCTCAGAAGCAGCTATCGCTCCCAGCTCAGCGCCGAACCCCATAAATTGAGGTCCTTCCTGCACAACCACCAATCGGCCGGTACGGCCTACCGACTGGATAATGGTCTCCTTATCCAGCGGGAACAGGGTACGCGGATCAATCACTTCTACACTGATTCCCTCCTGGGCCAGCTGTTCTGCCGCTTTCAGGGCTAGATCCGTCATCATCATGGTCGCCACCACGGTGACATCGCTTCCCTGCCGCTTTACCTCCGCTTGATAGAGCGGCAATTCATAGTAGTCCTGGGGTACCTCGCCCTTTACATTGTACAGTCCCTTATGTTCCAAGAAAATCACAGGATTGTTATCCCGAATCGAGGCATTCAGCAGTCCTTTTGCCTCATAGGGAGTGGAGGGTGCCACCACCACCAACCCAGGTATGTTCATGAGCCAAGGCTCTACACACTGAGAATGGTGATATGCACATCGAATTCCGCCGCCGGTGGAAGCCCGGACTGTGATAGCAGCGCTGGCCTCTCCGCCATACATAAAATTCATTTTTGCGGCATTGTTGACAATCTGGTCAAAGCACACGCCTAAGAAATCCGCAAACATAATCTCGGCCACCGGGCGCAGCCCTAAAGCGGCAGCTCCGCTGCAAAGGCCAATAATAGCCTGCTCGGACAGGGGCGTATCATAGGCCCGCTCTGGCCACTTCTGCCAGATACCCTGGGTGATGCCAAAGTCTCCACCCATCTTGGCCACATCCTCGCCAATAATAAAAACGTTCTCGTCTCGCTCCATGGACTGATGCAGGGCCTCGTTAAGAGCTTTGCTAAAAGAGAGCTTCCTAGGCATTGTGTACTTCCACCTTTCTTCCTGCGTATACATGCAGCATGGCATCCTCGGGCTTGGGGTCCGGACTACTCATGGCGTAGTCCACCAGTGTGTCCACCTCGGCATTGACATCGGACTGAATCTGATCAAATTCCTTATCCGTCATCCCCTGTGCGGCCAACTGTTCCCGCAGTTTTTTGATGGGGCAGCGATTGTTGATCCACTCATCAACTTCCTCCTGAGGACGGTAGGCCGCAGGATCGCCAGCGAAGTGTCCCTGCCATCGGTAGGTCATCAGTTCCAACAAAAACGGTCCTTTCCCGGTCCGGGCATGTTCTGTCGCCCGGCTGACCGCCTCATAGACCTTTACCACATCATTTCCATCCACAACCTCATGGGGTACATTGTAGCCATCCGCCCAAGTGGCCAGCTGTTTGATATTGTAGGCTTCCGAGTAATGGGTGGCGATGGCATACTCATTGTTCGCAAGGATATAGACTACGGGCAATTTCCAGGTGGCAGCCAAGTTGATGCTCTCATGGCAGGCGCCCTCGCCCAAGGTTCCGTCTCCCATAAAGACCGCCGTTACATCATCCTCATGCTTATACTTGGCATAAAACGCCGGTCCCAAAGCGGACACCACGTTGGACCCCTGGATACCGTTGTTTCCCATATTGCGCACTTTTAAATCGGCCACATGCATTGAACCGCCCCGTCCGCCGTTGATACCGGTGGCTTTGCCAAAGATCTCAGCCATAACCGCCTTTTTATCCGTACCAAACAGACTAATTGCTCCATGACAGCGGTGATCCGGATATTTGTAGTCCGTCGGTTTCAGGGCATACACCGCTCCGACCTGTACGGCTTCCTGTCCGATTCCCAGGTGTACAAATCCCGGAATGAAACCTTTTTTGGAGTATTCGTCTACCTTCTCCTCAAATCGTCTGATAAACACCATGTCATAGTACATCTTTTTCAATGTTTCCAGATCTAACACATTAACCGCTCCTTTTTCATTGCTTTATAAATAATCTCCAAAAAACTCCAATGCAGCTCCCTTAAATCCCCTGGCCTCATCCGAAGACAGATACATGATGGTATTGGCAACATCCGTAGGCTGAAGCATTTTTTCTTTGGGAATACTGGTGCGCTGTTTGACCTCAGCCGTATTGGTCAGCCCCAAAATAATCGTATTAACATTGAGGCCATAGTCACGTACCTCTTCCATCAACGTAATCCCAAACGAGACCACACCACCTTTTGCAGCTGCATAGGCACTATAACCTGGAAACGCATGCTGGGCAGCACTGGATGCTATATTGACGATTTTGCCGTATCTTCTGGCCTTCATCCCGGGCAGGACATACTTGCAGCACAGAAATGTACCATCCAAGATGACCCGCATCGGAGCTTGCCAGTCCTCCAGTGACAACTCATCCACCTTTCCTCCCCGAAAAATTGCAGCGTTGTTGATTAAAATATCCACTCCGCCCCAAATGTCTTCCAATGCTTTGACTGCATTCCTCACTTCCGATTCTTTTGATACATCACATGGAATTGCCCGTGCCTGGCCCCCGCTCTGGCGTATTTCTTCTTCCAAAGATTGAATATCCGTTTGCGTACGAGCGATCAATCCAACACGTGCACCGGCAGCTGCAAACTGTTTGGCTGTTGTACGTCCAACTCCCTTTCCTGCTCCTGTGAGCATCACCACACGATTTGAAAAGTCCACTTCTCCACCTCTTTCCTAGTTCCCGCCCAAATTTCTAAACTGGCAATGGCACAAATCCACTTGCCCAAAAATACATGCAAGCCATGTGCCAAACAGAAAAATATCTATTGATTTTTCACTCTATATTGTGCAAAATATCTATATACTTACTTTTTACTAAGCTTCAGAATCAAAAATGAAAATCTATTATTTTGCAAATCAAGTACTGTTTTACGATAAAATTGGCAAATTCCTTATAATACCGCAGATTCAATTGATCATTTGACGCAATCCCCATCATAGAGAGGAGGCCGCTTTATGGAGCAATTTGACTTTATAGAATTCGACTATACTACAGATCCAGCTATCCTGCGGCAAAAATCGCATGAGGAACTGGTAGAAACTCTGTGCCTTACACGGCATCTGTATGATGCCTTGGACGCCATCATCGAAAACTCTATGGACGGCCTTTTTATTACGGATGGAACTGGCCGTATCATCAAGGTAAATAAGAGTTATGAGGAACTTTCCGGCGCTTGTCGCGAAGAAATACTGGGGAAAAATGTACATGATTTGGAGGATGGACTCATCTCAGAATCTGCCTCGCTGATGGTACTGAAAACAGGGCGCCCGATTACCATTGAGCAAAAATTTTATAAGACAAATCGTACCGCCTACATTACCAGCAACCCTATTTTTAATCAAAACGGCGAAATTATCATGGTCGTAAGCAACAACCGTGATTTTGAGGAAATCGATCAATTGCGTGCTCAACTGTCCCGGACCCGTGCATTGGCTAGTGAATATCAGTCCAGATTCAATGCGATCCGAGAACAGCTCTACCAAAAGCCCGATATTGTGGCCGAGGACCCTAAAATGCTGGAAGTCCTCTACCGTTCCAATAAGGTTGCTCCAACGGACTCCACGGTGCTGATTACCGGTGAAACAGGAACCGGAAAGGAAGAGATCGCCAAGTTTTTGCACGAAAACAGCTTGCGCGCCAAAAATCCTTTTATTAAAGTAAATTGCGGTGCTATATCCCCAAACTTAATAGAAAGTGAACTATTCGGTTATGAAAAAGGGGCTTTTACCGGTGCGTCTTCCAGTGGTAAAATGGGTTACTTTGAGATTGCCCACCGGGGTACACTCTTTCTGGACGAGATCGGAGAACTGCCCCTGGATCTTCAGGTAAAGCTCCTGCGTGCCCTTCAGGAGGGAGAAATTGTTCGTTTGGGCGGAACCCGTCCCATTCAAATTGATGTACGCGTGATTGCGGCTACCAATCGGAATTTGGAGCGTATGGTGGAAGAGAAAACCTTTCGCCAGGATCTGTATTACCGGCTTAACGTCGTACAGCTGTGCCTGCCCCCTCTCCGTGAACGAACAAGGGATATCCCGCCGCTGGCGCAAAAATTTCTCTCCCGCTACAACGAAAAATATCACACCCAAAAAACTTTGACCCGCCAAGCGCTGCACGCCATGGAGCAGTATTCCTGGCCCGGAAATGTACGGGAACTAAAAAATGTAGTAGAACAGATTGTGGTTATGGGAGAAAACGACCAGGTAATCGCTCAGGATCTCCCATTCCGCAGGACCTCCGAAACCGAGAAACACGAGCTTTTTGACCTCAGCCAGCCCATCGATCTTCCTCTTCTTCTGGAACAATTGGAGTATGAATATATCCGGAGAGCATATGAAAAGCATGGCACTCTGAAAACCGCCTCTCAATCAATGGGAATGAATATTACGACTTTCGCAAGAAAAAAGCGACAATATGGCGAAAAATTTAGCAAAATCAAAAAATATTAGAATTTTTATATATATTATCAAAACTGATATTTCCCATGTCAAAAATGATAATTCGCGCAAAGCTTTGAAACAGCGTGCTTTTCCTCCATTTTTCTTTTTCTTATTATCAAAAATGACAATTTAAATCCTCCTCTGTTCACCATTTTCTGTCCCTCCTCGATCCACCGCTTGGCACCCTGCTTGCGTGTCACAATTAAGTGAGAAGTCACCGTATCTATACCCATGCATTTAGACAAGCCGATCAACGGTTCCATCGGGAGGTATAGGCAATGACACTAACATTGGAAGAAATTAAAAGCATCATTCCACAGCGTCCCCCTATTTTATTAGTCGATGAGGTTAGCAAACTCATTCCTGGTGACTCCATAGAGACTCGCTTTTATGTCTCGCCAGACATGTCGGTATTCCAGGGGCATTTTCCTGGCAATCCGGTCTTACCCGGAGTTTACTCCGTAGAGGCCTTAGCACAGACAGCTGATATCCTCTTGTTGTCGTTAGAGCGCTATCAGGGAATGGTTCCCCTCTTTATGGGCATTGATCAGATGAGATTTAAGCATAAGATTCTCCCCGGAGTACATCTGCGTATGACCGCGCGGATTACGCACGAAGATGCTGTCCGCCGGATCATTTCCTGTGAAACAGCGGCCTATCAGGCAGACAGAGACATTCTCTGTGCCATAGGTGTGTTAACTCTGGCCATGCGCTAATTCTCCCTGAGGCATCTGCACAATCCACAGGCCATCCGCGCTCCGATTTTCCCCACGCCCTTGCGCAATGTGGAAAAGGGTCCTATAATGGGCCGTGTACCTGTCGGCTCTGCCGGACAGGAGATCGACGTACAGGGAGGGACATGATTTGCAGCAGGAACGCACTGCCTCCATGCTCAACGGCTCCATTCGCAAAAGCATCACCCTTTTTGCGCTGCCCATCTTCTTCGGCAACCTTTTTCAGCAGCTCTACAACACCGCCGACTCCCTGATTGTGGGCAATTTTCTTGGCAGCAACGCGCTGGCCGCGGTCAGCTCCTCCAGCAGCCTTATCTTTATGCTCATCGGCTTTCTGAGCGGCGTCTCCATCGGCGCAGGGGTGGTCATCGCCCGGTATTTCGGTGCCAAGGACTACGACCACATGCGCCTGGCCATCCATACCACCGTGGCCTTCGGTTTGGCCGCCGGTGTGGTTATGACCCTGGTGGGGATGCTCCTCTCGCCACAGATCCTCTTATGGATGGCTACGCCCCAGAATGTCATGGGGGACTCTGTGCTCTACCTGCGGCTTTACTTTGCCGGCTCCCTCGGTTTTGTCCTCTACAACGTTTCTGTCGGTATCCTCCAGGCGGTGGGAGACAGCCGCCATCCGCTCTATTATCTGATCATCTCCTCTCTCATCAACATTGTGCTGGACCTGGTATTCATCGGGCTCTTCCACATGGGGGTGGAGGGGGCTGCCATCGCCACGGTCATCTCTCAGCTGGTCAGCGCCGTTCTCTGCCTCATCCAGCTGGTGCGTACCCAGGACTGCTATCGCCTGTATCTGTCCAAAATCCGCTTTGACGGCGAAATGCTGCGGCAGATCATCCGGCTGGGGCTCCCCTCCGGCCTGCAAAACTCCATCATCGCCTTTGCCAACGTGGTGGTCCAATCCAACATCAATGTGTTTGGAGAGATCGCCATGGCCGGCTGCGGGGCCTATTCCAAAATCGAAGGGTTCGGATTTCTCCCCATCACCAGCTTCACCATGGCACTCACCACTTTCACCGGCCAGAACCTGGGAGCCGGACAGCTGGAGCGCGCCAAAAAGGGCGCGCGTTTTGGCATTTGGACCACGGTCATCCTGGCCGAGATCATCGGCGTGCTGGTCTTTGTCTTTGCGCCGCAGCTCATCGCCGCTTTTGACTCCAACCCGGAGGTCATCCGCTTCGGCATCGAGAAGGCCCGCACCTCGGCGCTCTTCTTCTTCCTGCTGGCCTACTCCCACTCCATTTCCGCCTTGCTGCGCGGCTCCGGAAAGGCCATGATCCCCATGGCCGTCATGCTGGTCTTCTGGTGCGTGGTCCGGGTGACGTTCCTTACCATCACCGTCCCGCTGACCCAGAGCATCCAGATGGTCTATTGGGTCTACCCCCTCACCTGGCTGCTCAGCTCCATTGCCTTTTGGATCTATTATCACAAGGCCGACTGGCTCCACAGCCGTTTTTGAGCTGTGGTCCGTTCAACCCGAAGTAAAACCCGGCTGTGCCTCTCTGCACAGCCGGGTTTTTTGTGTAAAAAATTTTGCTGTTCTGCAAGAATGCGGCACTGTCCTCTTGACAGGTCAAAACACCGTCTATATACTTAATAACGTTAACTATATAGAAGAGGGATATCTATGCAGATCGAATGGACCGATATGGCGCACTATCAGCAGCAGTTGCAAAAGGTCGTGCGTGCACTGCTTCCGGCACGGCAGTCTACATTGACCGCCAGTGAATGCGAGCTGTTGGCAAGGCTCTATCTGAATCCCGGGCAAAATACCCCTTTCCTGCTCAGCGAGGGGAGCGGTATGAAAAAGGAGGCGGTGAGCCGCTGCCTGAAGTCGCTCTTTGAAAAGGGCTGCGTCCGCAAGGAGCGCCAGGCGGAGGATGAGCGAAGCTATCGTCTTTTTATCACCGAATCCGGCCTGTCTGAACTGAAAAAGGGATATGAGAGCATTTTACAGCCCTTTTACGACCTGTGGCGCAGCACAGGAGACGTATTTGAGCAATTTCTATCTCATACCGATCAACTGGCCGCACAGATCGAGAAAGGACCGAACAAGCACCTTGACCATGAAATTTTATGATGCCTTACAGATGGACCCGTCCATTCTAAAGCGAAAGATCGCCGCCTGTGAAACGCTGCAGGAAAAGAATTATTATTGGTTGGCAATCACGGTGCGCTCCGTGCTCATCGTGGCCTTTGCCATTGTATTTATCAGCCTCCTGTCCGGCATCTTCGGCGCGGATAACACCGCCATGGCCGTAGCGTTATTCTGTATCATGCTGGGCCTGCGCTTTGTCAATTTTAAATACTGTGTCGGTGATTCCCTCTTCACACTGGCAATCGCCCTTGCCATCCTGGTGCTGGCCCCCAGTGCAGCGGCCGTGATCCCGCCGGTAGGCCTGATCCCGCTCCATTTTGCGGCCTTCTTTGGACTGCTGTATATCACCACCCAACGGCCGGAGCTGGGAAATGGCGGTCTGTACAGTTTCGCCTACGTCTATCTGACCGGCAATCCGGTCAGCGGCGAGGCACTTGTCCGCCGCGGTATGCTGGCCTTGGTGGGCTACCTCATCTGCGGCGCGATCCTCTTTGCCAAACACCGGGAGCTGCACAAAAAGATCCGCTTTCACCATGTGGTGCGGAAGTTCAGCCTCTCGAATCCCGTCCATCTCTGGCAGCTGCGCATGGCCCTGGGGGTCAGCCTGGTATTATCGGCGGGACAGATCTGGGGAATGGAGCGCTTCATGTGGATCGGCTTTGCCTGTGCATCCCTACTCTCCCAGTATCCCTACTCTCATGATACTACCCTCCGCTTCCGGCAGCGTATCGTGGGCGCCGTTGCAGGCTCCTGTCTGTTTTTTATACTCTATCAGCTCACCCCCGAGGCGCTGCATTCCCTGCTCGGTCCGCTGGGGGGACTGTGCCTGGGCTTCTGCACCGATTACCACTACAAAACGGCGATGAATTGCTTCGGCGCACTGATGCTGGGTGCCGGTATTTACGGTGTCCAGCAGGCCGTCCTGCTCCGCATCGTCAATACCTTCC
Organism: Pseudoflavonifractor sp. MCC625; assembly: GCF_018784545.1. Taxonomy (NCBI): domain Bacteria; kingdom Bacillati; phylum Bacillota; class Clostridia; order Eubacteriales; family Oscillospiraceae; genus Pseudoflavonifractor; species Pseudoflavonifractor sp. MCC625. The sequence continues at coordinate 225,544 of NZ_WQOJ01000010.1, read as the reverse complement.
TGGGCGTGGCGTTTGGACTGCTCTTTGCCCTTCTTTTTCACAAAGTGGTCGCCGCAAAGTTTCTCCCCGCGCCGGAAGAGCAGCCCTCCTGACCTGGAACGCCCTTTCTGCGATTGGGCGCCCGGTGCACCCACACAGCCAAAACATCAAAATGCCAGGGTCCCGCCCTTACAGCGGGTCCCTGGCATTTTCTTTGCCGAAACAATCGTCTGCGGCCCATTCCTATTTAGAACAGGGTCCTCTCATTCTCGGCGAACAGCTTGTCGTTGATGGCACTCAACGGCGTATGGTGAATGATCCCGTGGCTGATGATGGCATCCCGCTTATTTTTGGGATAGACCTGGGCATAGGCCGCCTGCTTGAGCAGGCGCTGGGTCTCATCCAGCGTTGCATCCAGGCCGATGCACAGACAGAGCAGCCGATCCCGGGACGGTTTCCTCCGCCCGGAAAAGATCTGATGGAGGTACACCTCACTCATCCCGGCCTTGCGGGCCAGTCCCGCCTTGGAAAGGCCGCTCTTTTCATACAGCTGTCCCAGGAGTTCCGAGACGCTCCAGTCACAGAAAAACTCCTGATTTTCTTTGATATAAGAATCAATATCCGGCTGGGTCATCAATTCCTGCCGGAGGTCGTCAGTGGTCTTTTCTTTCACCACAGATCCCCCCCTCTTTACTTCCATGGTCAGATTGTATATACTAAATCTACAACATTTTGTGATTGATAACAATATGCACACTGCATAGTGTCTCTGATTTTGGGGTGATTTCCATTTATACTTGGTTGCAACATCGTCTCGAAGAAGAATACGACCCTGTGCGCATGCTCAAGCAGAGCGACCGGGGCAGCGTTCAGCTCATCCGTCACAAAGCCTCCGGCCAGCGCTTCATCCTCCGGCAGTTCACCGGCAATCCGGAGGTCTATTACAAATTACTGGACTACACCTGTCCCAATCTGCCCACGGTGTTTGAGGTGGCGAGCCTGGGGAGCGAAAACCTGGTGGTGGAGGAATTTATCGCGGGCGATACCCTGGGCTTTCTGCTGGAGGGCGGACTTTTTTCCCCGGAGGAGACCAAAAAAGTGGTCATTCAGGTGTGCCATGCCCTGTGGGTCCTCCACTCCATCGGCGCAGTCCACCGGGATGTGAAGCCGGAGAATATCATCCTCCGGGGAGATCAGGCGGTGCTCATCGACTTTGATGCCGCCCGCCTGCACAAGCCGGAGAATGAGATGGATACCCAGATCCTGGGCACCACCGGCTTTGCCGCCCCGGAACAGTACGGCCTGTCCCAGTCGGATATCCGCACCGACATCTACTCCCTGGGCGTGCTCATCAACGTCATGCTCACCGGGGAACACCCCTCCAAAAAGCTGGCGGGGGGCAAAATGGGCCGCATCGTGGACCGCTGTACCCACGTCAACCCCCAGCACCGCTATAAAAACGTGCTGCGGCTGATGGAGGCTCTCTGAGGATGCCCGGGCCGGTAAAGCACTGCCCCCACTGCGGCGCCTCCCTTCCGGAGGGCGCCTCTTTCTGCCCCTACTGCGCAAAGGATCTCCATCCCCGGCAGGCGGTGTTCGTACCCATCCGCCGATGGCTGCGGCCACTGAGACGGGCCGGGCTTCTGCTGGCGGCGGCCGCTCTGATCGCGGCCTTGATTTTGCTGTATGACGCCGTCACACCCGACGTGTACGACGCCTATGGGGAGCTTATCTATGAGATGGACGGCAGCGACTACCACCTAGCGGTCAGCTTCCGCAACGACGGTACTCCGGAGCCGGAATACACCGTACAGGTGGAGTCGGACGAAAGCTATCAACGTTCCTCCAAGCTGATCATTACCCACGTGGACACCGGGATCGACGCGGGGCGGATGTTTAACCAGCAGATCGACTCCTGCCAGGTCCGGGTGCTCCAGCCGGACAACGCCTCCCCGGTCATCTGCCATGCGCCGCTCTTTTCCGACGATAACGCCGGCAGCCTGCTGGTCTCCACGCTGGATTTTACCGGAACGAGCCAGGGACCGGTGGAGGTAGAGTGGCGCATTGACATGAAAAACGGGGACACCATCCTTCTCCGACAAACGCTGGCCTTTGAGCTGGTGGACACTATCCACTACTACCCGGAGGACTACGACATGGACACCATCGAGGACCTCCAGGCCCTGGTGGACCAGATCCAGGAGGAGGTCCCCCTGCCCACGGTGGTGCGACTCCACCTGCCTCCGGTCCATTATGAGGGAGGGCTCACCATTGACAAGCGGTCCATCCAGCTCTCCGGCTCGGTGTATGAGAAGAATATGCGCACCGCTTTTTTGGGGCCGGTGGTCATCCGGCCGGAGCAGGACCCCCTGACCATCATCGAAAACATTGACTTTCGTGGCAGTGGCTCTGACACCGGCCTCACCATTGAGGCCGACTGCCGGGTGCGCAACTGCCTCTTCACCGGTTGGGACACTGGAATGCTGGTGGGCGGGGAAGACTGGGCCGACCCGGTGGGGTGCTCCTTTGAGGACAATGACGTGGGACTGTGCTTCCACAGCGCGGGCTCCTATGTGAACTGTACCGATTTTGAGGGCAACACCTTTCTCCGCAACCAGATGGCGGTAAATCTGCTGCAAGTACCTGGTACGCAGACCATCTACTTCTCCGGCTGCCGGTTCTCCGGTAACAACGCCAACATCAATAACCCCACCGGCCATGTCATTGATACCACTTACGCCACCTTTGAGTAAACGGGAGAATTCCTATGAAGCACGACTGTCCCCACTGCGGTGCGTCCCTGTGGTCAGGTGCCTCCTTCTGCCCCTACTGTGCCCGGAGCATCCGCCCCCGTCAGGAGGTGGATGTACCTGTTCGCCGGTGGGTGGGCCCTTTGAAGCGTGCCCTTCGGCTGTTGATCTTGGCCGCTCTGGCAGCGGCCGCGGTTTTACTATATGACGCCGCCACTCCAGACGTATACAATGCCTCTGGGGAGCTGATTTACCATCTGAACGGTCAAGACTATCGCCTGCTGCTCACCTTCCGCAACCTCCCCACCCCGGAGGCAGAACGCACCATGCCGGTAGAGGCGGACGGTTTCTATGAGCGGTCCTCCAAGCTCTTTATCTTCCACCAGGACAGCGGAACGGATGCAGGGCAGATGTTTTATCAACACACCCAGTCCGTTCAGGTCCGGGTATTTCAGCCGCCGGACAATCCCTCCCCTGTGATCTGCCAGCCCCCCATCCGTGGTGAGGAACTGTCCGAGGGTCTGCTGGTCTCCTCGCTGGAGTTCACCGGTCAGAGCCGGGGGCCGGTGGAGATGGAGTGGACCATCACCATGAAAAACGGGGATACCATCTTTCTGTGGCAGACCCTGAACCTCCAGTCGGTGGACACCCTCCACTGCTACCCGGAGGACTATGATATGGACACTATCGAGGACCTCCAGGCCCTGGTGGACCGCCTCCAGAAGGAGGTCCCCCTGCCCACCGTGATCCATCTCCATCTGCCCCCGGTCCAGTATCAGGGCGGACTCACCATTGACCGGCGGGCCATCCAGCTCTCTGGCTCCGCAGACGAGCAGGGACGGCGCACCTCTTTCCTGGGGCCAGTGGTCCTCTCGCCGGAGCAGAATTCCCTGACCTCGATCCAAAGCATCGACTTCCAGGGGAACGGCTCGGGCACCGGCCTTACCATCGAGGCCGACTACCGGGTGAAGGACTGCCGCTTCACGGGCTGGGACGTGGGCATGCTGATCGGCGGAGAGAACTGGGCCGATCCCATCGACTGCTGGTTCGAAGACAACGGGGTTGGCCTGCGCTTTGACAGCGCCGGGACCTATTTTAACTACACCGATTTTACCGGCAACACCTTTGTAAACAATGGAATAGGCATGGATCTGGTCCGGGTACCAAGCAATCATACCATCCGCCTGGCCCAGTCCCGTTTCTCCGGCAACGAGGAGGATATCCTCAATGCTACCGACAACATTCTCAGCACGGTACATGTCATCTTTGAATGAAAGAGAGGTTCTTTATGGAACATAACTGTCCACACTGCGGCGCGCCTCTGCCGGCAGATGCCTCCTTCTGCCCCCACTGCGCCCAGAGCATCCGCACCCGGAAAGCGGCCTCCGTTCCCTCCCACCTGTGGCGTAAGGGCCTGAAATGGGTTCTGCTGCTGGTAATTCTAGCGGCAGCAGCGGCGGCAGGCTGGGTACTGCTGCACGATTCCTCCACCGGCCTCCCCGCCGGGGAGACCACGGCCGTGGTTTTTCAGGAGGACGAAGACGGCATGGTGACGGTCACCCCCGAATATCTGGAGGAGTTCTTCCCCACCCTCATCGCCATTGACTTCGGCACCACCTCCAAGAGCAGCGACAACATCGACGACTACCTGGTGGACAGCTACCAGATGGCCCAGCTGGTGTCCTCCCGTGGCACCCAATCCGCCGTGGGCGAGCGGGGGATGTACAGCGCGGGCAATGACTCCAACAACCGGGTGTCTCTGCTGATCTTTGACAGCAACACCCACCTGATGGGCTACTTCATTGGCTCCCCCACCAGCCTGGGGGACGGCAAGTGGCAGATGGACGTGGTGAACTGCGACTACGACTTCACCCACCTCTACGAGGCGGAGCTGGCCGCCTTTGAGGGCAACTGGGAAGATGATTTCTCCACTTACATCTCTCCGGAGGAGATTCCCTCCTCCGGGGCGGTGTGGTTCTTAAACGGCTACAATACTGGCCAGGGCCCGGTGCTGCGGAAGGACGACGCCCAGATCTACGCCCTGTGGCACACCCTCCACAGCCCGGAGCTGGAGCGCCAGTGCCGGGAGATCGAGCGCCTGGAGGAATTCCTGCCCAAAGAGGGCCGGTGGCGGTGCTACCTGCTGCTGGACCAGGACTACAACCTGCTGGGCTACACCATGCTGGATCATCAGGGGAACGGGGGATAAGTCATGGAGTACAAATGCCCCCACTGCGGCGCAGACCTGCCGGAAAACGCCGTTTTCTGTCCCCATTGTGCGAAGGACATCCATTCCCGGAAAGCGGCGAAAAAGCCGGTCCCCCTGCTGAAAAAGCTGCTGCTGGCCCTGCTGGCTCTGGCGGTGCTGGCCGCCGTCGGGTTCGGGCTGTGGGCAATCTTCGCCCCCAGGACCTACGACGGCTATGGGGAGGTCCGCTACGGGAACTATCAGCTCCTGCTCACCCAGAGCGTAGACCGCTACACCCCCGTACCGGAGCTGACCATTCCCGGGGAGCCGGAGGGCCAATACCGGGTCCCCTCCCGGCTGTTTGTCAACGACACCCATAACGGCGTGGACGCCTCGGAGGCCTTCCTGGCGGAGGTGGTGGAGGTAACGGCGGCCTTTACCGGCCAGGAGGACAGCCCCTCCCCCTTCGTATGCTCCCAGCCCGCCTACAACGAGGGCGCGCCCGAGTGTCCCCTCATCTCCCTCATCGACTTCACCGGGCAGAGCGCCCCGGCGGAGCTGGTGTGGACCTTTCACATGAAAAACGGAGACACCATTTCTCTCCGGCAGACCTATGAGGTGATCCCCATCCCGGTGTACGACTACCACCCGGAGGAGTACCCCATGGACACGACGGAGGAACTGCAGGCCCTCATCGACGCCATCCCGGACCAGGTAACGGACCCTGTGGCGGTCATCAACCTCTACCTGCCCCCGGTGACCTATGCGGACGGAATCACGATCCAGAGCCGGAGCATGAACCTGTACGGTTCTGCCGACGAAGCCGGGAGGCGTACCACCTTCACAGGCCCCGTTCAGGTGGTGGCACCTAACAGCGAGATCGCCTATCTCCAAGACATTGACTTTGTGGGGAGCGGCAGCGGCACCGGTCTCTCCGGCTCCTCTCCCTTCCGGGCCACAAACTGTACCTTCACCGGCTGGGACACCGGTGTACTGGCCTACAGCACCAGCTGGGCCAATGTCATCGGCTGTACCTTCCGGAATAACGGCATCGGCTTCCAATTCGACAGCACGGGAGAGTACGCCAACCACTCCATGTACAACGACAACCTCTTTGAGGGCAATGATGTGGCGGTGCAGCTGGATAACGTCCCCACCGACGTGGTCCTCAACTTCCAGGGTTCCGCCTTCCGGGCCAACGCCCAGAGCATCCTCAACCCCTGCGACCAGCCCCTGGACCTGTCCCAGGTCACCTTTGAGTAAAGGAGAATCCCATGATGGAACACAAATGCCCCCACTGCGGCGCGCCCCTGCCGGAAAACGCCGCCTTCTGTCCCCACTGCGCCAAGGACGTCCACGCCCGGAAAAAGGTGAGAAAGCCTATCCCTCTGCTCAAAAAGCTTCTGCTGGGCCTGCTGGCCCTGGTGGTAATCGCCGCCATCGGTGGGGCTGTCTGGTACTGTAATCGCCCCTATGTGCCCCAGCAGTATGACGAGCTGGGCGTGGTGTACTACGAGAGCGGGGATAAGACCTATCAGCTGCTGGTGGCCTGGCCCAACGACCGCTGTGCCCCCGCCCCCGACATCTACCAGCAGGGCTCCCCTGACGAGGAGTATCGCTGGCCCTCCCGGTGGTATGTCAACGACGCCGCTACCGGCGCCGATGCCTGGGCGGAGTTTGAGCCTCTGGTGGAGAAAGTCACCGTGGAGGTGGTTCAGGACGAGAACGCCGCCGATCCTCTCACCGCCGGAGAGCCCAGTCACGACGAGGAGTACTCCCCCGACGCCGCCATGATCTGCTCCCTCGATTTTACCGGCGATTCCGGAGAGCCCCAGATCATCTGGACCATCCAGATGAAGAACGGGGACGAGATCCGCATCCGCCAGAACATCCACGTTACCCCCATCATCACCCACGAGTACCACTGGCAGGACTACCCCATGAACACCGTGGAGGAGCTGCAAGCCCTGCTGGACCAGACCGTCCGGGAGGTTGCCCCCTCCGATCTGATCCACATCTACCTGCCCCCCGTGACCTATGAAGGGGATCTGAAGATGGCCCGGGCCTATGAGTTCTACGGCTGTACCGACGAGGGGGCGGGGCGCACTGTTCTCAAGGGCTCGGTAACTATCGGCAGCGGCAATTACCAGTTCATCTCTTATTTCTATGACATGGACTTTGTTGGAGACGGCACCGACATCGGCATCATTGCTCCCGTCAAGACCTGGGCCATCGGCTGCTCCTTTACCGGCTACAAGACCGGTTTCCAGTCCCAGGGGAGCGCCTGGGTGAATGTGACCGAGTGTACCTTTACCGACAATGAGGTGGGCTTCCACTTCAACTCCACCGGACAGTCCGCCTCCGACAGCCGCTATCACGATAATCACTTTGTGAACAATGGCACCGCCGTGCTGCTGGAGAATGTGCCCACCGATCTGACCCTCAGCTTCGATGGCTCAGAATTTTCCGGCAACGGCACGGATATCGACAATCCCTCCGGCCACAGCATCGATACCTCCAAGGCGCTGTTCTCTTAGGCCGCAATACCAGATTTCAAAAAACTACTCGGATAAAAAGTTACCGGCAACCGTCAGTTTAACGGTTGCCGGTAACTTTTTTATGCGCAAATTTCTCGTTCTGGGCTGAAAACCACAGCTTGTAACAGACTCTTCCTGTTTAAACTCAGCATTCTCCCCCGCTCACAGAGACCGCGGTAATCACGGGCGTTCGATCAGTGCGCCGATATAGTCCTGGAGCCGCTCGATCAGTTTGGCGTTTTCCAGTGCATCGCCCCGGAGCATCTTTTCCTCCAGAATGACCCGGAAGCAGTGCACGATGATTTCATTCCAGAGCTCTGCCCGATCCGCCGGAACTTTGCCGCACTCCACCAGCGGCCGCATGATACTCATATTCCGCTGGAGGAGTGAGCCGTGCTGAAGCATCTCCCGGACAATGGGGTCGGTATCCTGCATTTCATCGGGAAACACCTCATAGTAGACCCGAATAATCTCCTCCAGGTCATCCGAATAGCGCCCGAAAAACAGGCGATAAAAGGCATCGGGATGCCGGAAAGCAGAGTCGCAGAAAAACTCCCAGGTTGCCCGGAACCGCAGATAAGGGTCTTGGAGCTCCGTAATATAGATGGCCAGCTGCCGATTGTACTCCTGAAAATATTTCATGGACGCGTACATGATCAGGTGATCTTGATCACTGAAGTAGTGATACAGTGTGGAGCTCTTGTATCCGGCCAATTCCGCCACCCGGCGGATCGTAACCGCGTTGACGCCTTTTTCTTCCATAAGTTGGTTGGCCGCCACAATAAAGCGTGCAAAAATTTGCGCGCGTTCTTCACTGGTATAGGGGTGTCTTGCCATACGCCATCTCTTTTCCAAGTATTTTTTTATCGTGATTTTATAATAATATTACCCCAATATTTTTATTTCGTCAACTCTTTTGTACAAAGTAGACAACACATCCTCCCCAAAGACCTCCCCTCGGATTTTTCTATAAAACGCCCTTGACTTTTATCGAACATGATAATAAAATCATGTTCGATAAAAGAAATCCACATAAGCAACCCCATTCCAATGATCCACTCTGAAAAGAAAGGAAGTCTGTTTATGAAACTGGAAATTGGAAATTTCCACGTCACCGACATTCAGTTTGGGCCGGAAACCAAATTTTCCAACGGTCTTCTGACCATCGACAAGGAGGGGGCCATCGCCTACCTGCGCGGTGAGGATGAGCACATCACCGACCTGGATCTGGTCATCGCCCGCCCCGGTGACGACACCCGCATTTGCCCGGTCAAGGAGGCCGTGGAGCCCCGCGTCCGCACCGACGGACGCACCCTCTTTCCCGGTGTGACCGGCGAGGTCTGCCCCGCTGGCCAGGGCCGGGTCCACGCTCTGAAGGGATGCAGTGTGCTGGCCGTAGGCAAGCACTGGGGTTCCTTCGGCGACGGACTGATCGACATGGGTGGCGAGGGCGCCAAGTACACCATCTTCTCCCAGCTCATCAACGTGTGCATGGTCATGGACACGGACGAGGAGTTTGAGCGTTATGAGCAGCAGAAGAAGAACCACGCCATCCGCTGGGCCGCGCACCGTCTGGCCGAGTACATTGGCCAGGCTGTAAAGGACCTGGAACCCGAGGATGTGGATGTCTTTGACTTTACTCCCGTCACACAGCGGGAAAAGAACGGGCTGCCCAATGTGGTGCTGGTTATGCAGCCGCAGTCTCAGATGGAGGAGCTGGGCTATAACGATCTGCTCTACGGCTGGGATATGAATAAGTATCTCCCCTCTTTTGTCAGCCCCACCGAGGTGCTGGACGGAGCCATCATTTCGGGTTCCTTCATGCCCTGCTCCTCCAAGTGGTGTACCTACGATTTCCAGAACTTCCCCACCATCCAGGAGATGATGGCGGAGGACGGCAAGTCCTTCAACTTCATCGGCGTCATCATGTCCAACCTGAACGTGGCCCTGGATCAGAAGGAGCGCGCCGCCGTCATGGTGTCCAACATGGCTCTCAACCTGGGAGCCGACGGCGCCATCGTCACTGAGGAGGGCTACGGCAATCCGGATGCTGACTATGTCCGCTGCATCGTGGCCCTGGAGGATGTGGGCGTCAAGGTGGTCGGCATCTCCAACGAGTGTACCGGCCGCGACGGCCGCTCCCAGCCCCTGGTGACCCTGGATGAGAAATGCAACGCACTGGTCTCCACCGGCAATGTCTCCAAACTCATTGAACTGCCCCCCTGCTCCACGGTCATCGGAGAGCTCCAGGCTCTGGCCCGGGACGGCCTCTCCGGCGGCTGGGCCGGCGATGAGATCCTGGGTCCCTCGGTCCGTCCGGACGGCTCCATCATCATGGAAAACAACTCCATGTTCTGCGGCGACCAGATCGCCGGCTGGTCCCCCAAGACTATGCTGGAATTTTAATCAAGGAGGGGAATCTATATGAAAATTATTCACTACATCAATCAGTTCTTCGCCGGCATCGGCGGCGAAGATCAGGCCGATCAGGCTCCCTTTATCAAGGCTGAGCTGATCGGACCTGCCATGGCTCTGAACGCTCTGGTAAAGCCCAACGGCGGCGAGGTGACCCACACTATCGTCTGCGGCGACAACTTCATGGGCTCCCGGACCGACGAGGCGGTAGAGACCATCCTCGGCTTCCTCTCCGACAAGGAATTTGACCTCTTCGTAGCCGGCCCCGCCTTCCAGGCCGGACGCTACGGCTTTGCCTGCGGCACCATCTGCAAGGCCGTCCATGACCGGTACGGCGTGCCGGTGCTCACCTCCATGCATGTGGAAAATCCCGGCGTTGAGATGTTCCGCAAGGATATGCCCATCTTTGTGGGCGGCAAGTCTGCCGCCAAGATGCGCGGTGACGTGACCCTCATGGCCAACTACATCAACAAGGATCTGACCGGCCAGCCCCACACCGGTGCAACCGAGGAGAAAATCTTCCCCCGCGGCGTGCGGCACCAGGCCTGGCCTGTGGGTAACAAGCCCGCTGCCCGGCGCGGTGTGGAAATGCTGATCCACAAGCTCAATGGGGAACCCTATCAGACCGAGCTGGTCATTCCTGCCAAGGATCTCGTCCCCATCGCCCCCGCGATTCAGGACCTGAGCAAGGCCCGCATCGCCCTGTGCACCACCGGCGGTATCGTCCCGGTGGATAACCCGGACCGCATCCAGTCCGCCTCTGCCACCCGTTGGGGCCGCTATGACATTTCCGGCATGGACCGGCTGGAGAGCGGCGTGTTCAAGACCATCCACGCCGGCTTCGATCCCGCTGCCGCCAATGCTGACCCCAATGTCATCGTGCCCCTGGACGCAATGCGCGCCTATGAGCGTGAGGGTAAATTTGGCTCCCTGCACCCCTATTTTTACTCCACGGTCGGCACCGGCACCACTGAGGCCGAGGCCCGCCGCATGGCCAAAGAGATCATTCCTCTCCTCAAGCAGGACAAAGTAGACGCCATCATCATGGGCTCCACGTGAGGCACCTGCACTCGTTGCGGTGCAACGATGGTGAAAGAGTTTGAGCGTGCCGGCTTTACCATTGTCCAGATGTGCAATCTGATCCCCGTGGCCTCTACGGTCGGCGCCAACCGGATGGTTCCCACCATTTCCATTCCCTATCCTCTGGGCGATCCCAACACCTCCGCCGAGACCCAGTGGAAGCTGCGCTATCACCGGGTCGGTGTGGCCCTGGATGCCCTGGCCACCGACATCACGGAACAGACCGTATTCAAGGTCAAATACTGATTCTTCGGAACAAATACCTTTCTCCTGGCCAACTCTGTCTGGGCCATAGCGGATGGGCGGCGGTCGGGGCTCTCCCTGCCGCCGCCCATTCCAATTTTCCGCCTTTGATCGAGAGGGAATTTTATGAACAAGCCAAAGCGCGAAAAGAACATAACCTATACCATTTCTGTGATTCTCATTGTGGCATTGGTACTCTGGGCCGTGCTGTCGGGCAGTCTGTTTGAAGCAGCGGCAAATACTGCCTTCACCTTCCTGTCCGTCAACTTTTCGTGGCTCTATATGCTGGCTATGAGCGCCTTTGTCATCTTTTCTATCTGGATCGGTTTTTTCAGTAAATATCGTAAAATCCGACTGGGCGCAGATGATGCCCGGCCGGAGTACAGCAACGCGGCCTGGTTCGGAATGCTGTTTTCGGCCGGTGCCGGGATCGGTCTGGTTTTCTGGGGTGTGGCGGAGCCGCTGAGTGTGTGGGCTGCTCCGCCGGGTATAGAGCCGGGAAGCGCAGAAGCAACCCGTTTTGCCTTTCAGAAGGCGTTCCTCCACTGGGGGCTCCATCCCTGGGCTGCCTACTGTGTCCTGGGACTCGGTATGGCTTACTTCCAGTTCCGCAAGGGAAAGCCCGGTCTGGTGAGTTCCGTATTTCCTGCCTTGGCAGGGGACAACAAAACCTGCCGCATCCTCCAGAAAGGGATCGATATCCTGGCCATCTTTGCTACCGCTGCCGGGATCGCCACCTCCCTGGGACTGGGAGCCATGCAGATCGACGGCGGATTGAACGCTGTGTTTGGCCTGCCGAAATCCAAGCCCGTCCTGATCGCCACCGTGGTAATCATCACCATCGCCTGTCTGGTGGTCACGGCAGCCGGAATGGAAAAAGGCATCAAGCGCATCGGAAATCTGAATAACATGATCGTAGGCCTCTTGGCCGTCTGCGGTCTGCTCCTGGGGCCCACCCGGGAGATCCTGTGTCACTGGGTCGAAGGGCTTGGCGTATATATCCAGACCCTTCCGTCCAGCGCACTGGAGACAGGCTCCTTCAGCGATACCAGTAGCTGGTATGGAAAGTGGACCGTCTTTTACTGGGCCTGGTGGATCGCCTGGGCTCCCTTCATCGGTGGATTTATTGCCCGCATCTCCAAAGGCCGCACCGTACAGGAATTCATCGCCGGAGTCCTGTTCCTTCCCTCCAGCGCATCCCTGCTGTGGTTTTCCATATTTGGCTCTATGGGAATCGACGTCGGCCGTGAGATCGGCGTAGAGGCTGCCCGTGAATTAGTCTCCGATACCGCCGGAACACTTTTTGCCGTTTTGCGGCATTATCCGCTTTCCTCCATTCTGTCGGTGGTATTCCTGGTTCTGCTGTGTACCTTTTTTATCACCTCCTTCAATTCCGCCACATTCGTGCTGGGTATGCTCAGCTCCAATGGAGATCTGAATCCTCCCCTCAGCCGAAAGCTGGTCTGGGGCGTGCTCCAGGCAGCGCTCGCGCTGGTCCTGATGGTCTGTACCAGCAAAGGTCTGGATATGCTGCAAACGATGTCCATTGTTTCCGCGTTCCCATTTGCTTTCATACTCATATTCACCATGGTTTCAGTTGTCCAGACAATCCGCAAAGACCCCTCGGTACAGAAAGAGTAAGCATTCCTCCTTTTAAAGCAGCAAGGCACCGTGCTCCAGAAGGAGTACGGTGCCTTGCTATACCACCCGATATTTACTCTGTGATCTACAACAGTTCCCGAAAAAAGTGCTGGAATCATCCTTTCCGCTGCGCGCCCAAATTCTGCGTTCTATTTATTTTATCTATATCACTTTATCTATTTATTTTATTTGTCAATTTGAACTTCCTTCGGCACACTGCTATGATAGAAAACGGTAACATTGCTTTTCGTCAATCAGTGTAGCGGATGTGAATATGAAACAGAGTATCCTTTCCATCAACCAGGTTTTTAAGTCTTTTGGGCAGATCCAGGTCCTTCACGGCGTCTCCCTGGACGTACGGCCAGGGGCGATCACCGCTATCGTGGGGGATAACGGCTCCGGTAAGTCCACCCTGATCAAAATTCTCTCCGGCAACCTCCGACCCGACCGGGGGGAGATCCGGATCGGTGGACGCAGTTATCGTGGTCTCACCATCCCCCAAGCCATAGAACTGGGCATCCGGACCGTGTATCAGGACCTGGCACTGGATAATTTTAAAAACAGCGTGGAGAACATTTTTCTGGGCAGTGAGCGCATGCGCGGTCCCTTTCTGGACCGGCGCGCCATGGCAGAGGAGGCCAGGCAGCTTCTGGAGGACATCCATGTACAGATCCCCGACCTGACCCAGCCCGTGAGCCATCTCTCCGGCGGACAGCGTCAGGGGGTGGCCATTGCCCGTGCCCTGCGCCGCCCGGGCTCGGTCCTGTTGTTGGACGAGCCCACCGCCGCCATGGGCATTCAGGAGAGCCACAGCACGCTCCAAATGCTCTCCCGCCTCCGGGAGCACGGTATGACCCAGCTCATCATCAGTCACAATCTTCACCAGGTCTTTGCCCTGGCCGATTTCATCTATGTACTGCGCTCCGGACATATCATCGCAGGAGCTGCCACGGCGGATACCACCATCGACGCCCTTCAGGACCTGATCCTGCGCCGGGAAAGCGAGGTGGAGGAAGTATGATCGCTCTGAAACGCTGGTGCTCCAGACAGTCCACCTCCCTGCTGCTCCTGGTGGTATGCCTGGCCATGATGGTCTTTCTGTCCATACAGACCCAGTCCTTCTTTTCCCTGAAAAACGTGGTCAATATCCTGGAGGCCAACTCCTACCGGCTGCTCCTGGCCTGCGGGATGATGTGCATCATCTCCTCCGGCGCCATTGACCTCTCGGTGGGATCCATCCTCTCGTTCAGCGCCATCTGCACCGCTATGGCACTGAAGGGCGGACTGTCGGTTGGACTCTCCATCCCCCTCGCCCTGGCTCTGGGCGGAATCATGGGGGCTATCAATGGCCTGCTCATCCACTTTACCCGCATCAACGCCTTTATCATTACCCTGGCCACCGCCTTTCTGTACCGGGGCCTCTCCCTCATTGCCACTCAGGGTATTCCCATCACCAAATTGCCCCAGGGTTTCCGCTCCTTTGGCTGCGGCGATCTCTTTGGTATGGAGTCGGGCGTCACCATGGCTCTTCTGGTCATTGTCTTGCTCATCCCTCTCTTTTACCACATGCGCTGGGGCACCTATGTGACCTCCCTAGGCGGCAACCCGGAGGCGCTCAAGCGCAGCGGTGTGCCCATTGGACGCTACCGGGTCTCGGTCTTTGTGCTGATGGGCGTCTTATCCGCGCTGGCCGGCATCATTGTCACCGCCCGGCTCAACTCGGCCGAGGCCAACGCTGGCCTCAATATGGAGATGGATGCCATCTGCGCCGTCATCATGGGAGGAACCGCACTGCACGGCGGCCGGGGCAATCTGCCCGGTACTGTGATTGCCGTGTTTCTCATGGGACTCATCCGGAATGGCCTGACCATTCTGAGCGTCTCCTCCTACTACCAGCAGTTCATTACCGGCGCCATGCTGTTGTGCGCGGTCGTCATTGCGGAGTTCCGGGAGCGCAAAAGCCGTATCGGCTGATCCAACTGGTATAAAGGAAAGAGCTTCCTTTATCATAATCTGTCTTACAGGAGGATATAAGATGATGAAAAAATGGTATTCCCTTCTGCTGGCGGCTGCAATGCTCTTCAGCCTGGCCGCCTGCGGCTCTTCCGCCAATGTGGAAGGCACCCCCGCCCCGGAGGAGAGCACTCCCGTGGTCAGCGCCACCCCCGCCCCGGAGGGTGAAGGTGCGGACAGCGGCCTCTCCCCCACCGTGCAGCAGCTCTATCAGGAGTTTGACGCCGCCATGGAGGCCCAGATCGGCACCATGCCCGAGCAGTTTGGCGACATCAAGGTGGGCGCTGTGGTGATCTCTCTCACCAACCCCTTCTGGGTCAATATGAAGAACTACTACGAAGCCGCCGGTGAGGAGATGGGCATCGACATCGATGTGCAGACCGGCACCACCGAGGGCGACACCGCCTCCCAGCTGGACGTGCTGATGACCATGGCCGACATGGACTATGACGTCATCATTGTCTCCCCCATCGACGGCACCAACCTGATCCCCGGCATCGTCAAGTGCAACGAGAACGGCGTCAAGGTCATCAACCTGGGTCCCGGCGTGGATGTGGATGCGCTGGAAGAGGCCGGCGGTCATCTGGATGCCACCATCACTGTGGCCTTTACCGAGCAGGGTGAGACCGTGGCCAACGACATGATCTCCCGTCTGCCCGACGGCGGACAGGTCGCCATCCTGGCCGGTCTGGCCGGTGCCGGCCAGAGTGAGGGCCGCACCTCCGGCGCCAAGTCTGTCTTTGAGGCCACCGACAACATCGATCTGGTGGCGGTGCAGAACTGCGACTGGGACGCCACGCTGGCCTATGACGCCACCAAGGCCCTGATCACCGAGTACCCCGACCTCAAGGGCATCTTCTGCTGCAACGACACCATGGCGCTGGCCGCCGTGGAGGCACTCACCGCGGAGGGTAAGGAGGGCGTCCTGGTCTACGGTGTGGACTTCACCGACGACGCCCGTGCCGCCATCAGCGCAGGCACCATGACCGGTTCCATGTCCTACTCCAGCGAGCGGTACACCAAGGCCGCGCTTCAGATGGCGGTGATGCTCAACGAGGGCGAGACCTTTGAGAACAACATCTACCTGCCCCTGACCCTGGTCACCGTGGACAACGTCAACGACCTGGAAGGCTGGAAGTAATGCATTCGTTTCTGATTGAATCGGCACTGCTCACCCATGGGTTGGTGTCTATCTCCAATGAGGAGATGCTGCGCCGCTGGCCCCAGGAACTGGACAACATTGCCTGGGTGGATGCCGGGCGGGTGGTGATCGGCTCCATGGCAGAGTTTCTCCCCTTCCGGGACCGCGCTTCGGAGCTGTGCCGCATCAGCTATGACCGGCTGCCCGCCGCACTGGAGGAGGGACTTTCCGGTGCACTGACTGCCTCGGGAACCATGGCCGTCTGCCAGCAGATGGGGCTCCCGCTGGCCGTGACCTGCGGCATGGGCGGCATCGGTGAGATCCACAGCGAGGCCCTCTGCCCCGACCTTCCGGCTCTCCGGGATATTCCGGTGGCGCTGCTCTCCACCTCCCCCAAGGACATGCTGGATATCCCGGCCACCATTCAGTGGCTGACCGACTCCGGCGTGCAGGTTCTGGGAATCGGAGGGGACCGCTGCACCGGCTATCTCTTCCAGAGCGCCGACGTGCCGCTCTCCGGCACCTGGAGCGGAGAAACGCTCCCTCGGGAGCACGGCCGGCTACTCCTGCTCCACCCCATTCCCGTTCACAAGCGAGTCGGGGACCTCTCCCTGCTGGCGGAGGGTATTGCCGCCGGAAAGCAGGCCGAGGCCGAGGGGCGGGAGTATCATCCCGCTGCCAATGCCGCCTTTGATCGTTTGACCGACGGATACTCTTCCCAGATCCAATTTGAGTCCATCTGCGCCAACGCGCTTCTGGCCGCCCAACTGACCGGGGAACGATAATTGTTTATAAGATAAGCCGCGGGAGTTCTTTACGACAGAGAACTCCCGCGGCTTATTTGTCAAAAAATATGGTTTGCTGGCTATAACAGCCAGCAAACCATATTTTAAAACAGACGGTCACTCCACCGTGTCCAACTCATACTCGTTCGGGACATCGATCTTCCCATCGATAATGTCCTGAACTGCCTGCTCCGCGGCGTCTACCACTTCCTGGGGTATCTGCGCCTTGAGTTCCTCATTCCATACCAGAGAAACACATTCATTGGCAAAGGTCAGGAACATGATCTCTGGTTCTTCAATGCTTCCGCTCATCACAGCTTCCGTGGCCTCGAGATAGCCCCGATTGAAGTCTCCGACCACGTTTACAAGGACACTCTCCGGCGCCTGATCGGTAAAGTCACCCAGGCTTCCGATGGCATAAACCCCGGGATTTTCCGAGACCGCCTTCAGGGCGCCGATCTGCCCCTCATTGCAGTTTCCAAGAATAAAATCGGCCCCCATATTGATCTGATTCAACGTGGTCTCATAGGCCTCATTGGGATCGGGGGCACTCAATACCGCCACGGAACATTCCACATCCGGATTTACGCTCTCCGCTCCCAGACGGAAGCCGGTGGTGGCCTTTGTATAGGCCGGATAGTCGCCGCCCAGGGTAGCGGCAATCTTTCCCGTCTTGCTCATCATTCCGGCTATTACTCCGGTGACATAAAACCCCTCTTCGCCGCAGAAACAGACGGGGAACTGGTTCTCTGTGACCACATTACCGCCCAGGGTGATGAACCAGGTGTCCGGATAATCCGGTGAGATCTCGGCAAAGGGACTCGTGCACTGTCCGCCATGGCCATAGACGATCTTATAGCCCTCTGCTGCCATATTCTCCGCTTCCTGCTTGATGCTGTCCGCTGTGGCAGCCTCCACCAGCGACACCTCATAACCATAGGTCTCTTCAATGGCCTTGCAGGCTTCGGCTCCCTGCTGACTGAATCCCCCATCGGTCGGAGATCCGGGAATCAGCATACCAATTTTGACCTCTGATGCACGACTGGGCTCTCCCGATTCGGGGGGCTCAGATGTACTCGCTCCTCCAGAACTACAACTGATACAAGAGAAAAGAAGTGCTGCCGACATTCCAATGGAAATCCAGTGTTTCATTACAGGTTTCCTCCTTTGTCAATCCGGCGGCACCACTGGGCCGCCGCTCAGTTACAGGAAAGTTGAATGATGTTTTCCGGATTTGCATGACGTTTCAGGAGCGCGATACATTTTTCCTTATGCAGCTCACAGACATACAGGGCCATCGACACATCCCCGCCGCACATGGCCTCGATCAGCGTCTCGTGGTCTTCGGCCAGGGACAAGAGCGCCTGTTTGTTTTCTGCCAGCTTATAGCAATACCACCCCTCATAGTCGCTGTAATTTTCAAAGAAACGATGGCAGTGTTCCGCCTGCACCAGATCACACATCTCCAGATAAAAACTCCGTGACGCGGCAAAATAGAGTTCCTGATCCAGTGTCTCAACGGCGCGGCGAATGTTTTTCACAATGGGCCGCAGCGTCTGGATCTCCTCCCCGGTGCACCGCTCTGTCACCCACTCTACCACCAACTTTGCCACCTGTGTGACCAGATGGGAGTGCTCTTCCAGATCCGCCACACGCAGCGGAAGGACCATCACGCCCGCCTTGGTGACCAACTCAATGATTCCCTGCTCCTCCAGCCGGGAGAGCGCTTTGGCCAGCGGTGTACGGCTGATGTCCAGCATTTTCCCCAGCTCTGCCACCGTATAGATCCGATTCTGCTCGATCTGACCGCTGATGATCATGTCCCGCAGGGTATCAAAAGCCAGTTCGCTCTTTGTCTTTACTGCAATTTTGTATGTTCCGTCCATGGTGAGCCGTCCCTTTCTTTGATCATTTCTTCTGTGAGACAACTCCTATGGCCGAATCTGCATGCTTCGCGGGGCCCTTATCCGATGCGCTCCGCCTCATCCATGGCAATTTCCACCCAGCGCTTGAGTCTGGAGGGCTCTCCGTCCACATGCATGATATCCTTGAGCATGATGTCCACAATGCAGCCCTTGCTCTCTTCCAGGCCCTTGCGGATCTGCTTGCGGATGGCCTCCTCATCAAAGCTGACGGTCACGCAGGCGGGGCTGGGTCTCCAGCAGATGGAGTAATCCGTCCCGATCTGCTCGGCACATTTTGCAAGGTCGGCGGTAGGCGCCACGGCAATGCGCCGCAGGTTTGGAATACTGCGCAGCATATCGATCTTATGAGTCAAGTCTTCACAGCATCCATAACTGGCATATTTGAATTTGGACAAAATGGGGATCTGATAGTCCAGCAAAAATTCCTTGTGCATCTGGGCCGAGACCGAGGCAAACTCCTGCCCATGGGTAAAGATCCACTGCTCGGACATGAGCTTTCCTTTCTGTCCGCAGGCAGGGTCCTCCATCCCCGCAGTATACGGCATACCTACGTTGGCGTTGATGGTGCCGTCCGGCTGGAAGTCTCCGGCCTGCTCCGCCTCTTCAAAGTTGGCAAGCACGGCTTTCTGCATGAAAGATGCCAGTTCATGGAGTAGTTCTGGATCATCATACACCAAATAGTAAATATTCTCAATGCCGATGAACTTGCCCAGGGCCTCGGAGAGATCACATCCGCCGTACGTGGAGCGGTAGATGGAGTTCCGATCCATATGGATGGGCAAAATCCCGTCAAAAATCTCATTGAGGTATTCCAGGCGCTTGGCGGTGGCCTCCTCGTTGACCCTGTGGTGGACCGGATGGAGCCGCTCATAGATATCCTTGGAGCTCTCAACAAAGGGAACCGCCTGCCACGCGTCGCCGTCCCGCTTAAAGGTCTGATTTTCTCCCCACAGGTTTTCAAAGGGATTCATGCCGCTCTCGGTGTACATGCCCCAGTCGGTATCATTGGGACCGTGCAGGACCGCCCGGATGGGAATCCAGGGCTCCAGCACCATATCATCTCCCAGGGTATCCTGGAAGATGCGGTTGCGCAGCCAGCGCTCGATAAAGAGCAGAATCCCTCCGGTGCAGACACATTCATCCCGCAGCAGGTTCCACTCCGTGTTGCTGCTCCACAGCCAGGAGCAGAGAATCGGGGTTCTGGTATGCTCCAGTGCGTTGTGCCTGCGCCACAGCTCTCTGCGCGCCTCCTGCTTGGGATCGGCCGCGATCTCCAGATAGGTCCTTGCCAGCTGCCGCAGCGTTTCCACCTGCTGTGCGGTCGCCTGATAAGGAAATGTCATGTGGTCTCCTCCCTTCACTAAATACGGTATACCGTATTCCTTGTGAGAGAAGGATAGCACTTCTTTTCATTTGATGTCAACTTTATCTTTCTCTTTTCCATGTATTACACAAAGAGTATACACTATTTTTGTCTATATAATCTCATTCTTCGCCGTATACCTTATGGTACTTTTCAATTTTATATTAAGAAAATACCATTTTATTATAAAACTGCACTATACGGATTGACCGCACTTTGCTATATTAGAATTATCAAATTTGTAGTACATACCAAATTTAATGTTACAAGGAGGAACATCTCGTGAGTCGAAACATGAAAGATTGGATCACCCATATGCGCTTGGATCAGACCAAAAAAGCCATGCCCATTCTTTCATTCCCGGCCGTTCAGCTTATGGATATCAGTGTACGGGAATTGATTTCCAGCAGCGACGCCCAGGCAAATGGAATGAAACGGATTGCCGACCGGGTAGATTCAGCCGCGGCTGTCAGCCTCATGGACCTCTCCCTGGAGGCGGAATGTTTCGGAAGCGAGATCCGGGTCAGCGATGATGAGGTCCCCACCGTCATTGGCTGTATCGTCACCACGCCGGAGGAGGCGGAGGCCCTTCCCGTCCCCGAGGTGGGAAGCGGCCGGACCGGCATCTATCTGGATGCCATGCGGAAAGCGTGCACCATGATCCAGGACCGCCCGGTCCTCGCGGGCGTCATCGGTCCCTTCTCCCTGGCGGGACGTCTCATGGGCGTGACCGATGCGATGATCTACTGCTACGAGGAGCCTGAGATGGTTCACACGCTTCTCCGAAAGTCTACCGAGTTTTTGAAGAACTACTGCCGCGCCTATCAGGAAACGGGCGCCAACGGCGTCGTCATCGCCGAGCCTCTGGCCGGACTTCTCTCCCCCACCCTTGCCGAGGAGTTCTCCAGTCCCTATGTCAAAGAGATCGTAGACGCCGTGCAGACCGATGAATTCATTGTGATCTATCACAACTGTGGAAACAGCACGATCCAGATGATCGACTCCATCCTCTCCACCGGGGCGGGCGCCTATCACTTCGGCAACGCCATTGATATGGCCGAGATGATGACCCACATTCCCCCCGACGTGGTGGCAATGGGCAACATCGACCCCGCCGCCGAGTTCCGCAATGGTACCCCCGCATCCATCCGGAAGGCCACCCAGTCGCTGATGGAGACCTGCTGCCGCTATCCCAATTTTGTGATCTCCTCCGGCTGCGACATTCCCCCCATGTCCCGCTGGGAGAACATCGACGCGTTCTTCGATGCGGTCAAAGACTTCTACGCCGCCAAGGCCTGAGGAACCTCATTTCTTCCGGAACTCGCTGGGGGAGCAGCCCACCACTCTTCGGAACACCTTGGTAAAGTAGCTCTGATCCTCGTAGCCCACCATCAGCGCAATATCGCTCAGCCGGAGATCCCCCTGGCGGATCAGCTGTTTGGCCTTCTCGATGCGCACGGTGGTCACGTAGTCGTTAAAGGTGCTCCCGGTCTCCTCTTTAAAAATCCGGCTCAGATAGGGCGCTGAGAGATAGACGATCTTGGCCGTCTCCTCCAGTGTGATCTTCTCCCCGTAATGGGTCCCGATGTACTGAATGCAGCGGTGGATCAGGTTGGAGTGTCTCGCATCGGAAAACTCAAAGAGACTTTCCATGTAGCGGTTCACCACGCCGGAGAGCCAGTAGCAAAGTTCGTCAATGGTCCGCAGCTTTGGGATGGCCTGGAGATAGCCGTGATTCAGGCGCAGGCTCTGGGTGGGATCGGCGCCGCACTCCACTGCCGTGCGGGAGATGAGCACCAGCAGTTCGGTGGTCCGGCTCTTGATGGTCGCCAGATTTCCTCCGGCGGAAAACAGGATGGACCCCAGCAGTTCATTGAGATATTGCTGTGCCTCCTTCTTCTCCTGCCGGGAAATGCTCTGGAGCAGACGGCGTTCCAGTTCAAAGGGATAGGGCGGCGGATTCTCGGTCTCCTTGAGCTGGACGATATAATTGCTGATCTGACTCTGGAGATCGTCGGACTGCTTGACCGAGAGGAGTTTATTTTCCGCCGCCACATTGTTCATAAATCCAACCGCCATAAAGAGCAGTGTGGAGAGCTGACTGACCGTTGCAGGCGATATGATGGGAGCTTTCTTCAGGATCCGGAGCACCGCCTCGCTGTCGGCACAGTGCTTCTCTGCCAGTTCACAGTCCACAAAATCCTGATAGTCCACCATGATAAAGGGGCCGGCCGTAATTTTGGCCTCGCTCCCGCTGGTCCCCAAAATGGGAGAGACAAAAAAGTTGAGCCCCTGGGGGCAGAAGTAGATATACTGTCCCCCGAAGCGCTCGGCCTCCACCATTCCATACATATGCACCCTGGGGCACTGCTCCTCGCCCTGCCCCAGCGCCGCGCACAGCTCACAGGAGGCGCATCCATACCCCGCCTCATACAGGACCGTGCCCTTCGTATCGGATACCGTACATCCCAGTCCGGTGGAGCAGGAAAATGCCTTGGCGCATTCCACAGCAACTTTTTGATCAAACAGGCTCTCTTTTGATTTCGCAGACATCCTTTTCCCACCTTTTTGCAGTATCACCGTTTATTTATTACAATCTTATAAATATATGGAGGAAAAAGCAATGAGTATTTTGAATGAGATCTCTGAAAACCTGCAGCACGGCAAGGCGAAGGTCGTGAAGGAGCTGGTCCAGAAGGCCATTGATGAGGGTATTTCCGCCAAGCAGATCCTGGAAGAGGGCCTGCTGGACGGCATGAACATCATCGGCGCCAAGTTCAAGAACAACGAGGTCTTTGTTCCCGAGGTACTGGTGGCCGCCCGTGCCATGAACATGGGTGCAGCCCTGCTGAAGCCTCTTCTGGCCGATGCCGGCGTAACCAACACCGGCAAGGTCTGCATTGGCACCGTGAAGGGCGATCTGCACGACATCGGCAAAAACCTTGTCAAGATGATGATGGAGGGCAAGGGCCTCGAGGTCATCGACCTGGGCTGCGACGTCTCTCCCGAGCAGTATGTCCAGACCGCGATCCAGGAAAACTGCCAGATCATCTGCTGCTCCGCCCTGCTGACCACCACCATGAACGTCATGCAGGATGTGGTGGCCAAGGCGGAAGAGGCCGGTATCCGCGACAAGGTCAAGATCATGATCGGCGGCGCTCCGGTCACCGACAGCTTCTGCCAGCAGATCGGGGCCGACAAGTATACGCCCGACGCCTCCAGCGCAGCGGAGGCCGCGGTGGCTTTCTGCCAGTCCTGCTAAAAACCGATATTGCAAGCATTGGCCTGACACGGAGGATTCTCTCTGTGTCAGGCCATCTTTTTCCCCAAAAAAGTTTCCCATACCCGTTGCCTTCCCCCCTCCTTTTCCTTTATCATTAGAGATAAGAGCTGGGCAAAACACGGCCCGACCGTCTCAATGTGTCATTGGGGGCGATGTGTTTTATGATCGAGCAATCCTCCGTTTTATCTTATCTGGATGCGAGCCTTCTGTTTCGCAGTTTTACTTTGGAAGAGCGTCTGGAACTTCTGGACACCCTGAATGCGCGGCAATCCCACCTTCCCAAGGGGACCACCGCCCTGCAGGATGGGGAAGAATGCTCCGAGGTCGGCGTGATCCTTACAGGACGTCTGCACCTGTTCCACACGGATATCCACGGCAACAAAAATCTGATGGACACCCTCGGCAGAGGGGAGTCCATCGGCCTCATCAATGCCGTGGGACACTACCGCCTGCACATCTCCGCCATCGCCATGGAGGATACCGATCTTCTTCGCTTCCCCGTGGACACGCTTCTGCGAGAACACACTTTGACCTCTCCGGTGCAGATCCGTTTTCTGCAAAACCTCACCCTGGCGCTGGCCCAGGCCGCCCAGCGGCTGACCCGAAAGCTGGAGGACAGCATCCGCCGCTCCATCCGGGAGCGGCTGCTGGACTATCTCTCCGCCCAGGCCCACCAGGCTGGAAGCCGTGTCTTTCCCATCCCGCTCAACCGGCAGGATCTGGCGGACTATCTCTTTGTGGACCGCAGCGCCATGTCCAACGAGCTGTGCAAAATGCGGGATGAGGGCCTGCTCCGCTTTGACCGCAACGCCTTTGAACTGCTGGACGCCCTCTCCCTCACCCCGGAAGAATCCGACCCAAATGTCTGAATATTGTTTTCTCCCCCGGTAACCGCATGGTTATCCGGGGGAATTTTTTGCGTATTTTTCTCTTTTTCTCCCGTTTTTTCTCCCCCGTTGTCTACACAACCGTTTTTCTGCCTCATTTATGACATGATAGATATACCCCCCAGTGGCAAAGGCCCCATGATTTCGAAAGGATTGGATGTGCCGCCTATGAAAACAGCTTCTGTCATGTTCCTTTTCTTCCTCTATTCCTTTGCTGGCTGGATCTGGGAGTCCTGCTATGTCTCCCTGCATACACGCCGCTGGACCAACCGCGGTTTCCTCCGCGGCCCATTCCTTCCCATCTACGGCTTTGGGGCCCTTCTGATCACAGCTCTCTTCACCCCCTTTGCCGCTCACCCTCTGCTTCTCTTCCTGGCCGGCATGGCCAGTGCCACCGTACTGGAATATGGGACCGGCGTTTCCCTGGAGCGTATGTTTCATCAGCGATATTGGGATTACAGTCGGTTTCCTTTTCAGCTCCACGGCTACATCTCCCTGTATTCCTCCCTCTGGTGGGGCTTCTCCTCCCTGGTTCTGGTCCGCTTTCTTCACCCCCTGGCCACTTCCTGGGTACGGACCCTCCCTGCAGGAACCGTGATTCTTTTCACCAGCCTGCTCCTCGTACTGGAAAGCATCGACTTGCTTCACTCCCTGTATCGGACCCTTCCCGCTCACCCTTCCGCCGCTGACACACCGGCCGATCCATTTCTCTCCACCTGCTTCAGACCTCTCCCATTTTAAAGAAAGGCGGTTCTGTCTATGAATCCTTCCTCCCGTCCTCCCTATGACATCCACGATGCGGATTACGAGCAGATCCTCGATGATCTGCCCGCCGCTCCCATCAACCGGAAAAGCGGACTTCTCTCCGGCCTGCTTCTGGGCGGCCTCGGGCTCTTCCTGCTGCTCTCCCCCATCGTGGCAGGCGTCGCGATCGCCTATCTGATCACCGCCGGACTGCTGCTCTACGGAATCTCTCAGACCCTCGCTTTTTTCCGTGTTCCAAAGGGAGAGCGCAGCGGCTGGAGTCTTCTCAACGGGATTCTGCTCATGCTCTTTGCAGGGCTTTCCATGTGGATCGCGCTCTCCGGCCCCGCCGGTCTCTTTCCCCTGATTGAATCGCTCTCCTATGCCGCAGGCTTCCTCACCGCCTCTGCCGGCGTCATCCAGATCTCCGCCTTTTATGCCCTGTACAAAGCAAAGCTCTCCGGGGCAGGCTGGGTCCTGGCCGGCGGTATCCTGAATCTGCTCCTGAGCGTGGTCATTCTCCTCAACCCGATCGTGAGCTGGTTTTCCCTGACCGCACTGTGGGGCGTCTATCTGTTGGTCTCCGCCATTGCACTCTCGGCTGAATCCTGGTCCGGCCGCCGTGCTGTCCGCTTCTAAGCGTATCTGTGAGGTGTCTATGAAAAAACTCGCACTGCTTCTCTTTCCTCTCCTGGCGCTGGCCGCAGGGGCGTTCTCCTGGACCCTGTCCGGCAACGGCCTGGAGACCGTCTATCCGCTTCTGGCCCTCTCGCCTCTGACTCCACCCGGCGCGGTATTTCCGGTAGTGTGGACCATCCTCTATCTGCTTATGGGATTGGGCCTGGCCCTCGTCGTCCGAAAAGGCGGTCCCGGTACCTCGCTCGCCGTGGTGATCTGGGTGTTACAGTTGGCCGTCAATGTGATCTGGAGCCCGCTCTTCTTTGGCCGCGGGGATTATCTCGCCGCCCTGCTCTGTCTCGGGGTCCTGTGGCTGCTGATCCTGCTGATGCTCTTTGCCTTCCACTCGGTCAGCCGGGCGGCGGCATGGCTGCAGATCCCCTATTTCCTGTGGGTCAGCTTTGCCGGGTATCTGAATTACACCGTCTGGTCCCTCAACCGCTGACCAGCTTTCCCCATCCTCTCCACTCAAACTGCAAGAGCTGCGGCAATCCGGCGCAGCAGAAAGGCAAGGTATTGCTATGATGTTTCAATTCTTCTGGACCCGAAGCGCCTCCATCTGGATCTCCATCCTCTATATGGCCCTGGGTCTGCCCCTACTCCTATTCCCTGGAATCAGCGGCACGATCTTTGTATGGGCCCTCTCCGCCGGAGCCGCCGTCTACGCCGCCAGTCATCTCTTCCGCTATCTTCAGAGCCGTAAGGCAGGGGAAGGCTCCGGAGGTGACCTCTTCCTCACCGTCCTCCCGCTGGCTTTTTCCCTCTTTGCCCTGTTCTGGCCCCAGGCTATCCTCTCCTTCCTCCCTCTGGTGCTGGGCGCTCTTCTGCTGATTGATGGAGTGGGCAAGGCCCCCCTGTTCTTTTCCGCCCTCCATCTGCGGACCTCTACCCTCATTCCGCTGGCCCTCTCCTCCCTGATTCCCCTCATCCTGGGTATCCTGCTCATCGTCAATCCGTTCCATGCCGCCCGTATGACCATCATGGTTTTCGGTGCCGCTCTGATTGCAGACGGCGTGAGTGATCTGGCCACGGCACTGGCTTCCCGCAAACTTCCCACCGCTCCTCCCCCCGACTCTGTCCCTACCGACCCCACTTGATCAAAAGGAGATCTCTTATGAATCTGTATTTCTGTTCTCACTGCGGCAACGTAGTTACCAAACTCACCGATTCCGGCGTGCCGCTGATCTGCTGCGGCCAGCCCATGACCCTGCTGGAGCCCGGCTCCACGGACGGCGCCGTGGAAAAGCACATCCCCGTGGTACAGCAGGGCAACCGCTGGATCATCCTCAATATCGGCAGCAGCCCCCACCCCATGACCGAAGCACACTCCATCCTCTGGGTCCTGTTGGAGACCGAACACGGCTTCTACCTGCGCCATCTCTCCCCCGGCAGCGATCCACAGGCCGATTTCCTGCTTCCCTGCGGTGAGTCTCCCATCGCCGCCTACGCCTACTGCAATCTCCACGGGCTGTGGAAAACCACCGCCTTTTCTCGCTCAGACACCCTCTGTTGAACCAAGGATCCCCACTCCTCTGTCCACAGGAACAGCCCTCCATCCACTCCTCCACCATTAGAAAGGCGGAAGCTCCCATGTATAAAAACTCCCTCATCTCCAGCACACACAGTGAAAATACAGAAAAGGTCAACGCAAAAATGACCGAAGCCGTGATGGCCGCACTCAAGGCCATCCACAGCGCCGCCTCGCCCGACTCCATGGAGCCGGAAGACCTGAAGCGTCAGCGCCTGGGACAGGAGGTCCTGGGGCGGCTGGTCTCCCCGCCCATCGGCTTCAGCTGGGAGCCCTTTACCCTGGACGGCATGCCCATGGCCTGGGTCCGTCCGGAGCGGGGACACGACCGGCGCCGGGCCATCCTCTACTGTCACGGAGGCGGCTACACCAGCGGAAACCTGGGATATGCCCGGGTGCTGGCCGCCAAGATGGCGGGGGCCACCGGATGTGCGGTTCTGGTCTTCCAGTACCGGCTGGCACCCGAGCACCCCTATCCCGCTGCGCTGGAGGATGCACGTGCCGCCTGGGATTATCTGATGGGGCAGGGGTGGGGCGCCCGTGACATTCTGCTGGCCGGTGACTCCGCCGGCGGAAACCTGGCGCTGGAACTGGCGATGACCCTGCGGGACGAAGATCGCTTTCTCCCCGGCCGCCTGATCCTCTATTCGCCCTGGACCGACATGACCGCCTCCGGCGACTCCTATGAGAGCTGCAGGGATCTGGACCCCATGCTCTGCGCCGATTATATCCATGCCGTGCGCAGTGCCTATGCCCCCAACGCAGACTGGAGCCGCCCTGAGTTCTCCCCTCTGTTCGGGGATCTGCGGGGACTGCCCCCGACCCTCATCCAGGTAGGGGAGCGGGAGATCCTGCTCTCCGACTCCCTTCGGCTCCAGGAGGGACTGGCCCAGGCCGGCGTCCCCTGCGTGCTGGAGTGCTGGAAGGATCTGTGGCATGTATTTCAGATGTTCCCTCTGAAAAGCGCCAGCGAGGCAATGGAGCATGTGGAACATTTCCTCCATCAGATGGGCTGATCTCCGCCACACTCCCCATATCTCCGGTCTACAATAAAGCGTCTGCCCGCTGTGCGATGTCATAGAGGGCAGACGCTCATTTTATAAACACATCTTTACATCTTTTGCGGTATCGAGAATCCGTCCGCCCCGCCACAGGTTATCTCGTCTCGGCCTCTTTTGCCCCACTCTTGGCCGCATACTCAACCGCTGCGGCTACAAAGTCCCGGAACAGCGGGTGGGCTTTGTTGGGACGGGACTTGAATTCCGGGTGGAATTGGACGCCCACAAACCAGGGATGCCCGGGCAGCTCCACCATCTCCACCAGACTGCCGTCCGGGGAGAGTCCGGAGAGGCAGAGCCCCTTTTCCACAAGCAGTGTCCGGAAATCGTTGTTGAACTCATAGCGATGGCGGTGCCGCTCCCAGATCTCCTCTGTGCCGTAGGCGTGAAAGGCCCTGGTGTCCCGGCTGGTAATATGGCAGGGATAGGCCCCCAGACGCATGGTCCCACCCTTGCTGACCACCCCCCGCTGCTCGGGCATCAGATCGATGACCGGGTGGGCAGTGGAAGCCAACTCCGTGGAATGGGCGTCCGCCAGACCGGCTGCGTGGCGGGCAAACTCGATCACCGCCATCTGCATGCCCAGACAGATCCCAAAGTATGGGACACGGTTCTCTCTGGCCCAGCGGATGGCCGAAAGCATCCCGTCCACCCCGCGGGAACCAAAGCCGCCCGGGACAATGACTCCGGCGCATCCGCCCAGCATTTGCGCGGCATTGTCATCGTTCAGCTGCTCCGAGTCCACCCAGCGGATGGCCACCTGAACACTGTTCTCGATCCCACCGTGGGCCAGGGCCTCCGCGACGGAGAGATAGGCGTCGTGCAGCGCCACATACTTTCCCACCAGCGCGATCTCCACCCGTCCGTGCGGGTGTTTCGCCCGTTCCACCATGGTGCGCCACTGGTTCAGATCCGCATCCGCTCCGCCCAGCTTCAATCTTTGGCAGACCACTCTGGCCAACCCCTCCCGCTCCAGCATGAGCGGGACTTCATACAGAATGGGCGCCGTCTGATTGGCAATCACCTGTTCCGGCGGGATATTGCAGAAGAGGGAAATTTTATCCCGAATGTCCTGGGGGATCTCCGCGTCGGAGCGGCAGAGGATCACATCCGGCTGAATTCCCAACCCCAGCAGCTCCTTGACCGAGTGCTGGGTGGGCTTACTCTTGAGCTCCCCGGTCCCCGGGATGGAGACAATGAGAGAGACGTGGATATAGAGCACATTCTGCCGTCCCACCTCCACCGCCACCTGGCGGATGGCCTCCAGGAAGGGCTGGGACTCGATGTCGCCCACCGTGCCGCCGATCTCCGTGATGACCACGTCGATGCCCGGACGCCGTCCGACCCGGTAGACTCGCTCCTTGATCTCGTTGGTGATGTGGGGGATGACCTGGACGGTACCGCCCAGAAAAGCCCCCTCCCGCTCCCGGTTGAGCACCGACCAGTATATCTTGCCCGAGGTGACCGAGGAGTCCACCGTCAAATCCTCGTCGGTGAAGCGCTCATAGTGTCCCAGATCCAGATCGGTCTCGGCGCCGTCCTCCGTGACAAACACCTCGCCGTGCTGATAGGGACTCATGGTACCCGGGTCCACATTGAGATAGGGATCAAATTTCTGAAGGGCCACCTTGAGTCCCCGGGCCTTCAGCAGGCGTCCCAGGGAGGCCGCCGCGATCCCTTTTCCCAAGCCGGATACCACGCCTCCGGTCACAAAAATATACTTTGTCATGTGCTGTTCCCTCTTTTTTCATGGATTTTATACTCAAAAACCGCTGGCGCCGTAGTTTCCCAGCACCCGGGCGGACGGGTCATCCACATCGCAGCCCTCCCATTCCCGGTTGGGCATCCAGAAATCGCGGATCATTTTTGCCTGACCCGGGTAGTACTTCTCGAAGAGATCCCGGTAGAGCAGGCTCTCCTTGGTAAAGGGAGGCCGGAAAGGATACCTGGCGCACCCGCTCAAAAAGGCCCCGTCCGTGTACTGTCCGGCGGCGTATTCCTTCAGATCATCCACCATGGAGTGGCCCACCGCGTCGGAAAAGGCCGCCTTCTCCCGCCAGAGGATCTGTTCGGGCAGCAGGCTATCCTCCGCAAAAGCCCGGCGCAGCAGATACTTTCCCTTGCCATAGGTGTTCATCTTGAGGGTCGGGTCCACCGACATGACGTACCGGGCAAAATCCAGGTCACCAAAGGGCACCCGTGCCTCCATGGAGTGGACACTAATACAGCGGTCGGCCCGGAGCACATCGTACAGATAGAGCTCCTCGATCCGCTTGCGGGACTCCTGCTGGAAGGCCTCCGGTGTGGGGGCAAAGTCGGTGTACTTATACCCAAAGAGCTCATCGGAGATCTCTCCGGTAAGGAGCACCCGGACATTGGTCCGCTCCCGGATGGCCCGGCAGCACAGGTACATGCCGATGCTGGCCCGGATGGTGGTGATGTCCCAGGTTTCCAGTGCGGCTACCACCTCAGGGAGTGCCCGGAGCACATCTTCCCGGGTCATGATGATCTCGGTGTGCTCTGCGCCGATAAAGTCGGCTACGGTCCGGGCATACTTGAGGTCGATGGCGTCCGTGTCCATGCCGATGGCAAAGGTGCGGATGGGCCTGCCCAGGAGCTTGGCGGCAATGGCGCACACCAGGCTGGAATCCAGGCCGCCGGAGAGGAGAAATCCCAGGGGCGCGTCCGCATCCAGCCGCTTTTCCACCGCCGCGATCAGCTTGCCATGGATCTTGCGGCAGACCGTCTCCAGATCGTCAGTGCAGTCGCACGGCGTCTGCGCGATGTCCGCATACCGGATAAACTGTCCACGGTAATAGTAATGCCCCGGCGGGAAGGGAAAAATCTCTCCGCACAGCCCCACCAGGTTCTTTGCCTCACTGGCAAAGACGATGCCTCCGTCCCGGTCATAGCCGTAGAACAGCGGCCGGATGCCGATGGGGTCCCGGGCGGCAATGTAGGTGTCCTCCTGTCCATCGTAGAGGATGAGGGCAAATTCCGCGTCCAGCTTGGAGAACATCTCCACCCCATACTCCCGGTAGAGGGGGAGCAGGATCTCACAGTCGCTCTCACTGCGGAAGGAATACTTCCCCTTCAGGGCCTCCCGCCATTTTCTCCAGCCGTAGAGTTCCCCGTTGCACACCACCATATCCGCGCCCAGGGAGAAGGGCTGCATCCCCCGCTCGTCCAGTCCCATGATGGAAAGGCGTCGGAAGCCCAGCCAGCCCGACGGCGTCTCTGTCACACGGGCCATGTCCGGCCCCCGGGAACGGGTCCGGTCCAGATAGTACCGCACCTCCTCCGCCGTCCTGGTCTTTTGGGTAAAACCGATGATCGAACACATAAAAAAGCACCTCCGGATCTCTTTGCGCAGCCTTCTCCTTTTCTTAGGACGAATGCTGCGCTCCGCGGTGCCACCTAACTTTGCCGCCTTCCGACGGCCCCTTTTCCAGCTCTGGACAAGCCGGTGCGATATAACGGTCGCGCCCGGTCCCCCTAATGGCCGTACCGGCGTTCAGGTTTCTGCTCCGGAGTGTTCTTCACGCAGCCTCTGGTGCGGGTTTTCCATTCTCACCCGCTCACTGTGACCGACCCTCTGCGCTACTTTTCTCCCTCATTGCCTCTGGTTTCTAATAAAAATAGACAAGGGCGCCGTGGCCCATGCCACAGCGCCCTTGCTGTTGTTAGGCATTATAGCCGGATGACGACGCTCTGTCAAGGGGGAGTCCCATTTTCAGCAAAGTGTCCCATTTTTTACGGGGAACGCCCCAACAGATTTTGTGCCTTTAAAAACGAATGGGATACGTACCGGTAAAGCACCCCTCACAGAAGCCGCAGGTGGCGTCCGGAACCATCTGATGCAGATCCTCCCGGCGGAGGAAGGCCAGACTGTCGGCACCGATGAGAGTCTGGATCTCCTCCATGGAATAGCGGCAGGCGATCAGCTCATCTCGGTCCGGAATATCCGTTCCGAAATGGCAGGGCGCCAGGAAGGGCGGGGAGGAAACCCGCATATGTACCTGTGCCGCTCCGGCCTCCCGCAGCAGGGAGACGATCTGGCGGGAGGTCGTTCCACGGACGATGGAGTCGTCGATCATGACCACCCGCTTACCCTCCACGCAGCTTCTCAGGGCGCCCAGCTTGATGCGCACGGCCTGCTCCCGGCTCTGCTGTCCGGGCGTGATGAAGGTGCGCCCCACATAGCGGTTTTTTACCAGCCCGATCCCGTAGGGAATGCCGGACTCCTCCGCATAGCCCATGGCGGCGTCCAGCCCGGAGTCCGGAACGCCGATGACCACATCCGCCTCCGCCGGGCTGGACCGGGCCAGCAGGCGCCCCGCCTGCCGCCTGGCCATGTGGACCGATTGGCCGCAGAGGATGGAGTCCGGCCGGGCAAAGTAGATGTACTCAAAAATGCACATATGGCTGGAGGCGTTTACGCAGTTTTCCCGGATAGATGTGATCTCTCCGTTCTCCACCACCACGATCTCCCCGGGTTCCACCTCCCGCACCAGTTCCGCCCCCACCGCGCTCAGCGCACAGCTCTCCGAAGCAAACAGGATGGCTTCTCCCCGCCGTCCCATGCACAGAGGCCGGAATCCCCAGGGGTCCCGGACGGCGATCAGCTTTTGAGGAGACATGACCAGCAAGGAGTAGGCTCCACGCAGGCCCTTTACCGCCTGGCAGACCGCATCCTCCACACAGCTGCAGCGCAGACGCTCCTGGGCAATGGCATAGGCGATCAGCTCAGAGTCGGTGGTGGTCTGAAAGATAGCTCCCCGGTACTCAAAGGCAGTGCGCAGCTCCTGGGTGTTCACCAGGTTTCCGTTGTGCGCCACCGCCAGCGTCCCCTTCACATACTTCAGCGTGAGGGGCTGTGCATTTTCCCGCCGGTTGCCGCCGGTGGTGGCATAGCGCACATGGCCCACTGCCATGGTCCCGTTGAGCTGATCCAGACGCCTTGCATCGAACACCTCGCCCACAAGTCCCACATCCTTGTGGAAGGAGAGCTCCCGGTCATTGATCGCGGCGATCCCGCAGGCCTCCTGCCCCCGGTGCTGAAGCGCGTAGAGGCCATAATAAACGGTGCGGGCACAGTCTCCGGCCGGGTCCCAGATGCCAAAGATCCCGCATTCTTCATGGATGGACAATTCTGATTCCTCCTCCATCGTTCCATCTCCAAAAAGAGACAAGGGCGCTGCGGTTAAATTCCGCAGCGCCCTTGCTGTCCGACATGATTATATATACTTTCCCCTTCTCCTGTCAAGACCACAGCTGCACGCTCCAGCCTAAAATATGAATGTTATAAACTTATTAGTTTTATTTTGTTTGGATTTCTCTCAAAAAATCATTTTCAAAAAATATTAAAAAAACTATTGACATCTTCAAAAAACAGGACTATACTTTCGCCCATAGTTCAGAGCAAAGGCGTTCTGACCGAAAGGTCGGTTCGCCTTTGTTTTTGTTTTATGAAAGTCCGAAAGGGGAGTCTTGCATGTCGTACAGCAAAGAAGATATCATCCGCATGGTAAAGGATGAAGATGTGGAGTTTATCCGCCTCCAGTTCACCGACATTTTTGGTCAACTGAAAAATGTCGCCATCACCGCATCTCAGATTGAAAAAGCGGTCAACAATCAGATCATGTTCGACGGCTCCTCCATCGAAGGTTTTGTCCGCATCGATGAGTCGGACCAGTACCTCTACCCCGATCTGGACTCCTTTGTCATTTTCCCCTGGCGCCCCAGCCACGGCAAGGTGGCCCGTCTCATCTGCGACGTCTACAACCCGGACGGCACCCCCTTTGCAGGGGATCCCCGCGGTGTGCTCAAGCGGGTCCTGAAGCGGGCCTCCGACATGGGATACGACGCCTTCAACGTAGGCCCCGAGGCCGAGTTTTTCCTCTTCCAGACCGACGACGAGGGCAAGCCCACCACCAAGACCAACGATGAGGCTGGTTACTTCGATCTGGGCCCTCTGGACCACGGCGAGGGCACCCGCCGGGAGATCTGCATGGCGCTGGAGCAGATGGGTTTTGAGATCGAGGCCAGCCACCACGAGGTGGCCCAGGGACAGCACGAGATCGACTTCAAATACGCCGATGCCCTGCGGGCGGCCGACAACATCATGACCTTCAAGCTGGCGGTCAAGACCCTGGCCCAGCGCAACGGGCTCCACGCCACTTTCATGCCCAAGCCCATCTTCGGGATCAACGGCTCCGGCATGCACACCAACATGTCCCTCTTCCGCAACGGGAAGAACGTCTTCTACGACCCCGACGGGGAGAAGGGCCTCTCCAAGGAGGCGTACAGCTTCATCGCCGGTCTGCTCCACCATGTCAAGGGCATGGCGGCCGTGACCAACCCCCTGGTCAACTCCTACAAGCGGCTGGTGCCCGGCTACGAGGCCCCCTGCTACCTGGCCTGGTCGGCCTCCAACCGTTCCGCCCTCATCCGCATTCCCGCCGCCCGCGGCCAGTCCACCCGGGTGGAGCTGCGCTCTCCTGACCCCGCCTGCAACCCCTATCTGGAGCTGGCGGTCTGCCTGGCCGCCGGACTGGACGGCATCGAGCAGGGCATGACGCCCCCCGCCGAGGTGACTGAGAACATCTTCGTCATGGACCAGGCTACCCGGGAGGCCCACGGCATCGAGAGCCTGCCCGGCTCGCTGGAGGAGGCCATCCGCGCCATGCAGGCCGACCCCCTGATTCTGGACACCCTGGGCGAGCACGTGTCGGAAAACTACATCGCCGGAAAAGTCAAGGAGTGGGATGAATACCGCACCCGCGTCAGCTCCTGGGAGTGCGACAAATACATGATCAACTACTGACCGGCACGCCCGGCCCCCGGAGGGAGAGGAATCTATGGAGCAGATCATTCTGGCTTTTGAGCAGGAAAAGACCGCCCGGCGGATCAAAGAGCTTCTGGAGAGCTCCGGCACCGCCGCCTGTCTCCTCTGTACCTCTGCCGACCAGGTGCGCCGGATGGTGTGCAAGCGCCGCATCACCACGGTCGTGTGCGGATACAAGCTGCGGGACCAGTCCGCCCAGCTGCTGGCCGAGGATCTGCCCCCGTTCTGCTCCGTTCTGGTCCTGGCCCCACAGAATCTGTTGGAACTGCTGGAAAATGTGGAGCTCTTTCGTCTCCCCACCCCCGTCACCCGGCGGGACCTCCTCACCACGGTGGAGATGCTTCTGCGGATGGGGCACCGTCTGGAACGGATCCTCGCCCCCCGGCGTCCCACCGAGGAACAGCAGCTGGTGGACCGGGCCAAGCACCTGCTCATGGACCGCAACGGCATGACCGAGGAGCAGGCCCACCGGTTCCTGCAAAAAAACAGTATGGACCACGGCGTGCGGATGAGCCAGACCGCCCAGCTGGTCCTGGACAGTGAAGATCTGGAATAAGACAGAGACAAGGCGGTCTCGTGGCGGCAGTCCGGGAACGCGGCTGCCGCCTTTTTCTATCCCTTACGTGAAAGGAGCGCTATATATGGAGAGAACCGGCTGCCCGCCCCGAGGCCTGTACACCCCCTCCTTCGAGCATGACGCCTGCGGGATCGGCGCGGTGGTGGAGATCAACGGCCAACCCAGCCGCAGAACGGTGGACGACGCCCTGAAGATCGTGGAAAAGCTGGAACACCGGGCCGGAAAGGATGCCACAGGAGAGACCGGCGACGGAGTGGGCATCCTGCTTCAGATCTCCCACCGGTTTTTTGCCGCTGCCGCCCGGGATGCCGGCATCTCTCTCCCCGGCCCGCGCGAGTATGGTGTGGGAATGTTTTTCTTTCCCCAGGACGAGGCGGTCCGCCGCCGCGCCAAAGAGATGTTCGAGGTCCTCTCCCGGCGGGAGGGGCTCCCCTTCCTGGGCTGGCGGAAGGTACCGGTCTATCCGGATATTCTGGGCCGCAAGGCGCGGGACAAAATGCCCTGCATCGAGCAGGCCTTTGTGGCCAAGCCCGAGTCCCTCCCCACAGGCCTCCCCTTTGACCGGAAGCTCTATCTCCTCCGGCGGGTCTTTGAGCACTCCAACCAGGAGACCTACGTGGTCTCCCTCTCCAGCCGCACCATCGTCTACAAGGGGATGTTCCTGGTGGACCAGCTCCGCCGGTTCTATCCCGATCTCCAGAGCGCCGACTATGAGTCGGCCATCGCCCTGGTCCACTCCCGCTTCTCCACCAACACGAATCCCTCCTGGGAGCGGGCCCACCCCAACCGCCTCATGGCCCACAACGGCGAGATCAACACGATTCGGGGCAACGCCGACCGGATGATGGCCCGGGAGGAGACCATGTCCACCCCCCTGCTGGCCGGAGACATGGACAAGGTCCTGCCGGTGGTCGATCCCTCCGGCTCCGACTCCGCCATGCTGGATAACACGATGGAATTTCTGATGATGGCGGGCATGGATCTGCCGCTGGCCGTCATGGCCTGTATCCCGGAGCCCTGGCGGGAGGACCGGAACATCTCCCGGGCCAGACGGGATCTGTACCACTACTATTCCACCCTGATGGAGCCCTGGGACGGCCCGGCCGCCATTCTCTTCTCGGATGGCGACCTGGTGGGCGCGGTGCTGGACCGGAACGGTCTGCGTCCCGCCCGCTACTACATCACTGCCGACCACCGGCTCATCCTCTCCTCTGAGGTGGGGGTGCTGGATCTGCCCAGCGGGGAGATCGTCCGCAAGGGCAGGCTCCAGCCCGGGCGGATGCTGCTGGTGGACACCGTGCAGGGACGCATCCGCTCCGACCAGGAGGTAAAGGAGGCCTATGCCGCCCGTCAGCCCTACGGCGAGTGGCTGGACCGGAATCTGCTCCGCCTGCGGGATCTCCCCATCCCCAACCGCCGGGTGGAGCGGCACAGCCGGGAGGAACTGCTCCGCCTGCGCACGGCCTTTGGCTATACCGAGCAGGAGATCACCGACACCATCCTTCCCATGGCGAAGACCGGCGCGGAGCCCACCGCCGCCATGGGCGCCGATGTGCCGCTGGCCGTGCTGGACCCCAAGGATCAGCCGCTCTTCCACTATTTCAAGCAGCTCTTTGCCCAGGTGACCAATCCCCCCATTGACGCCATTCGGGAGGAAGTGGTCACCGACACCACCATCTATGTGGGCGACGACGGCAATCTCCTCCAGGAGTGCGCCGAGAACTGCCGGGTGCTCCAGATCCACAATCCTATCCTCACCTCCACCGACATGATGAAGATCAAGGCCATGGACCAGCCCGGCTTCCGGGTAGAGACCGTGTCCATGCTCCACTATAAGAACACTCCGCTGGACCAGGCCCTGGACCAGCTGGCCCTCTCGGTGGACCGGGCCTGGCGTGCGGGAGCCAATGTGGTCATCCTGTCCGACCGGGGTGTGGATGAAAACCATGTGGCCATCCCCTCCCTGCTGGCCGTGTCCTCCATCGAGCAGCATCTCATCCGCAGCCGCAAGCGCACGGCCGTGTCCATCCTGCTGGAGACCGGTGAGCCCCGGGATGTCCACCACTTTGCCACCCTTCTGGGCTATGGTGCCCGGGCCGTGAATCCCTATCTGGTGGAGGAGACCATCGTGGACCTTATCGAGTCCGGGCAGCTGGACAAGGATTTCCACACCGCCGTGGCCGACTACAACGCCGCCGTGCTCCACGGGATCGTAAAGATCGCCGCCAAAATGGGGATCTCCACCCTCCAGTCCTACCAGTCCGCCCAGATCTTCGAGGCAGTAGGCATCCGACAGGAGGTCATCGACCGCCACTTTACCAACACGGTCTCCCGGGTGGGCGGGATCGGCCTGGAGGAGATCGGCGCCATGGCTGAGCGCAATCACTCCCGGGCCTTCCAGACTCCGCCCGGTACGCCGCCCTCCCCCCAGGTCACCCGGGAGGACCGCCAGGACCACCTCTTCAACCCCCAGACCATCCGTCTCTTGCGGGAGGCCACCCACCAGGGCAGCTATGAGATTTTTCGGCAGTACACCGCCCTGGTAGATGACGAGACCAGGCCCCGCACCCTGCGCGGTCTGCTGGAATTCCGCTATGCCGCCCAGCCCATCCCGCTAGATGAGGTGGAGAGCGTGGACGCCATCGTCCGGCGCTTCCGGACCGGGGCCATGAGCTACGGTTCCATCTCCCCGGAGGCTCACGAGTGTTTGGCCCTGGCCATGAACCAGCTGGGCGGGCGGTCCAACTCGGGCGAGGGCGGTGAGGAGCCCGACCGCCTCCGTGACCCCGCCCGCAACTCAGCCATCAAACAGGTGGCCTCCGGCCGCTTTGGGGTCACCAGCGAATATCTGGTCAGCGCGGAGGAGCTCCAGATCAAGCTGGCTCAGGGGGCCAAACCCGGGGAGGGCGGCCATCTTCCGGCCGGGAAGGTCTATCCCTGGATCGCCCGGTGCCGCCACGCCACCCCCGGTGTCCCCCTCATCTCGCCGCCGCCCCATCACGATATCTACTCCATCGAGGATCTGGCCCAGCTCATCTATGATCTGAAATGCGCCAATCACAGGGCCTCCATCTCGGTTAAACTGGTCAGCGAGGCCGGTGTGGGGACGGTGGCCGCCGGCGCGGCCAAGGCAGGGGCCCAGGCCATCCTCATCTCCGGCTATGACGGCGGAACCGGAGCCGCGCCCCGCACCTCCATCTACAATGCCGGTCTGCCCTGGGAGCTGGGCCTTGCCGAGGCCCACCAGACCCTCATCCAGAACGATCTGCGTACCCGGGTCATGCTGGAGGTGGACGGCAAGCTCATGTCCGGCCGGGACGTGGCCATCGCCTGTATGCTGGGCGCCGAGACCTTCGGCTTTGCCACCGCCCCGCTGGTGGCTCTGGGCTGCGTGATGAAGCGGGTGTGCAACCTGGACACCTGCCCTGTGGGCGTGGCCACCCAGAATCCGGAGCTGCGCAAACGCTTCCGGGGCAAGGCGGAGTATGTGGTAAATTTCATGCGCTTCATCGCCCAGGAGCTGCGGGAATACATGGCGCAGCTGGGCGTACGCACCGTGGAGGAGCTGGTGGGGCGCACCGACCTGCTGGCTGTCCGCTCCCCTGCCGCCAATCCCCGCTCTGCCACGGTGGACCTGTCCCGCCTCCTCCAGAACCCCTGCACCGCGCAGGATGGGCAGCACTTTCAGCCAAGCGATGTCTACGACTTTCACCTGGAGAACACCGTGGACCGGAAGGTCCTGGAGCCCGCTCTGGGGAAAGATCTGGCCGCCGGACACCCCCGCACACTCTCTATCTCCGTCTCCTCCACCGACCGGGCCGTGGGTACTCAGCTGGGCTCGGAGATCACCCGTCTCCACGGGAACGATCTGCCTGAGGACACCTTCCGCATCCACTGTACCGGCGGGGGTGGCCAGTCTTTCGGCGCGTTTCTGCCCCGGGGCCTGACCCTGGAGCTGGAAGGCGACGCCAACGACTATCTGGGCAAGGGGCTCTCCGGCGGCAAGCTGGTGGTCTACCCACCCCGGGACAGTCGGTTTGATCCGGCCGAAAATATTCTGGTGGGCAATGTGGCCCTCTACGGCGCCACCGGCGGTACCGCCTTCCTCAACGGTGTGGCTGGGGAGCGCTTTTGCGTGCGCAACTCCGGTGCAACCGCTGTGGTCGAGGGGACCGGAGACCACGGCTGCGAGTACATGACCGGCGGCCGGGTGGTGATCCTGGGTCCTACCGGCAAAAACTTTGCCGCCGGCATGAGCGGCGGCATCGCCTATGTGCTGGATGAGCATCGGGATCTGTACCTGCGCATCAACAAGGAACTGGTGTCCATGGACCCGGTGAGCGACCCACAGGATGCCGCGGAGCTGCGTGCTCTCATCCAGGCACACGCCGCGGCCACCGGCTCCCCCAGAGCCAAAGCCATTCTGGCCGAGTTTGAAGCGTACCTGCCCCGGTTCAAGAAAATCCTCCCCCGGGATTATGACCGCATGCTCCATGCCATTGCAGCCTATGAGGCCCAGGGCATGGGCCGGGAAGAGGCTGAAATGGCGGCCTTCTATGCCTCCCAGACATCCCGCACGCCAACCTGATTCCCTCTCTTCCATTCTCTCCCATCGAAGTGGAAGCCAGCGTCCTTTGGACGCTGGCTTCTGCTCTGATACTCCCCTTACTCTTCTACTCTTTTAAGGATGCGTAGGGTCCTCTTTCCCTCCGCCCTTCATTTTGGACCGGATCAGTCCGCCGATCCCCCGGCTGATGAGAGCATAGGGACGGTAGATTCTGCAAGGGAAATAATAGGGCCGGTCCACCCATCCCTTCTCCTCCCAGTAGGCCCGATCCAGCTTTCCCAGGAAGAGGGCCATGGATTTCTGCACCTCAAAGTCGATCATCTGGCCCAGCGAGGGGGAGTAGCGCTCCGGCTGCTCCAT
The DNA here is from genome assembly GCF_018784545.1 of Pseudoflavonifractor sp. MCC625. NCBI lineage: Bacteria > Bacillati > Bacillota > Clostridia > Eubacteriales > Oscillospiraceae > Pseudoflavonifractor > Pseudoflavonifractor sp. MCC625. Next base: position 184,955 of record NZ_WQOJ01000010.1, on the reverse strand, counting down.
CAGGCATACGAATCGCTCCACCTCCCGCTCGGAGATCTTCCGGTCCTGATTGAAGATAGTCCGCCCCACCTTTCCCGTCGGCATGGCTCCCCACTGCACCGCAATGCTCTCCAGATAGGACAGGGTCTTTTTCAGGCCCGACCCCTTGGTGCTGGCCACCGCCAACATTGGCTTGCCCGTGAGGACCGGGCGGTGATACCACCGGCAGGTCCGGTCTAGAAAGGTCTTCAATTTTCCCGACACCTGCTGGAGATAGACCGGCGAGGCGAGGATCACGCCATCTGCCTCCGCGAGGCGTTCCATCAGCTCCTCCGCGTCATCCTTCCACACGCATTCCCCATTCAGAATGCAGCGGTCACAGCCCGCGCAGAATTGAATGTCATACCGGTAGAGCTCAATCACCTCCAAAGCGATCCCGTGCTTTGCTAAGATCTCCCCGATTTCCCCCAGCAGACGGAAGGTATTCTGTCTCCTCTGGGCGCCAAGCAACGCCACTGCCTTTTTCATTCCATGCTCCTCTCCAACCCGGTTTTCCTATGGCAGCCATCATCTGCCCCAACCTAAGGATATTCCGCAGTTTCTTCCACAGACCGCAAAAGGCTGCCGCCCCTTGGCGGCAGCCTTTGCTCACATCCGCAGCGTCTCCTTCAGGGCCAGGACACGCGCCTCGATCTTGGCAATAGTCTCTGCGAAAACCTCGTCCCCCTTGCCGGTGGGGTCATCCAGTCCCCAGTTCTCGGCGTACTGGAAGGGGAGATTGGGGCAGCTCACATTGCAGCCCATGAAGATCACCACATCCGGCTGAGGGATGTCAAAAATCAGCTTGTTGTACTGCGTCTCCTCCATATCGATGCCGTGGAGGGCCTTCATCATCCGCACTGCGTCCGGATTGATATGGTCCTTCAATTCGGTACCGGCGGAGTAGCTCTCAAACACGTCGCTGGCCAATTTCTTGCCCAGGGCCTCCGCCATCTGACTGCGGCAGGAGTTATGGACGCAGACAAAGGCCACCTTGGGCTTGCCCTGGCATACGATCTGGGGCCGGGTGCGCTCCGCGCCGCACTCCATTCCCGCATTCCAGCTTTCACTCATTGTTTCGCGCCCCGCTCTTCCTCCAGAATGATCTTCGCCGTCTCATAGGCCATCTCGCCCGTGAAGGCGATGCACTGCTCCATGTGCTCCTTGGAGCCCTTCTCCATCCCCTTGGTCAGCACTTTACAGCAGCTGACCTTGTGCCGCTGGCAGAAGATCTGATAGAGCTTTGCGCTCAGAGCCATAGCCCGGTCCACACTGGGGTCCTTTCCCTCCGTTCTGCCGTAGACCAGACCGATGGTCAGGATACCGCCCGTCAGCGCACCGCAGGTACACCCCATGCCGCCCATGCCCACAGGAAAACCGGAGGCCATTTTGACCGCCTCCGCCGGCGCATCGATTCCCAGCTCCTCCACCACGGTCTTTACTACCGCCTCGGAGCAGTAGAATTCCCCCTTGCGGTAGTACTCCTCCGCCCGCGCCCGGATCTGATCCAGATCTGCCTCCAACCTCATAACTCAAACCTCCTGTATTTCCGGCTGATTTCTGTGCCTATTAAACCACACCAGTGTACGATTTGCAATGGATCAGACCAACAGGAACTGGATCGCATTGAAGAAATACCCTACCACCACGATTCCAATGATACAGATGGCAATAAAGGTGCCCAGCAGTCTGGGTTTGACCGCCTTTTTCAGCATGATCATGGAGGGCAGGCTCAGGGTGGTGACCGCCATCATAAAGGAGAGGATGGTCCCCAGCCCAGCGCCCTTAAAGAGCAGACTCTCTGCCACAGGGATGGTGCCGAAGATGTCGGCATACATGGGGACGCCCACCAGGGTGGCCAGAATCACGGCAAAGGGATTGTCCCCGCCCAGGACCCGCTCCACCCACGCCTGGGGCACCACATTGTGGATCAGTGCGCCGATCCCCACTCCGATCAGAATATAGGGGGCCACCTTCCGAATCGTGCCCAAAAGCTGCTCTTTCGCATAAAGCACCCGGTCGCGGCGGGTAAGCTTTCGGCCCTCCACCTCAATGTGGGGGGCGTTTTTGATGAAGTCCTCCACATAGCGGTCCATCTTCAGCTTTTCGATCACGGTTCCGCCGATGACGGCAATGACCAGTCCCAGGAGCACATAAACCACAGCCACTCTGGCCCCAAAGATGCTCATCAGCAGCACCAGGGACCCCAGGTCCACCATGGGGGAGGAGATCAGGAAGGAGAAGGTCACCCCCACCGGAAGGCCCGCGCTGGTAAATCCCATAAAAATGGGGATGGACGAACAGGAGCAGAAGGGAGTCACAGTCCCCAGCAGGGCCGCCACCGAATTGGCGCCGATCCCGTGGAATCGTCCCAGGATGCGCTTGGTACGCTCCGGGGGAAAATAGCTCTGGATATAGGAGATCCCAAAAATCAGCACCGAGAGCAGCACAAAAATCTTAATGGTGTCGTAGATAAAAAATTGCAGGGCGCCCCCCAACATGGAATCGGTGGAAAGCCCGGCGGCAGTAAGCCCGTGGCCTACCAGCGCTTTGAGCCATTGCATGCCTAGGATCTGGTCCTGGAAAAACAGCCAGGCCGTGCGAAGTACTTCCATTTCTTTGTCTCCTCTCCTCGGAAAACAGTTCTAAAATTTTCGATTTTACGTCCCAAAGAAAAGCCATCGCGTATGGGATGGCTCTTATCCTTGGCAGGTGCAGTTCGTTTCTGCACTAGTATTTACTTCCGTGAGGCATTGCAGCAGCTCTTTTGCATACCGGCTGCCCGCTTCACTGATTCCGTAGTGGGTCCACTTGCCCTCCACACGGCCCACCACGATGCCCGAATCACACAGGATCTTCATGTGATAGGACAGCGTGGACTGGCTGATGTTCAGGTCTTCCAGCAGGACGCAGGAGCATTTTTCCCCACTGCGGAGCAGCTCCAAAATTTGCAGGCGGTTCACATCGCAGAAGGCTTTGAATACCTTTGCGTCCGCCCCGTGGTCACGCATGGTATCCCTCCTTTCCAATCGATTCTATTCGAATTGATTCTCAGTATACCTTTCAAATCGAAAAAAGTCAATCTATTTCTTCTCACTGTCCTCATTGCATTCAGAGGTATTCTGTACTATGATAGAGTTACAAATGTAACACGCTCCATCACAGGGGGTATTTATGGACCGCAATCAGGAAAAATTGCAAAAACTGGCCTATGTCGCCCAGCGCTACTATCTGGATGACTGGAAGCAGAGCGACATCGCCGCAGAACTGGGTGTATCCCGCCCCCTGGTCAGCCGGATGCTCCACGAGGCCCGCGCCCTCGGCGTGGTCAAGATCATCGTCTGTCCCCCCGCCTCCGACGCAAACTCGCTGCTGGAACAGCTGCGGCTGTCCTCCTCCATCCGGGACGGCGTTCTGGTGGAGGACGGCAAGGACGACGACGCCACCAACCAGCTGCTCTCCCAGGGTGCGGTACAGCTTCTGTGGCAGCTCCGCTCCCGGCATCTGGGGATCGGCTGGGGCCATCTGATCGGACAGCTGGTCACCTGGCTGGAGGCACATCCCCAGCTGGGCAGTACCGTCACCGACATCTGCCCCCTGGTTGGCAATGCCAGCATCCCCGCCCGCAATTACCAGTCCAACGAGAATGTCCGCCTCATCGCCCAGCAGCTGGGGGCCACCCCCCACTTTATCTACCTCCCCGCCCTGCCGGACAGCCTAGAGGAAAAGCATCTGCTCTGCTCCACCGAGATCTATCGGCAGATCCAGTTCCAGTGGAACAAGATGGACACTGCCCTGGTGAACATCGGAAACTATCCCTCCAGCCCGGACTTTGCCTCCCTGGTCCGCTACGGCAGCTTGCTCCAGGAGGAGCACACCTGCGGGCGGCTGCTGGTCTACTATTTTAATGCCGACGGGAAGGTCATCCAGTCGGAGCAGGATTTTGCCATTCAGATCCCGCTGGATACCCTCAAGCGCTGTCCCAACATCGTGGGCGTCTGCTCTGCCAATACCAGCGCCAAGGCACTGCGCGGCGCGCTGAAGTCGGGGCTTCTGACCCACCTGGTGGCCCGGGCCGATCTCGTCCGCGAGGCATTGAACTGATTTTCTTTTCAAATGTAACTCTTTCCTTCGGAATTTCTTCCGTCGGAAAGAGTTCTTTTTATTTATTGCACAATTTAAAATGATATATTTTATAATTTATATAGAATCTGCACACCGTTAATTGACTTTTGTTACATACAGAGATAAGATGATTGCACATAAGTAACACCCAATGTGTCGCTCTCCTATCTGTACACACCGGAACGGTCTATCTTTGTCTGATCGGAAAGAAGGAATCGCACCATGAAAAAGACGGAACTCGCCGCACGGTTTCAGCATGCCTGCGCCTGTGTCACTGCAGCAGAGCAGATTTTGACGGAAATCGACTCCAAATTCGGCGACGCGGACCACGGTCTCACCATGAACAAAATTGCAGGCGCCATCGCACAGGCCATAGAGGAATCCGAGGGCGGGATCCAGTCCATGCTGGATGATGCCGCCATGGCGGTCATGGTCCTCAACGGCGGCAGCGCAGTCCCCCTCTGGAACACCTGGCTGGACGGCATGCAGGAGGCCGCCCCCGCTGGTGACGAGATCGATATTCCCGGCCTCCAGGCCATGTTTGCCCATGGATTTGAGGCTCTGGACGACATCTCCGGGGCCAAGGTTGGCGATAAGACTATGATGGACGCCCTGATCCCGGCCAGTCAGGCTATTGCCGCCTACACGGGACAGGACGAAAGCAAGCTCTTTACCCTGGCGGCCCAGGCGGCCCACGATGGTGCCGAGGCCACCAAACAGTTTACCGCAAAATTCGGCCGGGCCAAGAGCTACGGGGAGCAGACCATCGGCACCCCCGACGCCGGCGCCACCTCGATGGCCCTCTTTTTCCAGGGCCTGGCCCAGAGCTGAATCAATCTGCTATTTTAACCGGGAGGTAATGTCACATGAAAATGAAGAAGTTTATCAATGCCCCTGAGACCATCACGGACGAGGAACTGATCGGACTGGGCATGGCCTATCCCGATATTCTGGACGTGGACGGCCATCTGGTCATCAGCAAAGACCTGGCAAACGCCGACCGCGTGACCATCGTCACCTACGGCGGCTCGGGCCATGAGCCCGCCCAGGCCGGCTTTGTGGGTAAGGGCATGCTGGACGTGCAGGCCGTGGGCGACATCTTCGCCGCCCCCAACGCCAAGCTGGTCTTTGACGCTATGAAGCTGGCCGACAAGGGCCACGGTGTACTGCTCCTTACACTGAACTACGCGGGCGACCAGCTGGCCGGCAAGCAGGCCATCAAGCTGGCCCAGAAGGCCGGCCTCAACTTCCGCCAGGTGGTCACCGGGGAAGAGGTCCAGTACGACCCCAACGGCGAGGACAACAAGCGCGGCCTGGCCGGTGCGGTGGCCCTCTACCACATCGCAGCCGCCGCTGCCCGGGAGGGCAAGAGCCTGGACGAGGTGGCCGAGATCGCCCAGCGCTACGCCGACAACATGGCCTCCATCACAGTCAAATCCACCGACGCCACCCATCCCCAGAACGGCATGTCCTTCGGCGACCTGGGTGAGACCGACATGATGGAGATCGGCGCGGGTCAGCACGGCGAGGGCGGCGGCGTCCGGGTTCCCATGATGTCCTCCAAGGACACGGTGGCCACAGTGGCCGAGGCTCTGAGCAAGAAGCTGGATCTGAAGGCGGGCGACAAGACCTTTGTGATGATCAACGGCTGCGGCGCCACCACTATGATGGAGATGCTGGTGCTCTTCAAGGACACGGTGGAGTTCCTGAAGGCCAAGGGCGTAGAGGTGGTCGCCAGCATGGTGGGCGAGATCCTCACGGTCCAGGAGGCCGGCGGCTTCCAGATGAACATCGCCAAGTGGGACGAGGAGTTCATCCGTCTGTGGAACACTCCCTGTCACACCCCCGCATACAGCAAGGAGTAAGTTATGGCAGATAACATTGGAAACAAGGCCGCCCACGACTACCACCTGGACACCCCCGTGGCCCTGGATGGCTTCTTCGTCAAGGGCGCGGCCCACAGCGACTGGGGTATGCAGAACCGTCTGGCCCGGCTCTTCAACCCGAAATCCGGCAACACCGTCATGCTGGCCTTTGACCACGGCTATATCATGGGCCCCACCGCCGGTCTGGAACGGATCGACCTGGTCATTCCGCCCCTCATCCCCTATGTGGACGTACTCATGGGCACCAAGGGAGTCCTCCGCTCCTGCATCTCCCCCGCCGCCCGGGTAGCCAAGTGCGTGCGGGTCACCTATGATACCACCGTCCTCTTTGATGAGATGTCCAACGGCGGCGGCATCGCCTGCGACATCGAAAATGCCATCCGCATGAATGCCGACTGTATGGCCGTGCAGACCTTCCTGGGCGCCCCCGGCGAGTCTCGCTCCCTGGAGCTCCTCGCCCGTACCGCCGACGCCGGGACCAAATACGGCATCCCCACCCTGGGTGTGGTGGCCGTGGGCAAGCAGATGGAACGCACCGAGAAGTTCTTCCAGCTGGCCACCCGGGTACTGGCAGAAAACGGCGCCAATATCGTCAAGAGCTACTACTGTGAGGGCTTTGAGCGGGTGGCCGCCGCCTGCCCGGTGCCCATCGTCATTGCCGGCGGCAAGAAGCTGCCCGAACTGGAGGCTCTGGAGATGGCCTACCGCGCCATCCAGGAAGGAGCCCACGGCGTGGATATGGGCCGGAACATCTTCCAGTCCGACTGTCCCGCCGGTATGGCCCAGGCCATCGGCGCGGTGGTCCACCAGGGCAGCACCCCCAAGGAGGCCTTCCAGGTCTATGAGGCCGTGAAAAACGGGGAAATTTGATTTCAAATCGTATAGGAGGCATCATTATGTCCGCTGAGTATATGCATATTGGTATCCCCGTCACCAACCGCAAGCCCAACATGACCTACAATGCAGAGGCCAAATTCTGGGTAAGCTGCGTGGATGACTATGACTACAAGATCGAATATCTGAAGTTTGAGGAGGGCACCCCCTTCCCCGAGGATATCCACCGCAACCCCCATGTGGCCTATAAGGTGGACAATCTGGAGAAGTACATCGCCGACGCCGACCGCGTTATCTGCGGCCCCATGCCCGCCGGGGAGAAGGACCGTCTGGCCTTCGTGTGGAAGGACGGCGCGATCATCGAGCTCTATGAGGCGAATTGAACCTCCGTGCAGTGCATTGCCAAACGCTTCGGAAGGAATGGTAACTGAGCGATTTGGTCCTGCTACTGCGGAGTAACATAACGTTTTTTCTGGCACTTTTAAGGGAGCCGCCGCAACATAAAATGTTGCAGCGGCTCCCTTCCTTTTTGCCACGGGTCATTGCATCCCCATGCCGGACTGTGTGTTTCCCGCTCCAGCCGCATAGAGAAACCCTATATATTTCGTGCCATTATTACATCTAAAGATAAACCTTGACAAACGCCCCCCCTTCCAGTATCCTACCATAGGCATTGGCCTTTTTCCCAATGAAACCACACAGTCAGTTTTCCAAGCACGGTGCATGCTTCCACATCCCATCGCGTTTGGGGAACTGTTTTTTTATGTCTACTTAGAAGCACCATTCTGCTGAACCCATCTGCGGAGGGCATTATGCTGGAACTCAAACATCTGTCAAAGGCATTTGACGGACACACCGTACTCAACGACATTAACCTGACCATTCTCCCCGGAAAGGTCCACGGTCTCATCGGCGCCAACGGCTCGGGAAAGAGCACCCTCATGAACATCCTCAACGGCAACGAGACCATCGCCCGCTCGGGGGGCTATACCGGCCGGATCCTCCTGGACGGCCGGGACATCACCATCCAGAATCACAGCCAGTCCGTGGCCTGCGGCATCGCCATGGTACACCAGGAACTGGCTCTGTTCTCCGGCATGACTGTGACGGAAAATATCAAGATCAACCGGGAGAAAACCCGGTTTTCCACCCCGCTCCTGCCCGAGCTCTCCCTGCTGGACCCAAACAAAAATGTTCGCGACGCCCAGCACGCACTGGAGGCCATCGGCGCCCATATGGACCCGGGCCAGGTGATCGACGCCCTCTCCCTGAACCAGAAGCAGTTTGTGGAGCTTGCCCGGGAGCTGGACCAGCAGAACATCCGTCTGCTGATCCTGGACGAGCCCACCAGCTCTCTCAACATCACCGAAACCAAGGCCCTTCTCTCCTGTATCCGGGAGATTGCGGACCGGGGCATCGCCGTCATCTTCATCTCCCACCGGCTGGAGGAGATCATGCAGGTCTGCGATACCGTCTCCGTGCTCAGGGACGGCGCACTGATCTCCACCTATGAGAAGGCCGATTTTTCCATCGGAGCCTTTGCCGACGACATGGTCGGGCGGAAAATCGTCAAGACCCAGCGCGCGGCAAAGAAGCAGAAAGGCGACGTCCTGATGCAGCTCTCCCAGATCAATGGCACCGAGCTGGATATCCGGGAGGGGGAGGTGCTGGGGATCACCGGCCTGGTCGGTCAGGGTCAGGAACTGCTGGCAGAAGGCCTCTTCGGGCTCAAGCCGGCTAGCTTCCAGGCCCGTTTCAAGGGGGAGAAGCTCTCCCTGGGGGATAACAGCACCCTGACCGCCCGGGGGATCTACTACCTCTCGGACGACCGGGCAAAGACCAGCCTCTTCCGGGAGAGCCCGGTCTGGAAAAACATGATCTTCGGCACGGAGCTGCGGCACCGGGAATTTCTGCGCTGGAAGGCTTGCCCCGCTCTCTCCCTGCTGGACCGGAAGGCCATCCAGGCCCACGCCCAGGCCATGATCGAGCAGCTCAACATCGTCTGCCGCTCGCCCGACGCCCCGGTCCGGGAGCTCAGCGGCGGCAACCAGCAAAAGGTCTGCATCGCCCGGGCCCTCACCTTTGCGCCCGAGCTGCTCTTTGTCAACGAGCCCACCCGCGGCATTGACATCTATTCCAAAGAACTGATTCTGGACTGGCTCTTGAAGATGAACGAGCGGGAACACACCACCGTCGTCATTACCTCTGGCGAGCTGGAGGAGCTGGTCCGGGTCTGCGACCGGGTGGTGGTCATGTATCAGGGTCAGGTATTTCAGACCTTCGAGGGCGAGATGGACCTGGAAGAACTGACGCTGTCGCTGTACGGGAGGGGAAACGCATGAAGCTTCACGCCATCAATCCTCCGCGGTTCATCATGTCCCTCTACATGCTGGTGCTCCTGATCCTGGCCGTGCTGGTGGACATCAGCTTTGTCAGCCTTATCAACGACGCCCTCATCAAATGGGCCATGAACGGCATTCTGGTCCTCTCCCTGATCCCCATGATGAACGTGGGCGCCGGACGAAACTTCGGTATGTCCATCGGACTCTCCGCCGGTCTTCTGGGGATGGTATTCGCCCTCAATTACAAGATGACCGGCTGGCTGGGCTTCTTTGTATCCCTTCTGGTGGGGGCTGCCATCGCCGTTCTCTTCGGCTTTGGATACAGCAAGATCCTGAACCGCCTCAAGCTGAACGAGGAGATCGTAGGCACCTTTGCCGGGTACTCCTTCATCCCCATCATGAACATCTTCTATACCTTCGTCCCTGTGACCAACCGCCAGATGCTCTATCCCATCGGCGGACAGGGCCTGCGCCCCCGGGTCAACCTGGACATCTACTTCGGCGGCATTCTGGACCGGCTGTGGCAGATCAAGGTGGGGGAGATCGTCATTCCGGTGGGCCTGCTCCTCTTTTTCTTTGTCATCGCGGCCCTGCTCTGGCTCTTCTCCAAGACCCGCACCGGCATCATCTTCTCCGCCATCGCGGAAAATGAGCGCTTTTCCAGCCTTGCCGGTCTGCGGGTGGACCGGTACCGGACCATCGGCATCATCCTCTCCATGCTCCTGGCCGCCGTGGGCGTGGTGGTCTACTCCCAGAGCTACGGCTTCCTGCACCTCTACGACGGGCCCTTTATGATGAGCTTCCCCGCCATTTCCGCCATTGTCATCGGCGGCGCCAGCCAGAAAAAGGCCACGGTGGCCAACGCGCTGATCGGGACCTTCCTGTATCAGACCACCTATCTCCTGTCCATTCCCGTGGCCAACGCCCTTCTGCTGCCGGAAATGGCCGAGATCCTCCGCACCATCGTCACCAGCGGCATTATTCTTTATGCGTTTATCTTCCAGAGAAAGGATGCGGGAAATGAAGTTCTTAAAAAATAACCTGGTCCCCATTGCCGTATTCCTGCTCTGCCTGCTGTCCTTTCACTACGCCGGGGTGAGCCTTTCCTATCTCTCCTCGGAGGTCTATACCCGCTTCATCCGCAACACTCTCTTTGTCCTGGCCCTGATCCTGCCGGTGACCTGCGGCATGGGCATCAACTTCGCCATTGTGGTGGGGGCCATCTGTGCCCAGACCGCCATCGTCCTGGCTATGGACCTGAATCTCTCCGGCCTCCCCATCCTGCTCTTTGTGGTGGGAGTCAGCATTGCGCTGTCGGTGCTCTTCGGCACCCTGGTGGCCATGCTGCTCAACCGGGCCCGGGGGACCGAGATGATCGTCTCCATCATGATCGGACAGCTCAGCTCCGTCCTCTACCAGTTTGTCTTTATGGTGGGCTACGGAACTATTTTCCACCCCGCCAATGAGGCGATCCTGCTGGATACCGGCGTGGGCGTACGCAACATGCTGGATGTGGCCCCCCTCAAGCAGGTGTTCACCAGCGTCCTGCCCTTTACACTGGACGGAAAGGTCTACTCCCTGCTGCCGCTTCTCATCATCGGCACCTTTACCCTGATCCTGATCTATCTGCAAAAGTCCAAGCTGGGGGTCCTGGCCAAGGCGGTGGGCAGCGATCTGCACAATGCCAATCTGCTGGGCATCAACAGCAACCGCATCCGCACCATCTGCATCGTAATCTCCACGATCTTTGCTGCCATGAGCCAGATCATCACTGTGGGCGACTTTGGCACCGCTCTGGTCTACACCGGACATCTGGGGATCGAGACCTATGCGGCCGCGGCCATTTTAGTGGGCGGCGCCACCATCCGGGAGGCCAAACTGCGCAACTGCTTCCTGGGCGTGGTGCTCTTCCACACCCTCTTCATCACCTCCCCCATGGCGGGCCAGAATCTCTTCAACAACCCCTCCGTAGGCGAATACTTCCGGTCTTTCCTGGCCTACGGCGTGATCGTGATCGCCATTATCATGAATCTCAAGAAGGAAAAGGATCTGAAACTTCAGAATTTTAAAGCGTAGGCTTTAAAAAATAGAATCAGGAGGAATACACACCATGAAGAAACTCGTTTCCCTGCTGCTGTCCGTGCTGATGGTCGTATCCATGGCCGCCGGATGCAGCACCACCGGGAGCAATCCCCAGGGCACCCCGGCTGCCAATCCTTCCGCCAGTGCCGCCGCTGAGGACTCCTACAAGATCGGCATCGTGACCCCCACCCTGACCGTCTCTGAGGACGAGTTCCGCGGCGCCCAGGAGATGGTGGAGAAGTACCCCGACATCGTGGTGCACAAGACCCTGCCCGAGGACTTTGCCACCAACGTGGAGGGCTGCATCTCCGTGGTCACCAGCCTGGCCGATGACCCCGAGATGAAGTACATCCTCTTCAACAACGGCATGGAGGGCATTGTCCCCGCCTTCCAGACCATCAAGGAGAAGCGCCCCGACATCACCACCATCGTCACCAGCAACGACGATCCCCAGCTTCTCAACGACTATGTGGATCTGGCCATCAACACCGACTGGGTCCGCCGCGGCGTGACCATCCCCACCAAGGCCTATGAGATGGGCGCCCGGACCTTCATCCACTACTCCTTCCCCACCCACATGGCCTCTGAGTCCAAGGTCCAGAGACGGGACATGATGAAGGCCACCTGTGAGGAGCTGGGCATGGAGTTTGTGGAGATCATGACCCCCGATCCTCAGACCGGCAACGGCAAGGCCGCCATGCTCCAGTTCCTCCGGGAGGACCTGCCCCGCCAGATCGAGAAGTACGGTCCCAACACCAACATCTTCGGCACCAACTGCCCCATGTACGACGTGATCCTGGACGAGGCCTTCAAGCAGGGCTTCATCGTGGCCGAGCAGTGCTGCCCCACCCCCACCCAGGCCTACCCCACCGTTCTCAACCTGGAGATCACCGAGGATGATCTGGGCGACTATGACAAGATCAACAGCATGATCACCGAGAAGGCCGCCGAGGCCGGTATGACCGGTAAGCTGTCCGGCTGGGCCATGCCCTCCTCCGTCTACGTGCCCCAGTTCCAGGTGGAGCTGGCCGTCTATATGCACGACAACGACCTGACCATCAACGACGTCCTGAGCAAGGAGTTCCTGGACAACTTCTCCAAGGAGCATATGCCCGTGGCCGCCGACTTTGCCATGGCCGGCGAGGGTCTGGACCACTACTGGATGCTGATCCTGGAGGATATCTACTATTAATCTCTGATCCCCCACACAGAGCAATCCCCCTGCCGGAATATTTCCGGCAGGGGGATTTTTCATGTTCCAGCCCGCTTGGTACGATCGATCCTAGGAAAGGATTGCATTCCAGAATTCAAGGCCATCTCTTTTCTCATACCCGTGTCCGTTGGCCGCTTCACAGATGTCAAAATAGGCCCCGTGGGACTTTGAAACATCCCGGAATTCCCGCAGCCCATGGTCTTCGGCAAGGAAGGCCCGATCTGCGCTGCGTCCCAACATCCGGTTCAGGATGGCGGCTGCCTGGGCGCGGGTCATGGGCTGTTCCGGTCCAAAGGTGCCGTCCGGATACCCGGAAATCCAGCCGTACCAAATAGCGCTCTGAACCTCCTCATAAAACCAGTCATCCTCCTGGACATCCGCAAAGGTCATGCCTCCCGCTTCCACAGGATGTGCAAACCGCCCGGCCATTGCGACAAATTCTGCACGGGTAATCGGTGCTTCCGGCCAGAATTTCTCACCGCCTACCCCTGCAACCACTCCCATGGATGCCAGTGTGTTGACTGCCCTGGCATACCACGCATCCTCCGGCACATCGTAGCCCAGGATAACAGCATCCTTTGTCGCCACGGCGCGCTGCACATGGTGTGTCTCCCCATGGTGCAGGCGGAGAAAGGCCTGCTGCACCGGGATGGAGCGCTCCAGCATGGTCTTCATCGTGGTATCATAGCCGCCGTACCGCACCCGGCTCACATACAGAAGCCGGGTGCTGGCGGCGATGGCCGGATAGACCTTCACGGCGTCATCCCGGATGACACAGCGGCCCGGTGTTTTGGTCCAGCAGCCAAAACAGCCGATGCAGTGCTTGATGTTCAGACTGGACAGGTCGATATACTCCAGATCCGGCACGAAAAGTCCCGGCAGGTCCAGAGGTCGGTCGCTTAAGATGAGATTCATAAAAACTCCTGATATTGGGTATGTTTCACTCAGGTAAACGGAGCCGCGTGGTCTTCTGCCTCACGATAGCTTTCCCCGATATGGAGATCCAAGCCGCGCTTCCGGGACGATCAATAGTTATCCTCGTGGATCTCGAAGAAGCTCTTTCCGTACTGGCAGGTGGGGCACACCTCCGGCGCGGCCGTGCCCACCACAATGTGGCCGCAGTTGCGGCACTCCCACACCTTGACTTCGCTCTTCTCGAAGACCTGTGCGGTCTCTACATTGTGCAGCAGCGCACGGTAGCGCTCCTCGTGGCGCTTCTCAATGGCGGCCACCAGGCGGAACTTGGCGGCCAGCTCCGGGAAGCCCTCCTCCTCAGCGGTCTTGGCAAAGCCGTCATACATGTCGGTCCACTCGTAGTTTTCGCCCTCGGCGGCATGGCGCAGATTCTCGGCAGTATCCCCCAGGCCGTGAAGCTCCTCAAACCACAGCTTGGCATGGGCCTTCTCATTTTCGGCGGTCTTGAGGAACAGCTCCGCAATCTGCTCATAGCCCTCCCGCTGGGCTACCGAGGCAAAATAGGTGTATTTATTCCGGGCCTGGGACTCTCCGGCGAAGGCGGCCTCCAGGTTCTTTTCGGTCTGGGTCCCGGCGTACTTGCCTGCGCTCTTGACAGGGGCCGCCTCCATCAGTTCAAAGGCAGAGGCGGGCTGCTTGCAGATGGGGCAGAACTCCGGGGCGCTGTCGCCCTCGTGAATATATCCGCACACTTTGCATTTCCACTTCTTCATGGTCTTTTCTTCTCCTTTCTGATTGGGACGATCCGTCTGGATAAGTCCGCTTTGGTCCTGATAGGTGGTGTGGAGCATCTTCTCGGCCATCTCGCTCAGAGGCTTGCCATAAAAGGCCTCGTAGACCGCCTGAATCTCCGGGTTCTCATGGCTGCTGCGCAGCGCCATGGAGCTGTCCCGCCGGTAGAGGGCGGCAATCCGGCTCTTGCGGGTCTCATCCCCGTCGCGCAGTAAATCCTTTGGCTGTCCGCCGCCGCCGATGCAGCCGCCCGGACAGGCCATCACCTCTACGAAGTGGTACTCCTTCCCGCTCTCCTGAATGTGCTTCAAAAATGTTCTGGCATTGGCGGTGCCAAAGACCACTGCCACCTGCAGTGTCTGGTCTCCGATCTCCACCTGGGCCTCCCGCACCCCTTCATAGCCTCTCACGCTCTCCAGCTCCAGCAGGGCGGCCGGAGCCTCCTGTCCGGTAAGGTATGCATAGGCAGTACGCAGTGCAGCCTCCATCACACCGCCGGTATTGCCGAAGATAACTCCGGCTCCCGAGGCCGTGCCCATCAGGGAATCATAGGCCGAGTCCTCCAGGGTATTCCAGTCCACCCCCGCTTCCTTGGCCCACCGGGCCAGCTCCCGGGTGGTGATCACCTGGTCGGTATCCCGCATCCCCTCTACACCGTGGTAGTCGGCGGCGGCATGCATCTCCTCCCGCCGGATCTCAAATTTTTTGGCGGTACACGGAGTCAGGGCCACATGGACGATTTTACGGGGGTCCAGCCCCATTTTCTGCGCAAAATAGGTCTTGACCGTGGGCCCCTGCATCCCGATCGGGCTCTTGGCGGTGGAGAGGTGGGGCAGCAGCTCCGGGGCATAGATCTCCGCAAAATGGACCCAGCCCGGGCAGCAGCTGGTGAACTGGGGCAGCGGCCGGTCCTTCTCCGTTATGCGGCGGATAAGCTCACTGGCCTCCTCCACAATGGTGAGATCGGCTGCAAAGTTGGTATCCAGCACATAGTCCGCGCCCAGTGCCCGGAGGAGGGCCACCATCTTTCCCTCCACAAAGGCGCCCGGTTCCATCCCGAAGGCCTCGCCCAGACTCGCCCGCACGGAGGGAGAGGTGCTGACCACCACCACCCGGTCGGGGTCTGCGATGGCCTGCCGCACCTGGGGACACTCGTCCCGCTCGGTGATGCTGTCCACCGGGCAGACATTGGCACACTGGCCGCAGTAAATACAGATCGCCTTTCCTCCGGTTTGCTCCAGGGTATAGGTGCCGTGCACGCCCATTCGTTCGGTGCAGGCCTCCTTACACATACCACAGCGGATACACTTCTCTTCCCAGCGCACGATGCTGGGGTTGTCCTCCTCAATCGGGACACGGACAGACAGGGGCAAATGCTTCAGTTTCCTCACGTTCCTTTCTCTTGGGCTTCGTTTCTGCATTCCTCACATAGGTATATCAGCTTCAGATCATAGGACAGGATCGAACGACCGGCCGCCTGTTCCAGCTGCGCCGTCAGGTCCCCCAGATCCACATCCGACAGGCGTCCGCATCGCTTGCACACCAAATGATCATGCCGCTCGATCCGATCATAACGATCCGCCATTCCCTCTACCGATATTTTGCGGATCGCTCCCGCACTCCACAGCCGGTTGAGGTTATTATAGACGGTCGCCAGGACGACAGTCGGGTAGGTTTTCCGCAATTCGTCAAAGACCTGCTCGGCCGTCATATGGCTTCGGGATGCCGTTACCAACTCCAGAATCTTTGCCTCGTACTTTGTCATTTCACCACAACTCTTTTTTAGAATTATTCTAATTCTATTATAACTATTTTTTGATCTATGTCAAGGACATCTCTCTCCCCCACAAAGGACAAGGCCCCGGAGGATTCTCCGGGGCCTTGTCTTGTTTCCTGTCATGAAAACACAGCCTGTCCTGCTGGTCGCATAGAGCCGCTTCCACTTGCATAGGGTAATCTGTCCGACCGGCCAGTTTGTCCGAAAGGAGGGTCTCCCATTGGAAATCATACATCAGCATCCCATACAGGCCAACGATAAGGCCCGCAATGCCCTTTTGGAAACGCTATACCAGCGCTGTATCACAGAACTTCGGGAACAGCACCGTATTCTTCCCTGCTCCACCGAGGTCCGCGGAAGATAGCATCCTAAAAAATATGTGAGTGAGGACAGGAGGTGTCCGCCTTGGATGCGATCTATGCCCGGCAGTCCGTGGACAAGGCGGACAGCCTCTCCATCCAGGGACAGATCGATCTGTGCCGCCGGGAAGTATCTCCGGAATATCAGGTCTACGAGGACAAGGGGTATTCCGGTAAAAACACCGACCGCCCCGCCTTTCAGCGGCTCATGGCCGATGTGGAACAGGGGCTCATCCGGAAGATCGTGGTCTACCGTCTGGACCGCTTCTCCCGGTCCATTGCCGACTTTGGTCGGCTGTGGGAGATCCTGAAGCGACACAAAGTCGAGTTCATATCCATCAATGAGACCTTTGATACCTCCACGCCCATGGGCCGGGCCATGCTGAACATCATCATGGTCTTTGCGCAGCTGGAGCGGGAGACCACCGCCGAACGGGTACGGGACAACTACTTCCAGCGGGCCAAGCTGGGCTCCTGGCCCGGGGGGCCGGCCCCCTATGGGTTCTCCATCCAGAAACTTCCCGCCGCGGATGGGCGGCAGGTCCCCGCTCTCTGTCCCAACGAGCACGCGGCCGTGGTGCAGCGGATCTTTTCCGCCTATGCCCAGCCGGAGGCTACCCTGGGCAGTGTGGCCCGCGCTCTGAATGGGGATGAGATCCCCGGCCCAAAACGCCCCGCCTGGGACAATGTGACCCTCTCCCGCATCCTGCATAGCCCGGTATACGTCATGGCAGACGAGGATGTCTACCTCTTCTATCAAGGGAAGGGGCTCCGCTGCTCCAATCCGCTGGACGAGTTTAATGGCCTCCACGGGGGAATGATCATCGGAAAGCGGGACCGGAGCGCCGGAAAGTATCAGGACCTCCGGGACCAGCATTTTTCGCTGGCCCTCCACCACGGGATCATTCCCTCCACCCTGTGGCTCCAGTGCCAGTATAAGCTGGAGGCAAACCGCCAACTGGGCGGCTCCGGCCGTGGAAAGCACACCTGGCTCTCCGGGCTTCTGAAATGCGCCCACTGTGGATACAGTGTCAAGGTAAACCGGGATGGCAGCAAGTTCTATCTGCTGTGCAGCGGGCGTTCTAACCTGGGGCTATGTGACCATTCCATCCGGGTGGACCTGCGGGCACTGGAGGCGTCGGTAGCCGCCGAACTGGAACAGCTGCTGCTGGAGTGTCCCGATATGGAGGAACCCCAGGGAGAAGATGCGGAAAGTGCCCGGCTTCTGGCGGAGATCGACCAGAAGATCGACCATCTCATGTCCGCTCTGGCCGAGGGCTCTGCCCTGACCATGGCCTACATCAACCGGACCATTCAGAAGCTGGAGGCCCAGCGGCAGGAGATTCTGGCAAAGCAAGCCCAAATACATACCAAAAAGCAGGTACCGAAGTGGAAACGCCTTCAATTTGCCCCCCTGAGCTTTGAGCAGAAAAAGATCGTCGCCGCCCAGTTTATCCGGGAGATCAAACTAGACGGCGAGCGGGCGGAGGTGGTTTGGAGGATCTAATGGGAGAATCACGTAGTGTACGGCTCCTCTCATATTTTATAAAGTATAAAGGGAACCGCTGCAGAAGTTTTCATTCTGCAGCGGTTCCCTTTTCTCTGTGCTCCCACTCTTAAAATACTAAGACATTCACTTCCACTTTTTCAGTGCAATGATCACCAGCAAACGATCTGCAAGCTCCTCACAAAATATGAATGAGTCCGAATGTTACCATCGTCATGATAGATGCTGCAATACAGACACCCAGGAAAATAGCGGGAATGGCCTTTAACCGCATGTCCAACACCACCGCTGCCAGGGCCACGGGATAGTCCAGCCATAGGGCAGACCACCCCGCAGCTCAACAATAGGCACCATGGAAATCAAAAATGTGGCAATCAGTCTACCGAATGTCGTGGATGTAAGCCAGGTGATCATATAGGTCTTTCCGCCTTGTCTGGTTTAGTTTTTTTCTCGTTTCACTATATTGTTTGCGCTTTTAAAAATACTCTCTGCGGGAATCACTCCCCGGACAGACGACAAGGGATAGACACTCGTTCCGCGACCAATCACTGTTCCCGGATTCAATACGCTGTTGCATCCAACCTCCACAAAGTCCCCCAGCATGGCACCAAACTTTTTCAGGCCGGTAGGAATCTCTGTATGGCCATCTTTTACAACCACCAGTGTCTTGTCACTCTTGACATTGGAGGTAATAGAGCCGGCCCCCATATGCGCTCGGTATCCCAATATGGAATCTCCTACGTAATTGTAGTGCGGGACTTGTACGTTATCAAACAGAATGACATTTTTCAGTTCCACAGAGTTCCCTACGACGCAGTTCGCTCCTACTAGTGCGTTTCCTCGAATAAATGCACAATGCCGTATCTCTGCATCCTCACAAATAATACAGGGCCCTGTGATACTGGCTGTGGGTGCAACACGTGCGGATTTTGCAATCCAGACAAATTCATCTGGATGGTCAAATACTTCCGTGGGCAGCTGTGGCCCCAGTTTTTTCAAGAAATCGCCGATCTGCGGAAGCACCTGCCATGGATACTCTGTGGCTTCAAACAATGCTCCAGCCAGTGTGTGGGAAAGATCAAACAAATCTGGATTCTGATACATACAATTCCCCTTCTTTTATCGCCGTTATCTTTTTTGATTCACATATTCAGCCATAGACTGACAATCAAAATCTCGCAGCATATGTTCCATCTTCCGGCGGCATGCTCCAATACCATAATAATGGATCAGCGCATCCCGTTTGCTGAGTTTGAGTCTGGGCTGCTGAGGATCAATTTCCCGCGGATGCAAATAAAATACCACCGGATGCCCCTCACGGTTGACTTGCTTTGCAAACATATGAATAAACGGATAGGGCAGTGCCCGAAAATAGAATCCCCCCGAAAACGGGATATTCATCCCGGGCACCCGTACCGTAGAAGGCGGAATCTCCAGCAAGTTTGTTGCCTCCGGATGATACTGAACGGCCGGAAACGGAAATCTAGGTGCACCGCTGATTCCATACAGAAAATTTTTGAAGGGGAAAATGCTACTGTCATACACAAACCCCTCCTCTTGCAAGATTGCAAGGGCCCAAAGAGACTCCTCCGTAATGGACCAAGATGGTGCCCGGTACCCTAACACCGCTTTCCCAGTAATATCCTCCAAGAGTTTTTTGCTCCGCTGGATATCTTCCCGAAAGGCCTCGGGTGACTGCTTATAGACCAACTGATGCCCATATCCATGACTTGCGACCTCATGTCCGGCCTGTGCAATCTTCCTTACCAAATTCGGGTGCTGTTCTGCCACAAATCCGAGGACAAAAAACGTTGCTGTGGCATTGTTCCGTTCCAGCGCCTCCAAATATACTTCTGTGTTCTCTTCCACTGTAGACTTCACTGCCGCATCATTTTGGAAAAGACCATCTTCATAATTTGCGTGGAACCAGTCCTCAGTGTCAATTGTAAAAATATTTTTCATACGCATCTCTTATATTACATCATAGTCGCCCATCGTAAAGAACCAATTCTTCACATCGCAGACGCCTTTTTCTTCCAGCGACTGATCAAACAACCGCAAAATCAGCGGAAATGGCTGCGGTTCAAATCTCTTCGGACAACGGAAAAAGCCGAGCTTTTTCAAAACCGCAGATTCCTGGGTATGTCCAAACATCAGACAGCCAGCCAGACTTGCCCCTTGGTTTTGCATCTCATGCAGAAGCTTCCGCAAAAGCCGCTCGGCAGCTTCCGCATAGCCATCGGCAAACAGGAAATCCGCCAACATGGCACACTGCATCCCGGCTACCTCCATGATCCGTCCCACCGCAAAGCAGACAGGCCGGCCATGCTCCACGGCCAGATAGGGGAAATAGGTCCTACGGGGCATATCCAGATAGCGGAACCGGACAAATGCGCCGTCCCGGATGTTCATTACCGGGTATTTCCCCTTCACCGCATTCCAGAATTCATCTACCAATTCCAGCCGCTCTTTCGTAACCGGTAAAATTTCAAGTGCTCCCTCTTTCACGCTTTCTTTGATTCGGAAAAAAGGATCGGTAGGCTTTCCAAAAACGGAGAGAACTTTACTGTGCAAAAACTCTTCCACCATCTGGGATGGGCGCAATGGACGCAGCAGGAGGGGGATTTGACCGAGTTCTTTAAAATTCAGTTTCTTGATAAAGCCGGGATAGGAATTCGGATTTGGCATCCCATAGCAAAAAGCATGCCCAAGTTCCTCTTCTCTACGGTACGTTTCTTCCGCAAGGCCAGTAAAAATACCTTGTCCCCGATACTTCTTTCCGGTGAGAGTATTGAGTGAGTTGGAACTTTGCCGCAGTTGCCCATGGATCAAAAAGCGCATGGGCCAGACCACATACTGTCCCGCCAGCGCACCATCCTGCGCATCCACCGCCAAATCGATCAGGGCATCACCCGCCGGGTTTTTAAAATACTGATATCGCAAGAAATCCTCATTGGCAATGTCATTGTCTAGTCCATACTGCTCCTGTGCCATGGATAATATCGCCGGAAAATCATCTGTCGAAAATGCTTTATGCTTCCACATACTTTCTTCCCTCAATCCATAATTCATCCATGCGTAGCAATCATCACACCGCAGACAATCACCAATACTCCAACCCACCGGGTAATTGATATACTCTCTTTGAATACAAGCATGGACGCAAGTAATACCAGCGGGAATGCCAGCGCCTGGATCGGATAGGCAAAACTGATTGGCACCTTGCTTAAAATATAGAGCCAAAGCCCAGTTGTAGCTGCATACAAGCACAGCGCACAAAATACCACCGGAGAAAAGAACAGCCGAATAATGTCCACAATCCCAGTAATCGATTTCCCACTGGAACCATACTTAAACAGCATCTGTCCTGTGGCCATCAAAGCGGTGTTTAGCAAACACAAAAGTGTCATCTTCATGATGGTTATTTCTCCTTTTCTAAGTCCCGCACCCGTTGTTCCAACAATGCCACAACTTGCGCCAACTGCTTATTTTTCTCATTCAGCTTAGAGACAATCGCAGTGAGTGACATCAAGATCATAATTACACAGAAGAAAATCAACGAGAACAGTGCATTTGTCGGCTCATAAATGCCGATCAATGCAGCAAACCAATCCAAAAGATGCGGAAATACAGCCAACACCAGCATCAAAATGCCAGAAAATATCCAGAGGAGCGTATATTTTAAATGTAAACTTCTCTTTTTCAGCAGCAGGAGCAACAACCGCCACTGCGAAAAGCATCACAATTTGAAGTGTCCTACTGATCATTTTTTGCCTCCCTTCCGTACATAAGACGGAACAAGATCAAAGCCAGGGAGACCTTGATCATATAATACACCGAACGAACCGGGTTAATCGAACTGACTCCCCCCTGACGCTCCCGCATTTGGACAGGCACTTCCACAATTTTCGCCCCAGCAAGTCCCGCCGCTAAAATTGCCTCTGGTTCGGGATAGTCTTGTGCATAATCGGCAGCAAATCGCTCAATCATGCTCCGGTTTACCGCCCGCATACCACTGGTCACATCCCGAACCTTTACACCACAGAGAAGATGAATCAGTCCACTGAGAAAATTAATCCCCAGCCGGCGCAGGCCGGTTGACTGAAATCCCTCCTTTTCAAGGAAACGCGAGCCAATGACCACATCGGCTTCCCCGCGCTCAATCGGTGCAATTAGATCCTGCAAATACTGCGCATCGTGCTGGCCGTCACCATCAAATTGGATGGCAATATCATAGCCATACTCCAACGCATAGCGGTAGCCCGTCTGCACACCACCACCGATCCCGAGATTGATGGGGAGGTCCAGATAGTTGGCTTCTGCTTTTCTGAGCACGCTCTTTGTCTTGTCGGTAGAGCAGTCATTGATCACCAGATACTGGATGCTCTCCGGCCCGCTCTTCTGAATATCTCTTATGGTTTTCAGAATATTTTGCTCCTCATTGTAGGCGGGAACGATTACTAAAACTTTCATATGACCTCAAGCTTATCATCTATTGTACCATCTCTGGTACCTAATTTTTTATTCCTATCCCACGATGGCATAAATTTGCCATGGGTCAATTGAATCTTCATAGACCAACTCAATGGCCCCAGTGCTTACTAACTCCTCCGGTACTCCAACAGATGTGAAAATATATTTTATTCCAAGCTTATTTGCCGTCTCCAAGTTAATATAAATTATTCTGTTTGTACCATCGACCTTTTCACTCTTTTCATAATCGTATATTTCGACTCGATTTTCTCCAACTGTCAAGCGCATATCAATATGGGCATACTGATTCCAGTAGTGCTCGTATTCATGATTCGGATCAATTGTCTCCATCATGGTCCAATCCGGATAATAGTAGGTTCCGCTGACACGAGCTACGCCCTGTGCGCTTACCAGATTCGAAATCGTCGGACTTCCACTGACCATCCACCGCCGGGATCCTCTGCATTGAGCTGCCGAATGGCCTGCATGGTTGTCTTTTCAAACATAGAGTCCGTACCGCAGGTAATCGGATCGATCCAAACTGTAGAAAAGACATTCAGTGCAACGAGCAGGGACATAAAGTAAGTGCAGGAGCGTCTCCCCCCTCGCAAAAGCAGATATGCCATATAGCAAAGGAGCGTTACAATACAGACAAAAAATACGGTGCCAAACCGAACCGCACAAAAATAGCTAAATACGTTCTCACAGTTGGACCCTACAGATAATAGGAAGAGCCACAGCGCGCCACAGATTACCAACGCCTTTCGTGTACAAATCCCCTGTATCTCCTCTTCCAGCATGGGGACCAGTGATATCAGAGTAAGTGTATAGCCGATCCCACACGCAATCATCATCCGGCTGGGATAACTCATGGACAGCAGTGTGATTTGATTGATGATCGGCATTTCTGGGAGCCAAGCTATCAGTGCCAACAAGGTTGATATGCCACACAATAGGGCCGGCAAGAGCACTTTTTTCTGACGGCGTACGATCAGCCAGATAATCAGAGGGACCGTAACAATGCCAAATGAATAGAATTGACTGATTTCACACGAGTTGGAAAAGTCCGGATGCCGAATAAAAGCAGTAAATGGGTTGATCAGCTGGTAGAGCGGATACTCTGCGGGGAGAGAAATCCACGCTCTTGTTGCTCCTGGATAAACCGTATCCAGCATAGTTTGAATTGCCGGTCCAGACATCAGCCAGAAGCGCACCAGTAGCCCCGCAAACGGAAGGGCGACCAACACATAGGTACACAGGCGTCGGGGCGCAAAGGGATGCTTGTCCCAGTTTCTCCATATAATCCAGATTACAACCCCCAACAGCACATAAGCCACCGGGACTTGGCAGGCCGGATAAATTGTCAGTATATAACAAGTTAAGAAGTAAAATACACCAACAATCGACAGTCCTCGGAGCACTCTTCTCTCTGCTTGGAAGTATGCATAATAGCACGCCACTGCAAAAAAGCCAAACGTATATAATTCCGTGGTGGACTGAGACAGCCACCACCGAATCGCAGGTGCGAATGTGAAAATCATCGCCCCGTAAAATCCATATCGGTTCCGTCCCGTTAGGATACGGCAAAGCTCAAATGCAGACATAAAGAGTGTAATAATCTTCCACCACCAGTAAAATGCAAACGCATTCGCTGCCGGCAAAAACAAAAATCCCAGCAAAGATGGCCGGAATAGGATGATCGGATCTTTTACTGGTGAAAATGCGGATACAATCATATCCGCCCCGTCCATCATCAGCTTATCGTTGTAATAAGGAAGATCGTCACCACCATTTACCTGCGCAAAATAATAGGGCTTCTCCGTTGCCCACTCATCTCCACGAATTCCCTGCGGAATTCCCAACAGAGTGCTGCACTGGTACTCTTCCGTATTTCCCAGCAGCATTCCGTCGTAAAAGCCCAAGGAAGAACCGGTGTATTCCCCGCAGGTCATAAGGACAAGAAGCAGCGTTGCCAGGAGATACCGGTAACGTACGGTTCTCTCCCCTCCCAGCAGCAGGCATAGCATTCCAACAAAAATCAAAATAAAGAAAAAGCCTGCACGCAGCAATGAAAAACTGCTTCCTGCGCTGAAGTACCGGGTCATCGTGTCCATTCCCAAAAAAACAGCCGCACGATATAGGATTTTTAACAGCACTCCATCTATCACAAGGGCAATACATGCTGCGGAAACTGCACACACACCTACTCCCAACACTGCACGCTTGTAATCATTCGGGATATGCACATATACCCACAAATCATGCCCCAATTGATATAGTTTCCTAAAAATTTTAGCAAAACCTCTGGCCAAAATATCAATCCATGTCAGCGCACACGCAAGCGCTACCACCGCAGCAAGGGCAGTCACTGTTTTCAGAGAGATTCTTGCAGTTACTGCCTGTGTCAAATCGGTATCCGCGGCAATGAATCCATCTGTTCCTGTGACTGTGTATACAACTGCGCCGTCTTTTTCTTCGCTATTTATAATATCATTTTGGACTTCAAACCAGTTAAAAATATCGGAGGAATCAAAACAATATTCCTCAAATAAGGTCGGCTGGACCGTAATGTAAAACAAAGTCATCGTTCCGGGAGATGTTCCAAAATCCAAACGGATCCGATTCATCCCTTCCTTTGGAACCGGGATAAAAACCGTCTGTCTCCCTGCACTTAAAGGAACGGCTTCGGACATATGGGTATCATCAAAGCGATACTCGCCCACCATTCCATTGTCATAAAACAAATTGATACTTGTTGCAATATCCGATTGCATATCAATCGCAACATGAGGCTCCCAGCTCTGTATATAGAACATGAAGCCTACTGCAACCAAAATGATGAATATAATTGCACGTTTCCAAATTTTCATCGTTTTATCCACTGTACAAACGCCTTTGCCAGCCCGCAAATTCCTTTGCTTGCGAGTATGACCCGCGCCTTTTGCAGTCTCCTCTTCCATTTAGACGGTTTCTTTATTTTCCCATTGCTTTCAACACCAAGTAACTCCTGGTAAATCTTATTCGACTTCGCAAACGGGTCGTCATACAAAAACATCACATCGTAGTTTTCCCGGTACGCCTCACGCACCTCACGCTTTACTTCTTCTCCTGAATAGTAATTCGCGTAGCTCCATGGCGTTTTCGAGATATGATCTGCGTCGTTTTGATTGTGCTCGGCCGCATACTTTGCATAGAGTTCACGAAATAGTTGCCCTTCCTCAGGAAGCCATTTATCCATGCAATTTTCCGCACTGGCACCAAATCCGGAGAAATGGATGAAGCGCAGCGGATCTCCCTCAATATAGTATCCGCCGTCATCCCGCGTAATATTGCAATTCATAAGTGACCAGGGCGCAAAGTCATATCCATGATGTTTGAAAATCTTAGCATCAAAAAAGCTTGGAACAAGATCAAACCATTTTTGGTCGGTAAAAATTCCTCTTTGGATGTCATCATAGCAAAAGAGGTACAGTCTTTCCGCCCACCAATCAACGCACTTTCTTCCTTCGTCGCTGCGTTTAATGCCCAAAAATCCGAGGTTATATACGCCATGTGCGGTACTGGAAAGCTCCATATCAATGTTACCCGGTTTGAGCAGGTGCGGACAAAGAACAATCGGATATTGATCCAACATCTCTCTCAGCTCAACAAAATCACTATACACATAAGTGTCCGGATCCAGATACACAAATTTATCTTCTTCCGTAAAGCGATCCATCAAGTACCGAAAAAACTGCCCCTTTACCGCTGTAGAAGCTTCCACGATGCTATGCTTAAAAATGAAACGGTCAAAATTTCCTTCCCAAGCATCTTTCGCTAAAACAATGTGATCAAAGCACTCATCTGGTATCGCATTTGAAATTTCTCTTTCTACCAGGCACAGCACCATAGTTGCATCTGGAATGTTCCTTTTTACCGACTGTGCCAAAGTTCTTGCTTTGTGCACGTAATTAGCACACACAGAAGTAAATATAATCATGCGTATAAACTCCGTTTTATTTTAAAATGAATTTTTTGATCCAATATTTTAAGAATGGATTTTTCCTCAGTCGCTCCAGTATCCCCAGACTCTCCTGATATGCACGGTTCAGAAAAAGCTGCTCGATCAGCGCATCACGCAAAATAATCGCATACTCATCTTTATATTTTTCATACAACTGTGGATGCTGCAAATAAATATTTCGGTAAGTTTCTTGCACAACCGCTGCACTTTCTTGGAACTTCGTAGTTCGAGATCTGGGCTTAATCCGGTAGTGGAAGAGTGTTTCCGGTAACTGCTCTACCTCTCTCCCGAGCTCCAGCAGCGAAAGCCAGAAGTCATAGTCCTCCATTCCATGCTCCATATTTGTCCGAAATCCCCCGACACTTTCCCAATCCTCTTTTCGAAATAGGGCTGTGACAAATATAACATTGTCGAGCAGCATGGAGCGCAAGGAATATTCCGGAAGCTCCCATGGTCCGCTCTTTTCGCCGAACAAATCCGCATGGCAATAGACGATCCCAATATTTTCTTTTTCTTCCATCACCTGAACCGCCCGTTCAATATAACACGGCTCAATCAGGTCATCTGCATCTACGGGCAAAATATATTTTCCCGTAGCAATCTCGATCCCGGCATTTCTTGCACCTGCCGGACGCAACCTCTCCGTATGGAGCAGCTTCACATTCCCCTGTTTTTCCAGTTCTTCAAGTATGCTCACGGTCTTGGGATCATCAGATCCATCATCAATGACAATCAATTCAATGTTAGTGTAAGATTGACCAAAAACAGACGCAACCGCATCTGTTATATATTCCCCGTCATTATAGCAGGGCATGATTACGCTAACTTTTTCCACTTAATTCAACCCTTAACCTTCTATTTTTCTCTTCATAAGAATCTTTGCCGCAGATTTCCACCGATGGTCACATAGTTCTCCCTTTAAATATTCCAATGCAGAATTTATCTGCTGTAATTGTTGCTCAGTCTCTTTCAGCCGTTCTTCCTTTTCTGCAATCTGTGCCTGCGCTAATCGCAATTTTTGGGCAGTCTCCTCTGCTTGCGCCCGCTCCTCCTGCAATTGCTGGTCTATTTCCGCTGCGTGCGCTTCCACCGTTTCAGTCCGCATAAGAAGCTGCTGATTTTCAGCACGGACCGCCTCACACTGTCTCTCTGCATTTAGACGTTTTTCCCGTTCCGCGTTTCTCTCGCACTCTATTTGAAAGTAGCCAGTCGTCCAATCCAAAATCTCGCACTTAAATTGGATTTGGATACATGTTCTGTTTGACGTACTGCCCTCTACCAGGAATTGGGGATCGTAGGTGGAAAATACAGCCTTATTTTCATCCCAGGATCGTGCATTGATCGGTCTTACCGATAGCTCCTCCAGTCGAACATCAGATATACTGCATGCATTTCCTTCCAGTGGATCCCATCTGATTTGTTTTGCCTGTGCAATCCTGTCTGACTGAAACTCGACACACCATATGCCGTCCTTATTTTGAGCCGCACTTTTCAATACTTCGGCATGGCCGGCCTCATCAAATAGAAAAAGCTGGCTCCAAAGAAACTGCTTGGCCTCTTCCTCTTTAATGCTTTCATCCAGGTCGATATGATATACGGCTCTTTGCTGAGATGCAAAATCTTGCATACCAACATACTCTGAAATAAAGTGGTGTTCCCACTTCTCAAAAACTTCCAGCTCCGGCTCGCCTACTTCTAAGAAATCTCTTACCGCTGCTTCTGTAACGATTGGCCGAAACAGCGCATGGTCTCTTAGCTGCTGCAATACTCTCCAAAGAGCATACTCCCCCGGAACCGCACAGGAGAAGACCCATTCATTGTCAATGACAGTCCATTGATCCGGTCCACAAAAAAAGTTGTCCGTGTTCAAATCAATATTTACTTTTTCTGTCCAATGCAGCTGTCTTTGGGGCTCAACAGGGCCAAACGTTTCCAAGAATTTTGGATCTACAGGTTGTTTTGAAAGGTCACCCCTGTACAAATACGTTTTTAAAATTTGGAGTGTATCCCAGAAGGCATCGACTTGCCCCTGCTCGGCTTGTTCACTCAGGAGACTCGTCAAACTCTGCTCATGCAGCAGCGAATACCTTAAGATACCATCTTCATATTTTGATTGGACGGTACAAATCGGTCCCTGATCCTGGATTGGCGTTTCCATCCGTTGAAGATGTTCATTCGCATCTGGATAAAGTGCTCGTTTCTCTACAATTTCCTTCTGCTGATAGATCTGTGTACAGATTGCAAATTTCTTTTTTCGATTGCTGCTAATTTTAACATAGTCCGGTCCGTTCATTTCTTGGCATGCCTTGTTTCCCAGCTCCACCAAGAATGAATTGTTAAAAACTCCAGCAATTTTGTTTTCCATCAAAGCTTTTCTGACAATTTCCTTATCAAACAGCTCAATTCGAGGCATATCATAGGGTACATCCGTGGTTTTCGGCTCTATTTCATCCACCGTAGAATCAGAAAAAATTTCGGTTGGGAACTTATAGTCCGGATACGGATAATACCACCGCAACACATCCAACCCCACGCATTCGAAAAGATTGGAAAGTTCTTTGCGCGAAAAAGTACGTATTTTATTTTGCCCAGGATATCCGTTTATCCCCGCAAAAACTCGGCCCAAATGATCTTCGGGTGCGCCGTTGATATATTTAAGGCCAAATTGATTTTCTATGGCAAGTAAAATCTTCCCCTCAGGCTTCAAAAGAGACTTCATATAGCTCAAAAATTGTGTATATGGGTTTTCCGCATCTTTTCCCATGATCCCACCGGCATACTCCAATACACCATTGATGATCACATAGTCAAAGCGCTTTTCAAACTCCACACGCAGTACATTTCCGACAATGACTTCCAGGTTGTCCGCATCCACGTAGCGTTGAAAAAGGATCTTGGCTCTTCGCATGGTTAATTCGCATGAGGTCACATGTTTCCCCCGCCGGATCAACAGTCCGGTCAGCGCGCCACAGCCAGCTCCAATCTCCAGAATGGTACTGTTAGACTCAAACGGGTACCAGTTCAATATGTTCTCTCGCTGTGGAGAAAAGTGATAAAATACAGCCCAGCGGGGATCCATACCAAGCGTCTCATCACGCTTGCAAACACGTGTATAGATCTCATCTTCAATATCGCCATCAGAATAGAGGGCGTCTTCCTGGCTCTGATAATATTTCGTATTGAAAACCGCCATAGCTTTTCTCCTTACTGCTGCGCAATCCTTACCTTTGAATCAATGTCAAAAAAACCATTGGTTATTTTTGCTCCGAGTGTTTGTATGCAAAGGACATCATACAAACGGTGCAATACACGCAGTTCGCCCTGCCCGTCAAATTTTGTACACCCAAGAGATAGAAAAAGAGGATAATTCTGAAATGGAAACTTCTGTTGAAAGGAAACGGTCACCGTCTGGCCCGGCTTTACGGTCCCGGTATCGACATTTTCCTGCATGGTATTTGTTCCGGCAACCTCCAGCCCAGACATATCTTTGAAGGTAATCGCATAAATCGGATTTTGAATCTCAGCGTGGAAGAGCACCTTCATTTTAATTGTATACACGCTGTTTCTGTTATAAATGGTGGCCAAGTTTCCACTTTCATCAAAAATCCCGAAATCTGTAATTTCTGCTTGCCGGTCACCATACTCCAATATTTTCTCATTCAGAGCGTATTGTGTCTTCCAGCAGACAGATTCCCGCTCTTCTTCCGGCATTGCCTCCTCAGAATGGGGTTGGTTTTGCTGCTTTTCAACCGCCAGAATCTGCTTGTATTCGTCAATAACCTCTTTGGGTGCGCCATCACAGACCATACGGCCCTTATCCAGTAAAATCGCTCTGTCGCAATATTTAATGATGCTTGACTGATCGTGGCTGACGAATAAAATCGTCTTTCCCTGTTTTTTGAAATCCTCAATTTTTTTATAGCACTTTAATTGGAAAAAGACATCTCCTACAGCAAGGGCCTCATCAATAATCAAAATTTCCGGATCCACACTGATTGCCACGGCAAATGCAAGCC
Source organism: Pseudoflavonifractor sp. MCC625 (assembly GCF_018784545.1). Taxonomy (NCBI): domain Bacteria; kingdom Bacillati; phylum Bacillota; class Clostridia; order Eubacteriales; family Oscillospiraceae; genus Pseudoflavonifractor; species Pseudoflavonifractor sp. MCC625. The sequence continues at coordinate 154,613 of NZ_WQOJ01000010.1, read as the reverse complement.
GGACAAACATACCCGAAGAGTAAATTTTGACCGGCTGATTTATAAAATCTCCGATATCGGCAAACTCAATAATTTCCGGGAGTTTGCGCTGCATTTCCTCCCGGCTGTACCCCATAATCGATCCGTTTAAATATATATTTTCATATCCAGTATACTCTGGATTAAATCCCGCACCCAGCTCCAGCAACGCGGAAACTCTTCCTTGAACATGGACAGATCCTTCCGTAGGGGTCAAAACACCGGTTAATATCTTCAGCAGTGTGGATTTTCCCGAGCCGTTTTTTCCAACTATACCAACACATTCCCCTTTGTGCATGGAGAAGGTAATTCCTTGCAGCGCATAAAAATCTTTATGGTAAGAACGCCCTCCCGGTCTCATTGCCTCAAGAAGTCTGTCAACTTTTCGTGAATACAGTGCATACTTTTTCGTTATATTTTCGCATTGGATCATACATGTCATTTCTTCCATGCCAAACTCCTATATTACATCCGCAAAATGAGGTCTCATCTTGCGGAACATCAGGGCTCCCGCCAAGAAAATTATCCCTGTCACAATCCAGAAGTAAAGACTTGTCCCTATTCTCTGATAAAATGGCACGCCATAGATAAAGGAGTCCCGATATCCTCTGGTAATATAAAACATCGGATTCAATTTTAAAATCATCATCAGGGCGCGAGGAATGTTATCTTCACTGTAGAAAATGGGGGTAAGCCAAAAACCAACCTGCAGTACGACCTGCACGATTTGTGTCATATCCCGAAAGAACAGGGTAATGCTCGATGTTAAAAAACCCAGTCCCAGAGTGAGTACGCACATCGCAAACATATAGTACAAGCTCTGGAGCCAGATGAGCCGCACCGGATTCCCATACAAAATGTTCATCAAAAATAAAAACACCAGGAAAAACAGGTGCAAAAACAATCCAGACAGGACTTTCACAACCGGCAATACGCTTGTTCGGAAATTCATCTTCTTCACCAGATAGGAGTATTCCGCCAAGCAGGCGCTTGAATATATGACAGTTTCAGAAAAATAGATCCAACTTATATATGCCGGTGTAAACCACAAGATAAAGGGAACATTGTCCACAGGCGGATTCTTGAATCCAACCTCAAATACAAACCAGTATACCAATATGGAAACAAGCGGCTGCACAAATGCCCAAAACGCGCCAAACACAGAGTTCGAAAATCTGGCCTTAAAATCATTTACAGCAATATCCCAGATCATCCTGCGTCGTTCAAATACATCTGAACAAAATTCCCGAAAATATTGCAATAGAATCATAGTGCGTCTATTTCCCCCAGATATTCGTATAATGCAGTTCGCCAATCTGGAAGCGGCGTCCATCCCAGTGTATCGCTCGCACTCTTGCTGAGTCGTGAATTATGCGGCCGAACTGCTTTTGTTGGATACGCGTCACTTGCAATCGGAATAACAGATACACTCCGGTTGGCGATATGGAAAATCTCCCGGGCAAATTCCGCCCACGAACAAATTCCAGAATTGGTCAAATGATAGATCCCATAGTTTTTACTGTTGATTATATCACATATCGCTTGTGCTGCATGCCTGGTATAGGTTGGCGATCCAACCTGGTCATCGACGACACGGATGGTCTGATGTTGCTCCGCCAGTCTCAGCATTGTCTTTACAAAATTGTTCCCATGCTCTCCGAAAACCCACGAAATGCGCACAATGAAATATTGCTCCAGAAGTTCCTGTACCGCCAGTTCGCCCTCCAGCTTTGACTTTCCATAAACATTCAGCGGGCCTTTGGGATCGTCGACCTCATAGAACTGTTCTCCCGTTCCAGGAAACACATAGTCGGTGGAAATATAGAGCATTTTTGCATGTAGTTTCTGACACGCTTGTGCGATATTGCGCGTACCATTCCCATTGACCGCGAAAGCCTTTTCCGCTTCCTCTTCCGCCTGATCCACTTTTGTATAGGCCGCACAATGGATCACCATGTCCGGTTTATACGCCATAACAAAATCCAAGACCGCTTGTGGGTCTGTAATGTCCATTTCTTTCGAGGACACCCCGCAATTTTCAACCCCACGAGCGGTCAGTTCCCTGCACACATCATAGCCAAGCTGGCCACTGGCACCAGTTACCAATACTTTCATTTTTCCCTCACACTAAATTTCGCTTTCCAAGCTCTACAAATTTGCAAAACAGCCATTCCGGCATATGGCACGCAACGATTTCAAACAGAGAGGGCAGCTGACTGAATTTACGGTATCTCCAAACCAGCATCGCGCCACCGCGATGATTCCAGTTTCTCTGCCGCGCCTCCAGCCAGCACAGCCGCGCCTCAATTTCCTTTTTCATCTTGGCACAACAAGGAAAATTCTCCTTCAGCCAAGCCATGCGGCAATATGCGGCATCAATCCGAACTTTTCCGTAACTGGCTTTATCGTAAACGCCAGCCAGCAATCCGGTTTGGTTCCCACCGTGAATCCGGTAGCGGATCAGCGGCTTTTCGACGGAAATAATCGCACCTTGCTCTGCGCACCAGAGTGCTAAATAATGGTCATGTACCATATAGGGACAAAAAGGCACTGCACGTTTCCCCAATTTTGCCTGGAGCAACATGGTACATCCCGTTACAAAATTATGCGTCAGCAGCCCTTCCGCCAATTCCTTCCCCGAATGAAATACGTGATGCTTTCGAACCTTGGTAATGCTGTCGGCTATCTGCGCTCCTTTTCCATCAATGATATACATATCCGAGCAGGACAGCAGCGCTCCGCTTTCGCTCATCGCCCTTTCTAATATCTCCAGCTTTTCGGGCAGCCACACATCGTCCTGATCGCAATAGGCAAAGTAGTCTCCCTCTGCCTCCTGCGTTAACCGCTCAAATGTCCGGTTGGAACCCAAGTTCTTCTCATTGCGCTGAACCACGTATGGAAACGCCGAAATGCACTCCTGCAAACAGGACTGTATTTCTTCATACGGCACCGTCGGAGAGCAGTCGTCCCGAACGTACAGCATCAGATTCGGATAGGTCTGTGCATTCAGGGAACCTAACTGCTCCCGCAGCCAGTCCATTCGCGGCTCATAAACGGCCATCAAAATGGCAATACGCGGTTTATCGGTTTGCGTACATCCGCTCATAGTAGTTCTGATACTCTCCATTGATGATGTTTTCCCACCAAGACCGGTTGTCCAGATACCACCGAATGGTCTTTTGGATTCCATCGGCAAACTTGGTGGCCGGCAGCCACCCCAGCTCCCGATGGATCTTCGCCGGGTCAATGGCATAGCGCATATCGTGACCCTTGCGGTCGGTCACATAGGTAATCAGAGACTCAGGCTTGTCCAGCGCTTTCAGAATGATTTTTACAATATCGATATTGCGCATCTCATTGTGGCCGCCAATGTTGTAGACCTGCCCTACCCGGCCTTTTTCCAAAATGAGGTCAATGGCCGCACAGTGGTCCTCCACATACAGCCAATCCCGCACGTTCAGCCCCTCTCCATATACCGGCAGAGGCTTGTCCGCCAGGGTATTTGCAATCATCAGCGGGATAAGCTTCTCCGGGAACTGATAGGGGCCATAGTTATTGGAGCAGCGGGAGATGGTAATAGGCATGCCATACGTGCGATGATATGCATTGCACAGGAGGTCTGCCGATGCCTTGGACGCAGAGTAGGGAGAAGAGGTATGCAGCGGTGTCTCCTCCGTAAAAAACAGGTCCGGCCGATCCAGCGGCAGATCGCCGTATACCTCGTCGGTAGAGACCTGATGATAGCGGGCTACACCGTACTTCCGGCTGACATCCAGTAGCACCTGCGTGCCCATAACGTTGGTTTCCAGGAACACCGCCGGGTTTTCAATGGACCGGTCCACATGGCTCTCGGCCGCAAAATTCACCACCACATCCGGCTTTTCCTCCGCAAAAATCCGATCCATTTCACTGCGGTCGGCAATATCTGCCCGAATAAAGTGAAATTTGGGATCATCCATCACAGAGGCCAATGTCTCCAGGTTTCCGGCATAGGTGAGTTTATCAATGCATACCAGGTCATAGTCCGGGTGAGCCTTGCGCATATAAAAAATAAAATTGCTGCCAATAAAGCCGGCGCCGCCGGTAATGAGCATTTTCATAACGGCTCCTCCTTAAAATCCGGTCTCGGCGTCTTTCAGCCAGGGAGCATTCTGGTCCTTCTGAGACAGGATCGGATTTTCTACCCCCCAGTCAATGGCAAGCTCCGGATCGTTCCAGCGGATACCGCCGTCGGCTTCCGGCGCATAATTATTATCCGCTTTGTAGAGGAACTCCACATGATCTGTCAAGGTCACAAAGCCATGGCCAAAGCCACGGGGAATCAGCAGCTGGCGCTTGTTCTCCTCGGACAGCTCCACCGCCACCCACTGCTTATAGGTGGGACTGGCCGGACGCAAGTCCACCGCCACATCCAGCACGGCGCCCCGGGCGCAGCGCACCAGCTTGGCCTGGGCCTTGTCCCCTTTTTGGAAATGGATCCCTCGCAGCGTCCCCTTTACCGTGGAGGAAGAGTGATTATCCTGCACAAAGTCGTAAAAAAGGCCTGCCTTTTCAAACTCACGCTTGGACCAGCTCTCCATAAAAAAACCACGATGGTCTCCAAACACCTTCGGCTCCACAATCAGGACGCCATCCAGCTTTGTCTTGATAAATTCCATTCCGATATACGCTCCTTAATAGAGGATTTTATTGTCGGCCACCGCACGCAGGTGTGCCCCATATGGAGACTTCCCATAGTTTTCAGCAGAAGCAAGTAACGTCTCCCGATCGATCCAGCCATTTCGGTAAGCAATCTCCTCCAGCGCTGCAATCTTGGTATCCGTCCTCGTCTCAATGACCCGGACAAATTCCGTGGCCTCTGCCAAGGAGTCCACTGTCCCCGTATCCAGCCAGGCATAACCCCGGCCCAACGTAATGACATTCAGGGTCTCTTCTTCCAGATAGATTCGATTCAGGTCGGTAATCTCCAACTCCCCGCGCGCGGAGGGCTGAAGCTCCTTGGCACGCTGGCAAACTTTCTGGTCGTAGAAGTAAAGTCCGGTTACCGCATAGTTGGATTTGGGGTTCTTTGGCTTTTCTTCCAGCGACACCGCCTTGCCGGAAGCGTCAAATTCCACCACACCAAATCGCTGGGGATCCTCCACATAGTAGCCAAATACGGTAGCCCCGGTTTCCTGACTTGCGGCACGTTTGAGATGGGCCGTCAGGCCCGCGCCATAGAACACATTGTCCCCTAAAATCATGGCACATCGATCCCCGCCGATGAACTCTTCCCCCAAAATAAACGCCTGCGCCAGTCCGTCCGGCGAGGGCTGAACTTTATAGGAAAGATGAATGCCAAACTTACTGCCGTCTCCCAGCAGACGCTCAAAGTTGGGGAGATCGTGTGGGGTAGAAATGATGAGGATGTCCCGAATCCCCGCCAGCATCAGGGTAGAGAGTGGATAATAGACCATGGGTTTATCATAAATGGGGAGCAGCTGCTTGGAAGTTACCATCGTAAGCGGATACAAACGCGTTCCGCTGCCACCGGCCAATACAATACCTTTCATTCTGACGTTGCCTCCATTAGCAATATGATAGGAGATCCATACATCCTTATATGAGATGAAAGCCTTCTTTCTTCTCTAAGAACAATTTTGCCCCACTAGATACGCAAATAGCATTATCTATGCTTAATCTTTCGCACACTTTTATAACTATTGATTATACCATAGGCCTATCTCAGGCGCAATAAAAATCCCCTTGCCGTTCCATCGTTGCTCTTTTCCAGTAAAAGGTCTTCCTCCGTTCTCCCCCAACTCCTTGAACCTGTTTAGGACACATCCACATCCCACTGGATGGGCTCCATACCGATGGAGCGGATGGTCGAAATCACGGTATTGTTATACTCTCCGTAGGGTGGCCGGATCAGGGTGGGCCGGACTCCCGTCACCGCTTCGATCTTATCATTGCAGGCCTCCACATCCGCCACGATCTCCTCCCGGGAGAGCTGATTCATATGTGCGTGTGAATTGGAGTGATTCATCACCTCATGTCCGGCGTCATGGAGCGCCTTGACCGATTCCGGATAGCGGTCCACCCAGTCCCCCACGACAAAGAACGTCGCCTTGACCTGATACTGCTCCAGAATATCGATCAGCTGCTGGGTGTCCTCGTTCCCCCAGGGTGATGGAAACTTGCGGCGGTCTATCTTTCTCACTTGTTGATTTTCAGAAGTTTCCTATTACATTTTTCGATATATCATTTTATCTTCATTGACGAATCCAATTGGTATTTCTCCCGCCGAGATGGTACAATCTATTGGGCTTATTCCGCCCTACTGTCTCTGACTTCTATATTCTTCCCCAAAGGCAGGCGATACGACATGTTCCTTGATATGCACATCCATGAATCCACCTGTTCCAGTGACAGCCGCATGACGTTGGCTGAAATTGTGGAAACCGCAAAGATCAAAGGGCTGGACGGCGTCTGCATTACCGACCACGACAGTATGGGGCTCCGGGAACAGGCTGAGGCATACAGCCGTGAAATTGGATTTCCCATTTTTGTCGGTGTGGAGTACTACTCTCTCTGGGGCGATATCACCGCATTTGGAATTGATACGTTTCCCGATACCCGCATCCCCGCCCAGGACTTTATCGACCAGGTCAATGCGGCAGGGGGCTTCTGTGTGGCCTGCCACCCCTTCCGCAGCAACAATCGGGGATTAAAGGAGCATCTGCGGGATGTCCACGGTCTCCACGGCGTGGAAGTGCTCAACGGCAGTACCGACCTTGCCGCCAATCGCCTGGCCCTTGCTCGGTGTCGGGAGCTGGGTCTGGCCGCCATCGGCGCCAGCGACGCCCACTGGACCAGCCAGGTGGGCGTCTATGCCACCTATGTCCCCGGCCATCCCAGGACCATCTCCGAACTGGTGCAGGCACTGCATCAGGGCGGTGTGCACCCGGCGATCTGGGAGAACGATGGTTATCGAATCGCGGACACCTTTTGACCCTGTCCGCCGTGTATGTCCCCTGCCTGCCATGACGCAGACAGGGGACTTCCTCTGGACAAAGTCAAGAACCGCGTTTGGATAAAATGTAAGGAAAAGAGTAAGGAGAAGAAACACATGAACCAAAAGATTGCTGCCTCCGCAGCCGCAGCCGCCCTCCTGGCAGGTCTCCTGTCCGGATGTACCCCTGCATCGGAGCCCTCCAGCCAGCCGGCCCAGTCCGCCTCCCCTGCCCCCACCGAGACTGCCGCTGAGAAGCCCTATGAGGGTACCACCCTCAACGTCATGCTGGCCTACGGCGGCGCCGAGGCCTCCTTTGACGCCTTCACCGAGAAGACCGGTATTAAGGTAGAGTATGTAGAGATCTCCACCGGTAAGGCTCTGGCCCAGCTCCAGGCCGAAAACGGCAACACCACTGCCGACATCTGGTTCGGCGGCGGCGTGGACAGCTATATTGCCGCCACCGATCTGGGCTATCTGGAGCAGTATGTCTCTCCGGAGGCGGAAAACATCAACCCCGCTTACAGCGACAAGGACGGCTACTGGACCGGTCTGGCTCTTGTCCCCGCCGGCTTCCTGGTCAACAACGACGTCCTCGCCGAGCGCAACCTGGAGGCACCCAAGACCTGGGAGGACCTGGCCAAACCCGAGTACAAGGGTGAGATCATCATGGCCTCTCCCGCCATCTCCGGCACCCAGTATGCCATCCTCAACGGCACCATCCAGGCATATGGTGAGGAGAAGGGCTGGGAAGTCTGGCGCGGCATCAATGAGAATGTGGACTTTTACGCCCAGGGCGGCGGCGAGCCCGGTCCCAAGTGCGCTGCCGGTGAGTTCGGCATCGCTGTCCTGGCCATGACCGGCGGTACCTTCGCCATGGAGGATGAGTTCCCGGTCACCGCTCTCTATCCCGAGGACATGATCCCCTGGACCCCCGCTCCCATCGCCATCTTCAAGAGCTCGGAAAACAAGGAGGCCGCCAAGGTCTTTGTAGACTACATGCTCTCCAAGGAGGGACAGGAGGCCCTGCGTGAGGCTGACGCCCGTATCATGGCCCGCTCGGATGTGGAGATCCCCGCTGAGATCGGCAATGTGGACACCAGCAAGCTCATCGAGCAGGATGTGCGCCTCTTCGGCAGCCAGCGGGAAGACCTGCTGGCCAAGTGGGATGCGCTGGCCGGTGACAAGGAGTCCAACTAATCAAACCCGGGTCGGACAGGCTGCAGCAACAGCCTGTCCGCCTTTTTGTGAGGGATACTATGAAACATCCTGACACCCTATCTTCCCCTCTGCGCTACCGGGCGGCCGCCTGTCTGGACCGTATGCTCCTGCTCCTGGTGCTGGCCGGCGTAGCCCTCTTTATCCTCTATCCCATCGTCTCCGTGGTGGCCACCAGCCTGTTCCGGGACGGACAATTTACGCTGGAATACTATCAGGCCCTTTTTACCGAAAAAAACGCGGGTCTGATCCGGAACAGCCTTTTTGTGGCCACCCTCTCTTCGCTCGGCAGCGTGACCCTCTCCTTCCTCATCGCGCTGAATGTATACACACTGCGGGGACGCAGCGACTCCCTCATCCGGAGCGGCCTTCTGCTGACCATGATCTCCCCGCCTTTTGTCTCGGCGCTGGCCTATATCATGCTCTTTGGCCGGAGAGGGATCATCACTCATCAGCTCCTGGGGCTCAGCATCAACCCATACGGCTGGCACGGCGTGGTCATCCTCCAGATCATCGGGAGCATCTCCTTTGCCACACTGATGCTCCTCACCGCCTTCGACCACCTGGACGCCCGGCTGATCCTCGCCTCCCGGGATCTGGGCGCCTCGCCCGGGGAGACCCTGCGGCATGTGATTCTTCCCTTGATACGTCCCGCACTGCTCTCCGTTTTGCTGATGCTCTTTACCATGAATCTGGCGGATTTCGGCACGCCCATCGTTATTGGCGGAAGCTTTCGTGTCCTGGCCACAGAGGCCTACCTCCAGGTGATCTCCTCCTCTAATCTGGGACGGGCTTCGGCTATCAGCGTCATGATGGTCCCCGCAGCAGCGGCGGCTTTCTACTGCTACAGCCGCGCCATGAAGCAGGAAGAGCGCGTCCGCATGGACGGACGGGACTCCGCTGTTCCCACGCCCTACACCCCCTCCCGTCCCATTGCCCTCCTGGCTCGGGGCGCCACGGTGCTCTTTTTCGCTGTCATGGCGCTGAAATACGGCATGATCCTGCTCTCCTCCCTCTCCAACACCGCCAGCGGCACACTCACATTTACGCTGAAATACTGGGGAGATCTGCCCCGCTCTCAGTGGAGCTCCTTTGGCCACAGCCTGGTCTATTCCGCTGTGGCGGCCGCCGGAGCTGCCTTTCTGGGTATCCTGCTCTCCTATTTCACCACCCGCCGAAAACTGCCGGGAATGCGCGCGGTGGAGTTTATGGCCTCCCTCCCCTACATCATTCCGGGGACCTTCTTCGGCCTGGGCTATGTAGCCGCCTTCAGCCATGAGCCCATCTATATCCGGGGGACGGCGGGGATTCTGATCCTGAACATGCTCTTCCGGCAGGTCTCGCTGACCAATAAGAGTGCCAACGCCCACTTTGCCACCCTGAATCCCAATCTGGAACATGCCGCCCGGGATCTGGGCGCCAACCGTCTCCAGATCCTCTTCGGCGTACTCTTCCCCATTCTCCGCTCCTCCTTTGTCACTGGCTTTGTCTCCATTTTTACCTCCTGCATGACATCGGTGGGAGCCGTGATCTTCCTGATCTCACCGGGCAAGAATCTGGCCAGTGCCGAGCTCTTCCAGTCCATTGAGAATGGCCGCTATGGGGTCGCATCGGTCCAGGCTGTCCTGCTCATTCTGGTCACAGTCGGCATCAACCTGGCCTTTACCGCCGGCAGCAAACGCACCAAACAGAGGAGGAAACCATATGTTTTTACAGCTTAAGGGGCTGAAAAAGCTCTACGACGGCTCCAAGGGCCTCTCCCATCTGGATCTGGAGATCGAAGCGGGCTCTTTTGTCACCCTTTTGGGGCCCTCCGGCTGCGGAAAGACCACCACCCTGCACCTTCTGGGCGGCTTTCTCACGCCGGACGCCGGGCAGATTCTCTTGGAGGGGCAGGATCTGGTCCCCCTCCCGCCTGAGCGCCGTCCGGTGTCCACCGTCTTTCAGAGCTATGCCCTCTTCCCCCATTTGAATGTGCTGGAGAACGTCTCCTACGGCCTGCGCTTCTTCCGGCGCCTGAAAAAGCGGGAGGCCGCCGCGGCCGCCCTGGAGCAGCTGCACGCGGTGGGCCTGGAGGGATATGAGCACACGCCGGTCAGCGCTCTGTCCGGCGGACAGCAACAGCGGGTGGCTCTGGCCCGGGCCATGGCCACCGGCCCCAAAATCCTGCTGCTGGACGAGCCTCTCTCCAATCTGGACGCCGCCCTGCGGGTCCAGCTGCGTGAGGAGCTCAAGGAACTCCAGCGGCGGCTGAACATTACCATGATCTTTGTGACCCACGACCAAGAGGAGGCCCTCAGCCTCTCCGACCAGATCGTGGTGATGGACCAAGGCAAGGCCGTCCAGACCGGCACGCCCCGGGAGATCTACTTCCAGCCCCAGAACCGCTACGTTGCCTCTTTTGTGGGCAAGGCCAACTACATTCCCTATCAGGGACAGCAGGTCCTGGTCCGCCCGGAGGAGATCCGGCTGACTGCCGACCCGGCGGGCAGCTTTCTGATTGGCCAGGCCAGTTTCATGGGCGCGCACACTCTGTATGTCCTGCACCGGGGCGAAGAGACGCTCTATGTGGATCTCTCCGGCCAGGCAGGAAGCCGCTTTGCTATTGGCGCTCGTGTACGGGCCGAGTGGACTCCAGCCGCTTCAGAGAAGAGCGGCCCGATCTCCCTTTGACCCACTCCATCCAAATCTGCTGCACTGCAAAGAGAGACCGCCCGATGGGCGGTCTCTCTTCTCTTTGAATATGCTAATTATTCCACCGTATAGACGCTTCCCGTCGTATTGAGGAAGGTCTGCTCCGGCATCTGCTCCTGGAACATGGCGGTCGCCTTGGGTCCGGTGCAGTGAGACAGGCCGATCTGCTGTACGCCCAGCTCCTTGAAGCGGTCGATGGTCTCCTGGATGGTCGCCTCGTCCGCGTCCAGCAGGTGGAAGCCGCCGATCACCGCATACACCTTTTCGCCCGAGCGCTCCTGGATGGTATTGACGATGTTCAGGATTCCGCTGTGCGAGCAGCCGGAGAGGGTCACAAGACCCTTGCTGGTCTCCACCGCGACTGCGACCTCTTCGTCAAAATCGTCCACCTCGTAGGTGCCGTCCTCCCCCTTCTCCAGCATGTTGGGAGCCAGCTGGAAGGACGGGTCCTTGTCGAACGAGCCGTAGACCGTTACGCCGTCGGCGATCTTGACACTGCTGGTATCCAGGTACTCAATGGCAACGCCCCGGTCCAGCAGGTCCTGCTCGTCAAAGTTGATGCCCACAGGGAAGTAACCCTTGGTGCCATCCGTAAAGTCAAACTTCTGTCCCACCGAATCGTAATAGTATTTGCCGTCGGCCTTATCAAAGAAGCCCTTCTTCACAAAGAGAGTCTTCCCCTCGGCGCCGTAGGTATCAAAATAGGGAATCACACCGCCGCAGTGGTCATAGTGGGTGTGGCTGAGGACCATCTTATTGCAGTCGGCCAGGTCGATCTTCATGGCCTGGGCATTTTTCAGGAACTGGCCCGCCTTGGCGGTATCAAAGATGATCTTATCGTTGCCGGTCTCTATGATGGCGGAAAATCCGAACTCCTTCTCCAGCGCCTCATTGCTGCCGTTGTTGTTCTCCGCCAGGGTGGTGATCTTTACCTCATCCTCCCGGGTAATGCGGATCGCGGAGCTCTCCTGGTCAAATTCCACCTGAAATCCCAACCCTTCTGCCAGCGCACGCAGGCCAATGGTGGTAACGCCGTTGACGGTATTGCCCGCCAGCTCCGTCTCCTCCCCATTGATGAAAATGGGATACATGGACCTGGCTCCTGCCGTTGCCCCCAGTCCCAGCGCCAGCGTACACGCCAGTACCGCAGCTGCCTGTCTCTTGTGTTTCATAAAATTTTCTCCTTTCCCAGGCCGACACACCCGGCCTTTCTCCGCCTTCCAGTATAGCTTTGGTGAATGAGGAGTTCAAATTGTTTTCCTCTCTATTCTCGCCGCCAAATATAGACGGTTTCAAAGTCCCCTTCATCCGCCATTTTCCCTCATATTTCGCTTGCCGCCGGGCGCTTGCTCTGCTATCCTGAAAGCAGAGCGGGACGCCCTGTTTCCTCCCCCTTCTTCCTCATGCACCATAGATCATCCAAAGGAGAAGACCGATATGCTCACCATTGCGATCCCCGGTCGGGAACCCCTCCAACTCACCCATTTGCTTCTGGACTACAATGGGACCATCGCCCTGGATGGTCAGCTGATTCCCGCGGTAAAACCCAGACTGGAGGCTCTCAGCCGCAGTCTGGATATCTCAGTCATCACCGCCGATACCCATGGGACCGCCCAGCGGGAGTGCGCCGGGCTTCCGGTCGCCGTCAAGGTCTTTCCCACCGACCATGTAGCCGAGATCAAGGCCTCCGAGGCCCGCTCTCTGTCCGGGGGCGTGGTCTGCATCGGCAACGGCTATAACGATATCCGGATGGCCGATCAGGCCGCACTCTCCATCTGTGTCATGGGGCAGGAGGGCTGCTGCGCCGCTCTCCTCGGCCATGCGGACATTGTGGTGACCTCCATTACAGACGCGCTGGACCTTCTGCTCAAACCCCAGCGCATCCGGGCCACTCTGCGCACCTAGCCGCCCTTTCCACACCGCAAAAAAACGACGCTTTCCCGCGGCCTGACCGGCCGGGAAAGCGTCGTTTTCATCTTTAAAAATATTTGGAAAAGAGCCGGGTGAGATACTCCTCCGCCTCCTGACAAAAGGCGCCGTAGGTCTCCATCAGCGCTTTGCCGGCCTCTGTCACGGTGGACGCTCCCCCCGATTTTCCACCCCGGGTGCGCTCCAGCACCGGGCAGTCCATATGCCGCTCCAGGTTGGAGATGATCTTCCGTCCCTTGCTGTACGAGATCCCCATGAGACGGCAGGCATCCATCAGCGAGCCCGTCTCCTCGGTCAGGTGCAGGAGCTGATGGGCGCCCGGGCCGTAGAAGGGGCGGTCCCCCAACAGCTGAAAGCGAAAGCCGGGGCGCAATCCCTGCTTCTCATAGCCGGAGATCAGATGCTCATACTTTCGTCCATCCCGGACATTGGCCAGGATGCCCTCATCGTCCACCTCCAACCGCGTCTTCTCTACGCCCGCCGCACGGATGGCGCCGGCCAGTCCGTCCGGCCCGTCATACCCCAGCACTCCCGGGATCTGCCCTGCACTCAGACGGATGGGATGGCCGCCCCGGCCGCCGCAGACCGGCACGCAGATCTCTCCCTCTGCTTCCAGCAGTCTCTTCACCGTCTCCACCGAAAAAAGCGGCACATCGGTGTGGGATATGAGCACCGCAGAGCACTTGTCCTGCAAGTAGGAAAGGCCGGTTTTGATGCTCTCCAGCATCTCTCCGGTGTGGGAGCTGTGGAGAAAGACCACGTTCATATGGGGGATCAGCTTTTCGGCCCGGTCCTCCTCGCCGTCGCAGACCACGGCAATGCGCTCCACCCCGGCCATCTGAAAGGTCAGCACGCTCCGCTTGAGGGCGCTCAGGGTCCCTACCTCTTTTTCCGGTTCAAACCGCCGTGCGCCGCCGGTCTGGCCCGCGGCAATGATCAAAGCAGCTGTCATGTGCGCTCCCACCTTCTCCATGCTCTGGACTCATCTTCTCAGAATGTACCAAAATTATACCACAGATACTGCAAAAGACAACCAAAGGCAGAGATGCCCGGAGAGCGCGTTCTCCGGGCATCGGTTCTGGATACTGTTTTTTTATATCGTACCGGCGTAGAGCTGTGCCAGCTGCTCCTCGCTCAGGTCCACATGGTAGAAGAGCTGGAAGAACTCCTTGACCTCCTCGTCCACGTCATAGGGCACCCGGTCGGGATAGAGCAGCCCGGCCAGCCAGCGGATTCCCACCAGACGGTTGGGTCCCGGCGGACGGTCCACCCAGCTGAACGGCGCGTTGGGCGTGCCGTAAACCTTCCCCTCCTGTACGGCTTTGAGGGTGGCAAAATCCGGATTGCTCAAAATGGACTGGGCCGCCGCGCCGCCGCTCATGTTGGACTTGGGCTCACCATTGACCACGATCACGTCCGGGTCCCAGGCCAGCAGCTGCTCCAGAGAGATCTGGACTCTGGAGCCGTCTCCCAGCTCCAGATCGGCCACATTGACCGCTTTCACTGCGTCCAGGATGGCGCCGTGGGAGGAACCGGCCGGAGCGGTCTCCAGAGAGTTTTCCCCATTTCCATAGTAGACGCGGACCTTCTCCTCCTCGGAGACATCGATGGCGGCTACATCCGCAAAGACGGCCTCAGCATACTCCGCCAGGGCCTCCGCCTGCTCCTCCACGCCAAAGAGCTCTCCCATGAAGCGGTAGACCTCCGCCGCGTCCTCCAGCTCGGAGCTCACCATCACCACCGGAATACCCAGCTGCTGGGAGAGCTGATCGGCCTCGTCCTTCGTCTCCTCATTGATGGCGGAGACATGAAAGGCAATGGTGGGACCGGCCGCAATCACGGCCTCGTAGTTGACCGAATCTCCCATGCCGAAATTGGGCAGGTCGTGATACTCGGGAAGGATGATGCTCTTCTCAATGTCATTGAGCTCATAGTTCCAGCCCAGCAGTTTGTCGGGGACCAATGTGTACAGATAGATGGCCGAGACCGGTCCGGTGGAAAAGGCCGACTGGATCTCTTCCGGTACCGTCATGGTGCGCCCCGCCATATCGGTGATCTCCCGCTGTCCGGTCTGCTCGGTCTGCTGCGCGGAAGGATCTGCCGCCGGGGAAGCCGTGGGAACGGAGCTGCTCTGTGTACATCCGGCCAGCAGCGCCAGTGCCAGCAGCAGCGCCGCCAATCCCGATGTACGCCGTAAGTTACGTTTCAACGATGTGACCTCCTCTTTCTTGCTTTGGTTTCTATCCCAAATCCGACCCGGGCCCAAGTCGGAATTGACACAGCGCGGGAAATGTGTCATACTACTTCTCGTCGATAGTTTTTTAAAAACATATCGACTTGATGTTTTAGACACTATCACAATCCTGTCCGGATGTCAAGCACCATTCCGTTGCAGAAAAGCGAAGGAGGCCTGGATATGCAGTTGGAATATCAGCAGGAGGAGGCGGTGATCCGCAGGCGCTACCGCCTCGTACTGGCCGGGATGTTTCTGGCCCTGGCGGCGGCCGGGCTCTTCTCCTTTGCCATCGGCTACTATCCCTTGACCCCTCAGGAAGTGTTTCAGGCCTTCCTCTCCCGCTTTGGGGCCGCCGGGGAGATCAAGCCCCAGGCCGTGACCATCTTCTGGAGCATCCGCCTCCCCCGCATCCTCTCGGCCCTCTTCATCGGGGCCTCCCTCTCGGTGGCGGGGGCCACCTATCAGGGTATGTTCCGCAATCCCCTGGTCTCGCCGGATATTCTGGGGGTCTCCTCCGGGGCCAGCCTTGGGGCCGCTTTTGCCATTCTGTGCGGCTCCCCCAACTGGCTCATTCAGCTCTCGGCGTTCACCGGCGGCATTGCCGCGGTGGCATTCTCCTATCTCATCAGCCGGAAATCGGCCCATTCCCAGATCCTCAGCCTGGTACTCACCGGCTCCATGGTCATGGCCCTGTGCAATGCCGGCGTCACCATGATCAAGTATGTCTCCGATCCCAACGATGTGCTTCAGCAGATCACGTTTTGGCTCATGGGAAGTCTGACCAAGACCAGCATGAACTCCTTCTCCTGGAGCGCGGTCCCCATGTCGGTGGGTCTCGCCATCGTCCTGCTGCTGCGCTGGCGGATCAATCTGCTGACCCTGGAGGAAGAGGAGGCCATCACGCTGGGCATCAATGTGCGCCGGCTCCGCCTGATCCTGATTCTGGCCTCCACTCTCCTCAGCGCCGCCGCCGTGTGTCTGGGCGGCATGATCGGCTGGGTGGGCCTTATGATCCCCCACATGGCCCGGGCATTGGTGGGGGTGGATTACAGCCGTCTCATTCCCGCAAGCGCCATGCTGGGCGCCCTCTATCTGCTGCTGATGGATGATCTGGCCCGCTCGATCCTCTCCATGGAGCTGCCGCTGGGCGTGGTAACCAGCATTATGGGCGCACCGTTCTTTGTCTATCTCATCATCAAGCGGAAGGAGCGCGATTGATATGCTGCTGGAAGTGGACCAGGTCCGCGGCGGATATGGCGGAAAAGACGTGGTCAAAGGGGTGAGCTGCTCCGCCGACGCGGGGGAGGTGCTCTGCCTGCTGGGGCCCAATGGGTGCGGCAAGACCACCCTCTTCCGCCTGCTTCTGGGCCTTCTGCCCATCACCGGAGGGAGCATCCGGCTGGATGGACAGGATGTGCGCTCCTTTTCTCCCCGGGAGCTGGCAAGCCGCATCGCCTACATTCCCCAGTACCACACCCCCGTTTTCTCCTATACCGTGTTGGATGTGGTCCTGATGGGGCGCTCAGCCCATTTTTCCACCTTCTGCGCCCCCAAGGAGGCCGATCGCGCGGCCGCCTTTGCGGCTCTGGAAAAGCTCAACGCCGCCCACCTTGCCAACCGGAAATACACCGCGCTCAGCGGAGGACAGCGCCAGCTCGTCCTGCTGGCCCGCGCCATCTGCCAGTCGGCCAAGATCTTTGTTCTGGATGAGCCAGCCGCCAATCTGGACTACGCCAACCACCAGCTCCTCATGGAGGTGGTAGCCGATCTGGCCCAGAAGGGATACTGCATCGTCATGTCCACCCACAGCCCGGAATGCCCCGCCTCCATCGGCAGCAAGGTGCTGCTGATGCAGAACGGGGAGCGCTCCGCCTTCGGAAGCCCGGAACAGGTCATCACGCCGGAGCATCTCCAGGCGGTCTATCACATTGAGATCGACGTCGCCACGGTCCATGACCGCTACGGCGCCCGGAGAACGATTTGCCTGCCGGTCCAACGGCCGGCCGCATCCTTTTGATTTGAGGAGGTACTGTTATGACACCGCTTCTCTCCACACCCTATCCCGATCTGCGGGGGGATCTGGACTATTTTCTCTCCATGCAGGAATCCCAGCCCGTGGACCGGCCCGACCACTCCGCCCAGAAGTGGGATCAGCGGGCAGACGCCTGGGAGCAGGAGGGCCCCAAGGCCCAGAAGGGGGACGCCCGCGTCCGGAGCACCATGGCCTATCTGGAAGAGCGCGGCCTGCTCCGCCCGGAATATGAGATTGCCGATATCGGCTGCGGTCCGGCCCGCTTTGCCGCCGCCTTCGCCTCCCGGGTCCGCTGGGTGACCGGCTTTGATCTCTCTCCCCGAATGGTCCACTATGGCAGCGAATACGCCCGGAAGCAGGGCGTGGAAAACCTGACCCTCCGGGTGGCCGACTTCCAGACCCTGGATGTCCAAGAGGAGGGGCTGGAGAAGGCCTTTGACCTGGTGTTCAGCTCCCTCACCCCCGCGATCCACGGGAAGCTGGGTCTCCAGAAGGTGGTGTCCATGAGCCGGGCCTACTGCTGCAACATCACCCACATCTACCGCCGCAATTCTCTGTGCCGCCGGCTCCGGGAGGAGGTCTTTCACCTGCCTCCGGAGGCCCCTACCTGGGGGATCCGCTGGTTTTACTCCCTCTTCAACGCCCTGCTGCTGATGGGCTATCTGCCCGAGACCAGCTATGATTCCCGCCTTCAGGAGCGGCGTCTCCCGCCCAGTGAGCGCTATGCCTCCCTTCTGATGGAGCACACACTGCCCCGGGAGGCCCGCACGCCGGAGCATCAGGCCCGCATCCTGGATTGGATGGAGCGCAATACCGACGCCGACGGCCTGCTCACCGAGTCCATTGAGGCCTGCTACGGCCGCATCCTGTGGGATGTGCGCGTCTCTTCCGCGCCGGAAAAAATACACGCTGAGAAGGAGGTATGACCATGTCCGCACTACCCACCCGCGCCCACGTTCTGGAGACCTTGTTCCAGCGCTGGGCCCCCATCACCCGGAGCGAGACCATCCCCACGATCCAGGCCCTGGGCCGGGTCCCCGTTCAGGACCTGTATGCCCAGGTATCCATCCCGGTGGTCCGGGCAGCCGCCATGGACGGCGTGGCCGTCGCTTCCTCCCGCTTCTGCGCGGGGATCCCGGACATGTCCCCCTGGAAGCTCGGGGAGGACTTCTGCCGCGCCGACACCGGCGACGACTTTGACGACCGCTTTGACGCGGTCATCCCCATTGAGCAGGTGGAATTCCCGCCCGAAGGAGGGCTCCTTCTCCATGACATCTCCTCGGTCCAACCCGGAGACCGGGTCCGGCCCTGCGGCAGCACCATACAGGAAGGGCAGCTTCTGGTCCCAAAGCACCGGCAGCTGCGCCCCTTTGACCTGGCCAGCCTGGCCATGGGCGGCATAGACCGGGTGGAAGTCTTTGCAAAGCCAAAGGTCGCCTTTCTCCCCACCGGCAGCGAGCTGGTCCCCCTGGGGGCCGCCGTGAAGCGCGGGTGCAACATTGACAGCAACAGCATCCTGGTCCACAACCTCCTCCGGGAGATGGGGGCCGAACCGCTGTGTTATCCCATCGTACCAGACCGTCCGGAGAATGTGGCGGCCGCTCTGGACCGGGCGCTGGAGGAGGCCGACGTGGTACTCCTCAACGGCGGCTCTTCCAAAGGGGAAGAGGATTTCAACGCCCGCCTGCTGGAGGAGCGTGGCTCGGCGCTGTTCCACTGGGTGGCCGCCGCGCCCGGAAAACCCATGTGCGTGGCTCTCATTGGAAATAAACCGGTGATCAATCTGCCTGGGCCTCCCCTGGCGGTACTCTACGGCATGGACTGGTGCATCCGCGCCATCGTGCACCGGCTGCTCCACACACCTCTTCCCCGGCGGCAAACGGTCCCGGCCACTCTCACCGAGCCCATCCAGGCTCCCAGCGATATGGAGATCCTCTGTATGATGGAGCTCTGGCACACCCCCTCCGGCTACCAGACCAAGCAGAAACCCTGGCGGGGCGGCAGTGTGGCCGACGCCCTGGGGGGCGGGCGCCATCTTTATCACTGAGTTGGGCCGGGGCTCTTACCAGCCCGGCGAAACGCTGGAGGTCACGCTGCTGCGCGGCCTGGAAGATTTCTAAGCGAACCGTTCGCATTTTAAGAAGCATACCAATGGTTTGCGACACACAGAGACGGCCCCGGGTTTTGTCCCAGGGCCGTCTTTTGTCCATACTATTCCGCCCTTTTCCCGCATAGGCTACCAGAGAGATTTACGGAAAAGGAGGAAGCCACATGTCCACCCAGACAGCCCCGCCACACCTCCCGGAGTCTTGGCACATCTCCCGCCGATTTGCGGGGGACCGCTCCCCGGAGGCCGTGGTCCAGGCCCTGCTCCGGGCCCATATGAAATAGCCCCATATCCACCTGCGAAAGGAGGGACGGCCGTGCGCACATGGAATACGGCCGGGTATCTGCGTCTCTCCCGGGAGGATGGCGACAAGAGCGAGAGTGACAGCATCGCCCATCAGCGCCGTCTCCTGGAGCAATACATCGCGGAGCATCCCGAGCTCCGCCTGATCGATTTCTACCAGGATGACGGCTACACCGGCACTAATTTTGACCGTCCCTCTTTCCGCCGCATGGAGGAGGACATGGCCGCCGGAATCATCGACTGCATCCTGGTCAAGGACCTCTCCCGGTTCGGGCGGGACTACATCGAGGTGGGCCGCTATCTGGAAAAGGAATTCCCCGCCCGGGGAGTGCGCTTCATCGCCGTCAACGACGGGGTGGACAGCGAACAGGGGCGCTATGACATGCTCCTGCCCATCAAAAACCTCTTCAACACCCAGTATGCCAAGGACATCTCGGACAAGGTCCGCTCCACCATCCGCTCCAAGCAGCGGCGGGGGGAGTTTATTGGGGCCTTCCCCAGCTATGGCTACCGGAAAGACCCCAGGAACCACAACCATCTGGAGATCGATCCCCCCGCCGCCTGTGTGGTCCAGCGGATCTTTGATCTGTGTGAGGAGGGGCTCGGACAGCTCAAGATCGCCAAGACCCTCAACGCCGAGCACATCCCCAGCCCCAGCGAGTATAAGCGCCTCTCCGGTGAGCGCTACCACAACGGGCGCAGGATGGATCAGACCACCTACTGGACCTACGCCACCGTCCACCGTATCCTGCAAAACCAGATGTACCTGGGCAACATGGAGCAGGGCCGCAGCGAGCGTCCCTGCATGCACGGGAAGGCCCGCCAGCGGCAGCGGGCGGAGTGGATCGTGGTCCCCGGCACCCATGAACCCATCATCTCCCGGGAGCAGTGGGAGCGGGTCCAGAGCCTGCTTCAAAAGCGCACCCGGCAGCTGAGCTTTGAGCAAAACCAAAGCCCATTTGCCGGTTTTCTCCACTGCGGCGTCTGTGGACGGGCCATGGTAAAGACCCGGCGCCCCGGCGGGCTCTCTTACAGCTGTGGCTCCTATAAGCGCTATGGACCCACTGTCTGCACCAGGCACAGCATCTCTCACGCCGTGCTGGAGCAGATCGTTCTGGCGGATCTCAACCGCCTGCTCTCCTCTGCGGGGGACCTCAACATCCTCGCCCAGCAGTCGGCCGCCGGTCTGCCCCACTCCTCCGGCGGTCCTCCGGAGGGGGAGCGGCTGGAATTCGCTCTCCAGCGTCTGCGCCGGCTGAAAAAATCCGCCTATGAGGATTACCGGGACGGCCTGCTCAGCCGGGCAGACTGTCTGGCCTATCAGGCGGACTATGAAGCACAGATCCAGGCCCTGACCCGCCAGCTCGCCCAGCTCGCCCGGGAACAGAAGGACGATCCCCTCCGCCGGCCCTGGGTGGACGCCCTGCTCCGGCAGGGGAAACTCACCGAGCTGGACCGGGTCACCGTGGCCGAGACCATCCGGGAAATCCGGGTCTTTCCAGATCATCAGCTTGAGATTACATACACCTTTGCCGACGATGCAGGGCTGTTATCCGGGTAAGCTTTCATCCTGTCCTTCCGACAAAAATGGGGGCGCGCCAATCGGTATTGGCGCGCCCCTGTTTCCATTCTTTTATCGGATTCCGTACTTTTCAATGATATAGTCCATATCCTTGTCTCCGCGGCCGGACAGGTTGATGAGGACCGAGCCCTTCCCCATGGTCTTGGCCAGTTTCATGCCATAGGCCACCGCGTGGGCGCTCTCAATGGCGGGGATGATGCCCTCCAGCCGAGAGAGGGTGAAGAAGGCGTCAATGGTCTCCTCATCGTTGACCACGTCGTACTTGACCCGTCCCAGATCGTGGAGGAAGGCGTGCTCCGGTCCGGAGGAGGGATAGTCCAGTCCGCTGGCCACCGAGTACACCGGCGCAGGCTCCCCGTTGGCGTCCTTGAGCATGAGGCTGTTGAACCCGTGCATGATACCCTCGCTGCCGTAGGAGAGGCTGGCCGCGTGATCGCCCAGGGCGGAGCCCCGGCCCAGCGGCTCTACCCCGTAGATGTCCACCGGGTCGTTGAGGAAGCCGGCAAACATGCCCATGGCGTTGGAGCCGCCGCCCACGCAGGCCACCACCGCGTCGGGCAGCTCGCCCGTCATCTCCAGGAACTGCTCTCTGGCCTCAATGCCCACCACAGCCTGGAAATCCCGCACCATCATGGGGAAGGGGTGGGGACCCACCACCGAGCCGATGCAGTAGATGGCGTCCCGGTACTCCCGGCAGTAGGCGTCAAAGGCGGCGTCCACCGCTTCCTTCAGGGTCTGGAGCCCGTGGGTAACCTCGATCACATTGGCACCCAGGATCTTCATACGCGCCACATTGGGGGCCTGCTTCTGGATATCCACCGCGCCCATATAGATGTCGCACTCCAGCCCGAAGTAGGCCGCGGCCGTGGCCAGGGCCACTCCGTGCTGTCCGGCGCCGGTCTCGGCGATGACCTTTTTCTTGCCCATATACTTGGCCAGCAGCGCCTCGCCCATGCAGTGGTTGAGCTTGTGGGCACCCGTGTGGTTCAGGTCCTCCCGCTTGACATATAGCTGCACATTGCCCAGCGTGCCCGAGAGCCGCTCCAGATAGGAGACCGGCGTGGGTCTGCCCTGAAACTCCCGGCGGATGCGCCGCAGCTCACTGACAAACTTGCTGGACTTGCAGATGGTGAAATAGGCCTGGGTGATCTCATCCATGGCCGCCTGGAGCTCGGCAGGAATATAGGAGCCGCCATATTTCCCATAAAACCCTTTTTCATCCGGGTACTGCTTGAAATAAGTATCAAATTCCACCTGATTGAATTTCATGTTCTTCTCCTCCTGACGTATTCCATATCGTTCCGGCATGTTGTCCCGGATGTTTCCCGAAAAAACAAAAACGTCCCTGACAGAACCAACTCTTCTGCCAAGGACGAATCATAGCGCTATCATCCGCGGTGCCACCTTGTATTCACGGGTCATCCCCGCACACTCCATAGGATACCAACATATCCCCGGCAACTAACGTATGCCACACGTTGCGGATACTCCGGAATCCTCCCGTTTCCCCACACCCTCTGCGGTCCATTTGACAGCCTGTGTCCTGCCTGCTTTCCAGCGCCGCAGGCTCTCTGTGAGGGCATGACTGCCGTTATCTCCGCTTCATTGGTTTAGTTTATTAAATTTTCTGCATTATATCATCCCACACGTTCTTTGTCAAGTATTCCTGGCCGCCTTCCCGTCCGTTGTCCCAATTTTTCGTCCTCTTTTCTTTCCTTACATATTCATTACGTCCGCCTCTCTTGCACAGCGTTTGATTCCTTGCTATACTTAATTTGTTCTTATACGAAAATTTTGAGATGAGGAGCATGATTATGAAAAAGATGCGCATTCTCCCCCTGTCTCTGGCCCTGAGCCTTGCGGTCTCCATCCCCGCCTCTGCGGCCTCTCTGAGCGATGTCTCCGGCCCCTACGCCCAGAGCATCGACAACCTTGTCCAGCGCGGTGTGCTCCAGGGTGACGGCACCGGTTCCTACCGCCCGGAGGAGGCCCTGACCCGTTCGGCCGCCGCCTCTATGCTCTACAACGCCTTCTGCCTGGTCCCGGTCTTTTCCATGGAAGCCCCCGCGCCCGAGGCCGGCGAGGACGGCACCATCCCGGAGCCTACCACCAAAGCCTTTTACTCCACCTCTACCACGGTAGCCACACTGGATGCCGCTCTTATGCCCGCCGCTCCCGATGCCGTGGGTACCTGGGCTGAGACTGTGGCCAATACCGTGCTGGAGGCCCGCCTGATGGATCAGATCGACGGCTCCTTCCAGGGGGACAAGACCATGACCCGGACCGAGTTTGCCCTGGCCGTGATGAAGGCGGTCTACGGTGCGGACAAGGAGATGGACTTCCTGGCCCAGGGCCAGGCGGACGGACTGCTCCCGGAAGGCCTCACTCTGGATGATACCGTCATGACCCGCGGCGAGGCGGCTCTGCTGCTGGATACCGCCATCCAGGACCTGACCATTCTCACCACCATGTCCACCTCGGATATCCACGGCAATATGGTCCCCTACACGCCTTCCGGCTCCCGGATCCAGGTGGGCGGTTCGGCCCGGGCGGCCTGGCTCTTTGACGAGGCAAAGCGCCGCAACCCCAACACCCTGATCATTGACGGAGGCGACTCCCCCTACAACACCGATCTGGCCAATATTTCGCTGGGCAAGTCCAGTGTGGACGTTATGAACGCCCAGGGCTACGACGCCACGGTGCTGGGAAACCACGACTTCGACTACTCCTTTGAGAATCTGCTCTCTCTGGCGGACCGTGCGGAATACGCCATGCTCTCCGCCAATACCTTCTGGAAGGACGGCACCTATCCCGAGCAGTTTGATCCCTATATCATCAAGGAAGTGGGCGGCCTGAAGGTGGCCATCGTGGGTCTCACCGACGACGGCAGCAAGGCCACCACCCACTACTCCAACACCCAGGACATCGACTTCCATGACCAGTGGGAAGTGGGCCAGGAGACCGTCACCAAGGCCAGCGCCGAGTCGGATGTGGTCATCCTTCTCTCCCATCTCCACAGCCATAACAACACCGTCCCCACCAAGATCGATGGAATTGATCTGGAGATCGGCGGCGGAAACGACATCTTCGGCCGTCCTCTGAACATTGAGGACACCGTGGTGGTGAATCCCGGCGGCGTAGGCACCTGCGTCAACCAGACCAACCTGAACATCAAGGACGGCGAGGTTCTGGGTTATACCTTCAATCAGATCATCCTCTCCTCCGACGTGCCTGAGGACCCCGAGGTCAAGGCCATCCTGGAGGACTATCAGGCCGACCTGGATGCCCAGATGGACGTGGTCATCGGACAGTGCGCCTCTGACATTGCCTGGTCCAGCCCCCTGGTGCGCACCCAGGAGAGCCCCCTGGGCAACCTGTCCGCCGACGCCCTGCGCGATTACTGTGACGCCGACATCGCCATTCAGAATGGCGGCGGTATCCGTGCCGGCCTCACCGCAGGCGATGTGACCGTGGGCGACGTGTTTGCCATGCTCCCCTTTGACAACAAGGTCACGCTGGTGGAGGTCACCGGTCAGACCGTGTGGGACGCCCTGGAGAACGGCGTGGACGGATATCCCACCACCAACGGCAAGTTCCCCCAGGTCTCGGGCATCAAGTACACCTTTGACGGTTCCAAGCCCGCGGGCGAGCGCATCGTCTCTGTGACGCTGGAGGACGGAACTCCGCTGGATCTCAATGCCTGGTATACCCTGGCCTGCAATGACTTCATGTGCGGCGGCGGAGATGGCTACACTATGCTCAACGTCCTCAATCCCGAAAACGGCGAGGGACACAACGGGGAAATGGCAACCCAGGATCTGCCCGGCTGTAAGCTGATCAACCGTACCAACGACTATTACCGCAATGTGGTCAGCGAGTACATCAAGGCGCAGGGCTCCATTGCTCCGGCTCTGGATGGCCGCATCACCATCCTCAATCCCCAGGAGGGCAGCGGCGCTCTGAACTGATTCTTTCCCGCCCTTCCCATCATCCAACCTCTTGAAATAGACGGGCCCCCGCAGTGCTTGCTCACTGCGGGGGGCCCGTTTTTCAATTTCTATTTGATGAGGGACGGACCATAGTCCGCTTCGATTTTTCCGATCACCATATCCAGGCACTGCGAAAAATATCGATCCAGGGATACGCCATCTCCATTCAGATACTGCATGGAGGCTCCCATCATCAGGGATATCAGCGTGTAGGAGAGATCCTTGGCATACTCCGCTTCCATCTGCGGATAAAATTCCAGCATGCTCTCCACCAGATGCCCTCTCCAGTGGTCAAAGGAGCGGCGGAAATCCTGCTTGACCGTCTCATCCGACTGGCCCAAAAGCCAAAAATCAAACTGGACCTTGTCATAGCGGGGCTGCTCCAGAATGAGCGCCTTCTTCTGCTCAAAAAAGACCGCCAGCCGCTCCCGCAGGGAATGGGTCTCCTGCAGCATAAGCCCGCTGCGTTCCTGGTCAAACCGGTCCTGTATCTCCGCCAGCAGGGCCAGAAGCAGATCATGCTTTGTCTTGAAATGGTAATGCAGATTGGATGCGGCCATGCCCGCCTCCTCCGCAATCAGATGCATCCGGGTCCCGCTGATGGAATATTTGGCCATCACCCGGAGGGCCGCATCCAAAATACGCTGTTCCTGCAAAGTACGAGGCACATCGTTCACCCTTTTCTCGGTAAAATCTATCTCTTAAAAATTATAGAAAGAAACGGGGCACTTTGCAAGGCTCCCGTCTCCCCCGGCTCCCATTCGGCTTTTTGTATAATTTTTTATCCTATTTTTTCTCTAAAATAGTCAATTGACCAAAGCGCACAAGGGGCGTATGATGATAGCAAGAAATTCGACTGACTAATCAGTCAGTATTTTGAGGAGGCAATGCCATGCCGCGCACCCTGATCAAACATGCCGACTGGATCCTTACCATGGATCCCAAGGGTACCCGCTACCGAAATGCGGATCTGCTGCTGGAGGATAACCAGATTTTAGAGATCGGTCCCAACCTGGACGCCGGCCCCGGGCCCGTCCAGGTGATTGACGCCACAGGGAAAATCATCACTCCTGGCTTTGTCAATACCCACCACCACACCTTCCAGTCCCTGGTGCGCAATATCCACATTGCAAATGGTCTGAAGCTGGAGCCGTGGCTCATGGTGGTCTATGATATTTTCCGTGAGATCAATCCCGAGCTGGTCCGCGCCGGGGCCCTCGTGGGCCTGGGCGATCTTCTGAAAACAGGCTGTACTACCTCTTCGGACCATATGTATGTCCATCCCCAGGGCACTCAGCGGCTGACCGATGTGGAGATCGAAGCGGCCGCAGAGCTGGGCATCCGGTTCCATCCCACCCGGGGCGGCATCACCATTGGCCGCTCCCAGGGCTGCGGCCATGTACCCGACGATCTGGTGGAGTCCGCCGATGACATCGTCGCGGATGCGGAGCGGCTCATCGATACCTACCATGACACCAGCCGCTTCTCCATGTGTCAGATCGGCCTCTCCCTGTGCTGGCCCCCCTTTGAAACCGATGAGATCGTGCAGCGGCTGCGGGACCTGGCCCTGAAGCGGAACGTGCAGTGTCACACCCACCTGGGCGAGAGCCAGGGTGAGCTGGCCATCTCCATGGAGCGGCACGGCTGCCGCCCGGTGGAATATATGCGCCGGATGGGCTGGTTCGGCAAGCAGTTCTACTTTGCCCACTGCGTCCAGCTCACCGACGAGGAGGTCCGCCTCTTTGCCGACACCGGAACGGGCATCGCCCACTGCCCCAACTCCAATATGTTCCTCAGCTCCGGCGTGTGCCGTGTCCCCGATTTTCTGGAGGCAGGCGCGGCCATCGGCCTGGGCGTCGACGGAGCCGCCAGCAACAACGCCTCCAACATGATGGGTGAGATCCGCAACTGCTATCTGGTCAACCAGCTGAAATGGGGCAGCCGGGCTCCCTCGGCCGAGCAGGTGCTCCGGATGGCCACCGCCGGCGGCGCGCAGGTGCTGGGCCGGGACGACATCGGCTACCTGGCCCCCGGCATGGCAGCCGATCTGGTCCTCTTTGACTGGAGTCAGTTCTCCTATGCCGGCGGACAGAATGACCCGGCGGCCTGCATTGTGCTCAGCGGCGATCCGCGCATGGTGGATACCGTTCTGGTCAACGGCAAGGTGGTGGTGGAGCACGGTACTCTCACGACCATTCCGGAACGGGAGACCGCACACTGGATCCGCAAGGCCACCCGCAGCATGCTGGAGCGCGCCTCCGTGCGTCAGCCCGCTCTGAGAGACGATTTATAAGATTTATCAAATCCATAGGGAGAAAGAAAAGGAGGAAATTCTGTATGAACCACAAGGCGCCGCGTACTTATGAACTGAACGAAAAGCCCCCTGTTCCCGAGTTGATTCCTCTGTGTCTTCAGCACGTCCTTCTCTTCCTGGCCAGCACCCTGGCCATTCCTCTCATCATCGGTTCCAGCCTGGGCTTCTCCAGCGCGGAGATCACCCTCATGCTCCAGTGTAGCATCTTTATTGCCGGCGTAGGCACCATCCTCCAGTCTCTGGGCGTGGGGCCGGTGGGTAACCGCCTGCCCATCATTCTGGGCGCCACCTTTACCTTCGTGACACCCGCCATCGCCATCTCCCAGGCCTATGGCTTCCCCGCCTTCATCGGCGCCAGCCTGGTATGCGGTGTGGCCGTGGCCCTCTTCGGTGCGGTCAGCGTCAAATTTATCCGCAAGGTCTTTCCCCCTGTGGCCATGGGCTGTGTCATCATGGTGATCGGTCTCACCCTGGTCAGCGTCGCTGTGGGGTACTGTGCCGGCGGCAGCGACAGCCCCACCTACGGAAGCCTGCAAAACTACGGCGTGGCCCTCTTCACGCTGGTCATCGTCATTGTACTCAATGCCTGGGGAAAGGGCTTTGTAAAAGGCGCCTCTGTCCTGATCGCCCTGATTGCCGGGTTCCTGCTCTCCGCTGCGCTGGGCATGGTGGACTTCTCCTCTCTGAATGAGTCCTCCTGGTTCTCCCTGCCCCAGCCCCTCCACTTCGGCATCTCCTTCAAGCTGCCCGCCATCATCATCATGGCCCTGCTGACTCTGGTCAATCTGGTGGAGTTCCTGGGCGACACCTCCACCGTGGCCTTTATTGCGGCCAACCGTGTGGCCACCAAAGAAGATCTCTCCCGCGGCGTGGTCTGTGATGGCGTCGCCAGCATTCTGGGCGCCCTCTTTAACTCCACCCCCACCATCTCTTACAGCGGCAACATCGGCCTCATCGGCGTGACCGGCGTCAAGAGCCGCTATGTAGTGGCCGCGGCCGGCGGATTTATGGTGGTGCTGGGCTTCATTCCCAAGCTCGCCGCCTTCCTCTCCCTCATCCCCACCCCGGTCATCGGCGGAGCTACCCTGGTGGTCTTCGGCAGCATCGCCGCAAACGGCCTGAAGATGCTAGGACAGCAGCAGCTCTCAGAGCGGGATATGCTCCTCATCGCTGTGTCCCTGGCCATTGGCCTCGGCTTCAGCGCCACGCCCACCGCACTGGCCAACTACCCCTTCTATGTCTCCGCCCTCATCAACGGCATCCCCGGAACTGCCTTTTCCGCCATTCTGCTCAACCTGATCCTTCCCAAGGACAAGGCTGTCTCCGCTGCATCTGAGGAGGATACACAGGTGGAGAGCAAGTAATCCCTCATATAAATCTTTTCATATGCTCTAACATCCGGCAATCTGAATCAGATTGCCGGATGTATTTTTTTGCGTCTTTCCCTCCATCTGCTCCTCTTTTGTCAAGTCATGGGATCTATGTTATACTTTTTATATCGCAATCCAGCCCGCATTTGAAACGATGAGGAGACAAGGCATATGAAGAAGAACCCGTGGAAGCAGGTAAAGGTGGAAGATCAGGTCTACTTATTTCAGATCTTTGGCATCGTTGTGACGGTCCTTCTGTTCATGGTCCTCTCCCTCTCGGTTACGCTAACCCGCAGCAGCCGCTCACAAGAGGAAGAACTTCTCAAGATTGGCCGTACCCTGGCCAACTCCTCCATTGTGACCGAAGCCCTTTCTGTCGGCGATAATCAGGAGTATCTCAACAATTATCTGGATGTTTACATTAAGTCCATCGAAAATCTGGACTTTGTAGCCGTGTGCAACACCGAAAGCCAGTGTATTTACTATCCCAACCGGGCTTTTGTGGGACGGACCCTGAGTTTCGGCGGTGAGCAGCAGCTACTCTCCACCGGTGTTCCCTTCATCACCACCGTAGACCGCAAGGCCTATGGTCTGGAGATGGTATATACGCCGGTCACGGACTCGGCGGGCTCCATCATTGGATATGTGGTGCTCTCGGTCTTTCACCAGTCCCCCACGGAAGACGTCATGCACCTGCTGTACCTCTACATGGTCATCTCCTTTGTCACGGCCTTTGTGGGGATCTTTCTCTCCATTTCCATCCGCAGGCGGACCCGTTCCATCCTGCGCGGCCGCGGCCTGGAGGAGTACCGCCGTCTGACCGATGAGCGCACCGAGGTCCTAGACGCCCTGGATGAAGCCATTGTGGCCATCAACCGAAAGGGTGAGGTCATCATGATGAACAAGGCCTTTTTGCAGATGCTCGGCTGTCCGGATCAGGCGCATTTCGAAGGGAAACTGGATGAGATCTTTCCCGAGGCCGACTTATGTCAGATTTTAGAAACCGGCACCTCCCAATTCAATGTCAGCGTCTGCATCCATGGAAAACAGTATCTGAGCAGCCGTATTCCGGTCTATGATCACGGTACCCTGATCGGCGCTGCCTCCATTTCCCGCAATGTAACAGAAGTACAGCATCTGGCCCAAGAGCTCTCCGAGAGCCATAAGATGGTGGACAGTCTCCGCTCCTTCAACCACGAATTCATGAACAAGCTCCATGTGATCCTGGGCTATCTGGAGGCCCAGGAGACCAATGCCGCCAAGAATTTCATCACCAACTGCGGTACTTCCTCGGCCAACATCAGCCGTGTGACCAAGGAGATCGAATCCACCGGAATTGCGGCCATCATCATCGGAAAAATGGTGAGTGCCAGCAGCTATGGCATCAAGCTGGATCTGCTTTCTGACAGTTACTGCAAGAATATGACCCGTGGAATTCCCTTTGACTGCTACGTATCTATTCTTGGAAATCTTCTGGAAAAATCCATCGATGAGCTCAAGGACGCCTCGATCCCGGTCAAAGAGATCAACATTGGCCTCTTTATTGATGAAAACTACACGGTCATCCTGGTCACGGATACAGGACGTGGAATCGTGGAGGAGGTGCGCTCCCACCTGTTTGAAAAGGGCGCCTCTACGAAAGGGGAACACCACGGCACCGGCCTCTTCCTGGTGAAGGAGCTGGTGGACAAATACCAGGGGAGCATTGATGTCAACACCGAGCCCGGCGAAGGAACCTCTATTACGATTTCCTTTGAAGGCACCGCTGCAAAGGAGTAATTGAGATGTATCGAGTCATTATCGTGGAAGATGAGCCGGATACGGCCAAAATAACGAAAGCCGCCATTGAAAAGGCACCTGACTTTCAAGTCAAAGCGATCTTTTCCAACGGCGAAGAGGCCCTCAACTACATCTGGCTCAACCCGGTGGATCTCATCCTGCTGGATCTGTTTATGCCGCAGATGAGCGGAACGGAGTTTCTATACCGCTTGCGAAAAGAAGACATTCCAGTGGATGTGATCGTCGTCACAGCTTCCAGCGACGTGGAACAGGTGCGGGATGTCCTCCCCTTTGGTGTGATCGACTACCTGTTGAAGCCCTTTTCCACCAATCGCATGGTGGAGACCCTTCTGAAATTTGACCAGCGCCGCCGCATTATCAACTCCACC
The DNA here is from genome assembly GCF_018784545.1 of Pseudoflavonifractor sp. MCC625. Lineage (NCBI taxonomy): Bacteria > Bacillati > Bacillota > Clostridia > Eubacteriales > Oscillospiraceae > Pseudoflavonifractor > Pseudoflavonifractor sp. MCC625. Next base: position 123,659 of record NZ_WQOJ01000010.1, on the reverse strand, counting down.
GGACGTCTGAACCAAAGCGAGATCGACGCGGTATTTGCCAACCGTCTCGCCTCGGAAGAGGCTCTTGTGGTGGCTCTGCGGGAAAAAGGGCTGCAAAAACAGCTCTATGACCTGCTTCTGAATCGTATCCGGCAGGAAACCGCCATCACTGCAGATCTGCTGGCTCAGGCTCTCTCCCTTCCTAAAGTGACGGTACAGCGGTATCTGAACTATATGGTGGAGCAGCATGAAATCGTCAGCCGCATCGAGTCCGGGCTCGGAGGACGTCCCGCCGTCTTCTACCGCGCCGCCCTCGGAAAGGAGGAGCTCAAATGACCCTGAAGGAAATGGAATATCTGTTGGTCACCGCACAGACCCACTCCATTACTGAAGCGGCCAAGCGGCTCTATGTGGCCCAGCCCAGTATGACTCACGCCATCCAATCGGTCGAGAAGGAGATCGGATTCCCCATCTTTGTCCGAAGCCGTACCGGCGTTGTGATCACCCCTCAGGGCCAGGAATTTTTGGAAGATATCCGCACGGTCTATGAACAGATGGCGGCGGTGGAACATAAATACATCGAGAAATCGGCAGACCGCAAGATGTTCTCGGTCAGCCTGCAGCACTTCCCCCTCGCCACAGAGGCCTTCGTATCCTTCCTCCACAGCGAAATGGGCACTTCCGGCTACCACACCAAAATTCTGGAGGGCAGAACTCGAGAGGTGATTCAGAACGTGGCCTCTGGCCGAAGTGAGATCGGCATCCTGCATTTTCTGGACCAGTCAGAGCGGGTCATTTTAAAAGAGATCCGAAAAGCCAAGCTGGAGTTTTACAGCATCAAACGCCTTCGTCCCTATCTGATTTTCGGCAAACGGCATCCGCTGCATGGAAAAGACACCGTGTCCGAAGAAGAGCTCTCCCTTTATCCCATGCTCCGCTATGACCAGGGGATGGACGGCTCCCTGAATGTGGCCGAAGAGGGTTGGTTTTCCATGGACGCCGACCGAAAAATCACCATCAGCGACGGCCTCACCATGCTCCACCTCCTCCAAAAAACAGATGCCTATACCATCAGTACCGGGGCGCCGGCTTCCTTTCTCCTCCGCCATGATCTGGTCGGCATTCCCCTGTGCGACGGCGAGCGGATGAAACTGGGATGGATCAAAAAAAATGACACGATCCTTCAGCCGCTGGCCAAGCAGTATCTGCGTCTTTTGAATCAATTTATCGGAGAATAATTTCCATAATATGCCTTTCCATAGTTATTTTCTATGGAAAGGCATATTTTTTACATATTTGTATAAAAACTTTTCCCCATGCTATAATCATTTTAGTCAATATCCGATAAAAGAAGGGAGGAATATGCATGGTGCAAAAACTGGTAGAAGCAACCCATATTACAAAGCTTTTCTCCGGGGTCGCCGCCATTGAAGATATTGATTTTGATCTTGAACGGGGCGAAGTCCATGCATTGATGGGAGAAAATGGCGCCGGTAAATCCACGCTCTCCAAAATTATCGCAGGAATCCACACTGCGGACGGCGGAGAATTAAAAGTGGATGGTACGGTACAGCATTTTTCCAGTGTCCGGGACGCCGTTTCCCACGGAGTATCCATTGTGACACAGGAATTCAGCCTTCTCCCTGATTTCTCCATTGCAGAAAACATCTTTCTGACCGATCCCCGGTATTACAAGCACGGTTTTCTCTCCAATCAGAAGGCCATGGCCCGGGAGACCCGGGAGCTCCTCAAGCTCTTTGGCATGGAGGAGGCCATTGATCCCTACGAGAAGGTAAACCGCCTCTCAGTAGCCCAGATGCAGGTCATTGAGATCCTGAAGGCGGTCTCCACCAAAGCCAAGGTCATCATTCTGGATGAGCCCACCGCCTCGCTCTCTGTCAAGGAGATCGAGCTTCTCTTTGACATCGTCCGCAAGCTCAAGGCCGAGGGCGTGGGCTTTATCATCGTCTCGCACAAGATCAACGAGATCTATGAGATCTCCGACCGCATCACCGTGCTCCGGGACGGAAAGCAGATCCTCAACGGTGTGCGCACCGCGGAGCTTGCCCAGGAGGATCTGATCCGCGCCATGGTGGGCCGAGATGTCACCGATCTCTACGGCACCAAGGACAAGCAGCAGATCCGGGACTTCTCCCAGGCCCCCGTGGTCTTTGAGGCAAAGCACATCACCGATCAGAACGACTATGTGAAAAACATCTCCTTCCAGGTCCACCAGGGTGAGATCGCCGGATTTTCCGGTCTAGTGGGCGCCGGCCGGACCGAACTCATGCGCGCTATCTTCGGCGCGGACCCCCGCAACGGCGGACAGGTCTATGTGGACGGCCAAGAGCTGACCGCCCATGGTATCCAGGCCGCGGTGGCCAGTGGTCTTGGCTTTGTCACGGAGGACCGCAAAAACGAGGGTCTTCTTCAGGAGCTGAGCGTTCTGAAAAATATCGGCCTCGCCAAGCTGGCCGCCCGGGGCGCCGCGGTTCTGAATAACCGCGAAGCGGAGTCCGACTGCTACCGCATGATCGAAGAAATGCGTATCAAAACCGCCAATATCGATCTTCCGGTCAAAAGTCTCAGCGGCGGCAACCAGCAGAAGGTGCTTCTGGCAAAATGGATCCTGCTCAATCCAAAGGTCCTCATCATTGATGAGCCCACCCGCGGCGTGGATATCGGCGCCAAGTCAGACATCTATGCCATCCTGAAGGATCTTGCCGCGCAGGGGATGGGCATTATCATTGTCTCCTCTGAAATCCCGGAGATCATGGGTGTGTGTGACACCATCTATGTCATGCGGGAGGGCAAGCTGACCGGGACCATGTCTGCCGATGAGGCAACAGAAGAAAAAATCGGATATTATTCCACCATCGGGGAGGAGATCGTATGCACACAGAGCAAGTAAAAAAGGGAGGAAGTCTTGGCAAGCGCATTGCCAAGGAGTATAAGACCGAGTTCTCTATGCTGGGCGTCTTTATCGTCTTTTTTGTCATTCTGAGCTTTGCGTCCCCCTATTTCTTTACCCCCTTCAACATTATGAACGTGGTGAGTCAGGTCTCTTCCACCGCACTGCTCGCCATTGGCATGACCATCGTGATCATTACTTCCGGAATCGACCTCTCCGTCGGCTCTACCCTCGGTCTTTCCGGCATGATCGGCTGTATGGTTCTCATGAACACCCAGAATGTCTTTTTGGGCGTGGCTGTCATCCTGCTGGTCGGCATGCTGGTCGGCCTGGTCAACGGCGTGCTCATCGGCTATCTGAAGCTGCCCGCCTTTATCGTGACTCTGGGTACCATGCAGATCTGCCGCAGCCTGGACTATGTGATCTCCGACGCCAACACAGCTTCTAAATTCCCCGAAATTTACAGCTTCCTGGGAAAGGGAAAGATCCAGGGCGTCTTCCCGGTCTATATCCTCTTCATCTTTGTGATGTTCGCCATTTTTATCTTCATTCTCTCCAAGACCAAGTTTGGCCGCTTCCTCTATGCCATCGGCTCCAACGCGGAATCGGCCCGTCTGACCGGTATCAACGTGAAATTCAACGTTATGATGGCCTATGTCATCTCCGGCCTCATGTGCGGCCTGGCCGCATGGATCATGACCTCCCGCCTGATGGCCTGCGATGCCACCTATGGTGACGGAATGGAGATGGATGCCATCGCTGCCGCTGTGATCGGCGGCACCAGCATGAGCGGCGGTAAGGGTACCCTGTGGGGAACCATCATCGGCGTTTTCCTGGTGGGCTTCCTCCGCAACGCGCTCAACATCCTCGGCGTGAACCCCTACTGGCAGGGCAGTGCGATCGGCGCCGTGATCGTGGTTGCTGTGCTGGCAGAGAAATTGTCCAAGCTGAAACTCAAGAAGAACCATCATTAAAAGGAGGAACATGAAATGAAAAAGAACAAGGTACTCGGTCTCTTCCTGTGCGCCGCTATGACCGCCGGCATGCTGGCCGGCTGCGGCGGTGGAGCTGGAAATACGCCCGCTCCTGAGGCATCCGGCGCCGGCGGCGGAGAAGCTGCCGCCAAGGTGGCCTATCTGACTCCCTCTCTGGATGTTCCCTTCTGGAGATATGTCCGTCACGGCGTTGAGGACGAGCTCTCCAAGTCCGGTATCGAGTGCGTCACCTATGACTCCAAGGACGACGCCAACACCCAGCTGTCCAACGCGCAGGACGCCATCACCAAGCAAGTGGACGCCATCGTCATCTCCCCCACCGACAGCGCCTCCTGTGTCTCTGTGCTCTCCCTGGCGGAAGAGGCCAATGTGCCCGTCGTGATCTGTGATATCGGCACCGACTCCGGCGAGTATGTCTCCTACATCAGCACCGACAACCTGGCCGGCGGCAAGGCCATCGGCGAGTATGTGGCCTCCCTCCTGGAGCCCGGCACCGAGGTCGCCCAGATCGCTCTGAACCAGGCCCGCATCAACGGCGTGCTCCGCAAGGATGGCTTTGACGAGGGCATTGCCAGCAACAATCTGGTGGACGTGGACTTCAAGCAGATGGAGAAGGTCAACCGCTCCGAGGGTGAGACCTTTGCCCAGGACCTGATCACTGCCCATCCCAACCTGGGCGCCATCTTCTGCCACGCCGAGGACCCCTCCATGGGCGCCGTGTCCGCGCTGGAGACTGCCGGCCGCAGCGACGTTCTGGTGGCTGCCTTTGACTGCTCCCCCGAGATCGTGGAGGCCATCCGCAATGGTCAGATCGTCGGCACCTCCGCCCAGCAGCCTGTTCTGATGGGCCGCAACGCTGCCCAGGCCGTTATGGATCATCTGGCCGGCAAAGAGGTTGAGAAGGAAATCACCCTGGATACTCTCCTGGTGACCAAGGACAACATCGACGAAGTCTATGACACCCTGGTGGAAGTGGCTCTGACCGAAGAATAAGCGAGGCGATCGGCAATGACTCCTTTCAAAAAATTCTATGACCTCTCCCAGCCGGTCTTTGACCACTGCCCGGGCTGGCCCACCTACGAGCCCACCTTGGTCAAGTACGAGGCCTGCTATGAGAATGACCGTTTCAACGCTGAGCAGATCCGCCTGAACAGCCATACGGGTACGCATCTGGACGCTCCCTTCCACTTCTTCCCCGACGGCACGACGGTGGACCAGATCGATGTGGCCGCATTTCAGGGGGATGCCGTGATCGTCGATGTGAGCAAGACGATCCAGCCCCGTCAGGGCATCGAGGTCTCTCATCTGGAGCCCTACGCCTCCGCCATCCACTCCGGCTCTATTGTGATCCTGCACACCGGATGGGGGCCCAAGCGCAGCATGGATGAGATCTATCAGCATGACTGGCCCTATCTGACCGGCGAGGCGGCTAAATGGCTGCGTGAAAAGGGCATCAAGGGCATTGCCATTGACGCCATGAGTATGGGCGGCTGGTATGAAGGGACCGGAAGACCCTGCCACGAGGAACTGCTCTCCCACGGGATCTGGATCCTGGAGGAGCTGCTGATCCCAGAGGAACTGGTTTCCATCGGCTCCTGCTATCTGATGGCCTTTCCCATCAAGCTCCAGGGCTTTTCCGGCGCTCCGGTTCGCGCAGTGGCCGCGGTATAATACTTCCGTTCTCTGCTGCCTGAACTCTTACTGAGCCTTTCTTCATCGAGCAAATCATTTACCTTCCCATCCAAAAACAACGAGGTCCGGTTCCGTTCTGTATCCGCTCCTCGTTGTTTTTGTTTTTTCACGCTCACTTTGCATGTTATCCGAATTTTTTATGCAAAAATTTCCACTTATATTAAGGTATGGTTACCCCTTCTCCATGGCTGGCAAAATATTGCGCATGTTCTCTTTGATTCTTCCTGCAAAAAATATTGTCTTTTGGGTGTAATATGATATAATTAGTTTTACCATATTCTTTTTCACAGTAGTGTGTGCTGTGGCAAGGCCTGTCCGTTTTAAAATGCAGTCCGGCTCCCACAGAGTTTCACGGTATGTTGTGAAGGGAAATTGTCGCGAAAAGAAGGGAGATATTATGAAAAGACCAACTCTGAAGAAAACCGTTAGCCTCGCATTGGCCTGCGTCCTCAGCCTGTCCCTGCTGGCCGGCTGCGGCTCCTCCGGTTCCGGAGACAACTCCGACAAGACCGTGATGACCATCGGCATCAGCTCTGACCTGTCTTCTCTGGACCCCCATCTGCAGAACGATACCGCCTCCGGCTACGCTACCCGTCATATTTACAGCACCCTGGTCCTGCTGGACGAGACCACGAACGAGTTCGTGGGCGACCTGGCCGAGAGCTGGGAGGCCGTTGACGATGTGACCTATAACTTCAAGCTGAAGGAGGGCGTCACCTTCCATAACGGCGATACCCTCACCTCCGAGGATGTCAAGTTCTCTCTGGAGCGCCAGAAGGAGTCCGCCAAGGTTGGACATCTGGTCTCCATGATCGAGTCTGTGGAAGTGGTGGACGATCTCAACTTCGTCATCCACCTCAACTCTCCCAGCAACGCGCTGATCTCCTCCCTGGCCCACATGGGCTCCGCCATTCTGGACAAGACCTACACCGAGGAGCTGGAGGCCAGCGGCAAGACTCTGGCCGACGCCCCCATGGGTACCGGTCAGTATACCTTCAAGGAGTGGGTCCCCGGCGCCTCCTTTGAGCTGACCAAGTATGATAACTACTTTGATCCCGAGCGTGCCGCGCAGAACGACGGCCTGATCTTCAAGATCATCCCCGAGGAGACCTCCCGTACCATCGCTCTGGAGAACGGCGAGATCGACGTGATGCTCAATGTGCCCGCCAATGACGCTGACCGCATCCGCGAGAGCGAGAGTCTGGCTCTGGATGAGTTTGGTTCTACCCGCAGCGAGTTCCTGCTCTTCAACGTCACCAAGGCTCCCTTCGACAATGTGAAGGTCCGTCAGGCCATGAACTACGCCATCAACAAGGACGACGTTCTCACCGCCATGGTCAACGGCGCCGGCAAGACCACCAACGAGTACTTCAACTCTGCCGCCATCGGCTATGAGGAAGTGGACGGCATCTACACCTACGATCCCGCCAAGGCCAAGGAGCTGCTGGCAGAGGCCGGCTACGGCGATGGCTTCACCTTCACCTGCTACCTGGCCGGCGATGCCCGCAACCGTGCCGCCACCGTCATCCAGGCCAACCTCCAGGAGATCGGCGTGACCATGAACATCGAGATGATGGAGTCCGCCACCTTCTATGAGCGCACCGGCAAGGGCGAGCATCAGGCTGCCATCAGCGGCTGGATTGCTAACGCCGAGCCCGACAACACCTACCGTCCTCTGTTCACCTCTTACAGCGTGGGTGACGGCGGCAACCGCTCCTTCTACAGCAACCCCGAGGTGGACGCCCTGGTGGATGACGCCGCGGTCAACCCCGATCCCGCTGCGGTCAGCGCCGACCACAAGCAGATCCTGGAGATCCTGGTCAACGACGCCATCTGGGTGCCCCTCAACGAGTGGACCGGCATGGTGGCCCGTCAGGCCAACCTGCAGGGCATCGGTCTCTCCGCCATCGGCATGGAGCGCTTCGAGGGCCTGCACTACTAATCTTTCTTCCAACTGCACGCTGCATGGGCAAAGGCTTCGGCCTTTGCCCATGCTTAAAGGAGTCAGACAACTATGTATAAATATGTGTTGAAACGACTGCTGATGCTGATTCCCGTCATCATTGGTGTGTCGTTTCTGGTATTTTTTATTATGTCCCTGTCTCCCGGTGATCCCGCCCGTACCATCCTCGGTGAGACAGCCCCGATTGAGGCCGTGGAGGCCCTTCGGGAGGAGCTGGGCCTGAACGACCCCGTTCTCAAGCGCTATGTGGACTATATGGGCGGACTGCTCCACGGAGATATGGGGACCTCCTACAAGTCCAACCGGCCTGTCTTTGATGAGATCATGGGCCGCTTCCCCGCCACGCTGAAGCTCTCCCTGTGGGGTATGCTCTTCGCTGTAGCGCTCTCCATTCCCATCGGCATCATATCCGCCACCAAACAATATTCGTTGGTAGACGGAGTGAGTATGGTGGGCGCCTTGCTGGGTGTGGCCACACCTAACTTCTGGCTGGGCCTCATCCTGATCATCGTCTTTTCTCTGAATTTGAAATGGTTCCCATCGGGTGGTATGGACGGGTGGAAAACCTATATCATGCCCGTGATTACCCTGGGTACTGGATGTATGGCCAGTATTACCCGTACCACCCGTTCCTCCATGCTGGAGGTCATCCGTCAGGATTACATCCGCACTGCCCGGGCCAAGGGCGTCAAGCAGCGTGTGGTCATTACCCGTCATGCCCTGCGCAACGCCCTGATCCCCGTCATCACGGTCATCGGCCTTCAGTTCGGTTACCTGCTGGGCGGCGCTGTGCTGACCGAGACCGTCTTCTCCTGGCCCGGCGTGGGTACCTATCTGGTCAACAGCATCAAGGCCAAGGATACCCCCTCCGTGATGGGCTGCGTGATCGTGTTCTCCATCGCCTTCAGTATCGTCAACCTGTTGGTGGATCTGCTCTATGCCTTCGTGGATCCCCGCATCAAGTCCAAGTATAAGTAAGGGAGGTGCAGACAATGAAACATACTCATGTAAGCCAGGCGGACTCCGCCTCCCTTCAGCCCGCTAAGAAAAAGCGCAGCATGGCGGCCGAAGTATGGATGCGTCTGTGCCGAAATAAGATGGCCATGATCGGTCTGGCCATCCTTCTGGTCCTGGTCTTTTGTGCGATTTTTGCCAATCAGCTGGCCGATTATGAGACCCTGGTCATCAAGCAGGATATGTCCATCCGCCTTCAGGGGCCCAGTGCAGAGCACTGGCTGGGCACCGATGAGTACGGCCGCGACATCCTGGCCCGTCTCATCCACGGCTCCCGGATCTCTCTGGTGGTCGGCCTGGTCTCGGTGAGCATCTCCCTGGTGGTCGGCGGACTGTGCGGCGCACTGGCCGGCTACTACGGCGGCATCATTGATAACGTCATCATGCGCGTGATGGATGTTCTTCTGGCTGTCCCCAGCATCCTGCTGTCCATCACCATCGTGGCCGCTTTTGGTACCAATCTGTTTAACGTTATGGTGGCCATCGGTATGTCCAGTGTGCCAGGCTATGCCCGTATCGTCCGCGCGGCCGTGCTGAGCATCAAGGATCAGGAGTTCGTGGAGTCCAGCCGCTCTATTGGTACCGGCACCCTCCGCATCATTCTCCAGGAAATCATCCCCAACTGCCTGGCTCCCATCATTGTACAGGCCACGCTGGGTGTCGCCAGCGCCATCCTGTCCACGGCGTCTCTGAGCTTTATCGGTCTCGGCGTGCAGCAGCCGGTGCCCGAGTGGGGCGCCATGCTCTCCGGCGGCCGTACCTTCATGCGCGACGCCATCCATCTGACGGTGTTCCCCGGTCTGGCCATCGTGATCACGGTCCTGGCCCTGAATTTGTTGGGCGACGGTCTGCGGGATGCCCTCGATCCCAGACTGAAGCAGTAAGGGAGGACAATGAGACATGCAAGAAAAAGAGTATAGCGTCCAGATCCGGGATCTGTCGGTCCAGTTTTCCACCACCGACGGCGTGGTCCACGCCATCAACGGCATCGATCTGGACATTGAAAAGGGCAAGACTCTGGGCCTGGTAGGCGAGACCGGCGCCGGCAAGACCACCACCGCCCTGAGCATTCTCCGCCTGATCCCCGATCCCCCCGGAGAGATTACCGGAGGCACCATCCTTCTGGATGGAAAAAATATCTTTGAGTACTCCCTTCAGGAGATGGAGGATATCCGCGGCGACTATGTGTCTATGATCTTCCAGGACCCCATGACCTCCCTGAACCCGGTCATGTCCGTGGGAGAGCAGATTGCCGAGGTCATCCTGCTCCACCAGAAGGTCAATAAAAAGGAAGCCATGGTCCGCGCCCAGGAGATGCTGGAGCTGGTCGGCATCCCCGGCGAGCGTGCCTCGGAATATCCTCACCAGTTCTCCGGCGGCATGAAGCAGCGTGTGGTCATCGCCATGGCCCTGGCCTGCAATCCCAACCTGCTCATCGCCGACGAGCCCACCACCGCTCTGGATGTGACCATCCAGGCACAGGTGCTGGACCTGATGCAGAAGCTGCGGGAGAAATACGGCACCTCCATGCTGATGATCACCCACGACCTTGGCATTGTGGCCGAGGTCTGCGACGAGGTGAGCATCATGTACGCCGGCTACATCGTGGAGCACGGCACGCTGGAGGACATCTTCGATCACACGGCCCATCCCTATACCAAGGGTCTCTTCGATTCTCTGCCCAATATCAAGCGGCGCAACGAGGAGCTCAAGCCCATTCCCGGCCTGATGCCCGATCCCACCGATCTCCCCAGCGGCTGCCCCTTCCATCCCCGCTGCAGCCACTGCCAGGAAATCTGCAAGACCCGTATGCCCCAGATCACCCAGCTCTCGGACACCCATACCGTCCGCTGTCTGGCCTATGAGCCCGATGCGGGAGTCACATTAGGAGGTGCGGACCATGTCTGATGTCATTTTGGAGGTACGCAACCTCAAAAAATATTTCCCCACCAAGAAGGGACAGCTCCATGCGGTGGACGACATTTCCTTCACCCTGGAGCGAGGCAAGACCCTGGGTGTCGTGGGTGAGTCCGGCTGCGGCAAGTCCACCACCGGTCGCGCTATCCTCCGCCTGCAGGACCCCACCAGCGGTCAGGTCCTCTTCCAGGGGAAGGATATCACCAAGTTCTCCACCCACGAGATGCGCAATCTCCGCACGGAGATGCAGATGATCTTCCAGGATCCCTTTGCCTCTCTGAACCCCCGCAAGTCGGTCAGCGAGATCATCGCCGCCCCCCTGCGTCTGCACAAGCTGTGCAAAAACAAGCAGGAGCTGGAGCGCCGGGTCATCAGCCTGATGGAGACCGTGGGTCTGAGCCAGCGTCTGATGAACACCTATCCCCATGAGCTGGACGGCGGCCGCCGTCAGCGCATCGGCATTGCCCGTGCCCTGGCCATGGACCCCTCCTTCATCGTCTGTGACGAGCCGGTATCCGCTCTGGACGTTTCCATCCAGGCTCAGATCCTGAACCTGCTGAAAAAACTCCAGCATGAGCGCGGACTGACCTACATGTTCATCACCCACGATCTGTCGGTGGTCAACTATTTCTCCGACAACATCATGGTCATGTATCTGGGCAAGATGGTGGAGTACGCCCCCAGTGAGGAGCTCTTTGCCGCCCCCACCCATCCCTACACCAAGGCCCTGCTTTCGGCCATCCCGGTGCCTGACATCCACCATAAGAAGGAGCGTATCCTCCTCCAGGGCGAGATCAGCTCTCCCATCGACCCCAAGCCCGGCTGCCGCTTCGCGCCCCGCTGCGCCTATGCCCGTCCCGAGTGCTTCGAGGTAGAGCCCAAGGTCTATCAGGTCAGCCCCCGGCACAAGGTAGCCTGCCATCTGTGCGCCGACCAGGGGCTGCCTCTGGCGGAATCTTCTCAGGGAAACTAAATGGAATTCCAGGAGGAACTGTAACATGGAACTTCAGATCGACACTCAATACATTCTGGACACCTTCCGCACGCTGGTTAACACGCCCAGCCCCGTGGGCTATTACCGGGAGATCAATCCCGTCGTGGCCCAGATGGCCAAGGAGCTGGGCTATGAGGTGACCTACGACAACCGCAATACGATCTACATCACGGTAGATGGCCAGGACAACAGCAAAACCGTTATGATCGGAGGCCACCTGGATACGCTGGGCTTCATTGTCCGCCGGATCGATGACGACGGTATGATCCGCATCCGCAATCTGGGCGGCGTCAGCCACACCAGCATGGAGAGCGAGACCGTCACCGTTCACACCCGCGACGGACGCAAATATACCGGCATCTACACCTGCCAGTCCCACTCGGTCCACGTCTTTGACGACGCCCGTACCCTGGAGCGCAATGAGCAGAATATGATGATCCTGCTGGATCAGCCCATTAAATCGCGCCAGGATGTGCTGGATCTGGGCATCCGCCACGGCGACATGGTCTCCTTTGAGCCCCACTGCACGGTGACCGATAACGGCTACCTCAAGTCCCGCTTCATCGACGATAAGGGCGCTGTGGCCTGTATCTTCGCCATGCTCAAGTATCTGACCGAGCACAATCTGAAACCCAAGTACCGCACCCTGCTGGCCTTCCCCCACTACGAGGAGATCGGCCATGGCGGCTCCTATGTTCCCCCCGAGGTGGAGGAATTTGTGGCCATCGACATTGGTCTGATCGGTCCGGACTATGAGGGCAATGAGTTCAATGTGGCCATCTGCTGCAAGGACGCCTTCTCTCCCTATGACTACGACCTGACCAGTCGCCTCATTGAGACCGCCGAACGCATCGGCTGTGACTACGCGGTGGATATCTTCTACCACTACGGCACGGACGCCAGCATTGCGCTCAAGTCGGGCAACAATGTCCGGGTTGCGGCCTTCGGCATGCCGGTCTATTGCAGCCATGCCGTGGAGCGCACCCATGTGAAGAGCCTGGAGAATACCACCAAGCTTCTGGTGGGATATGCTCTCGGACTGTAAAAACAATCAAAAAAGGGAGTGTCCCCTCCGTAGACTACGGAGGGGACACTCCCTTTTTTGTCTCAATGAATTCGGTCTGTATTCTCTGCCGCTGCGCTGCCGTAGACCTGCTCCGGACGTCCACGGCCGGCCGCCCGGTGCATATCCACCACCTGTAAAATCCCGGTCTGAGTCATGGCCTTGAGAAAATAGTTGGCGCTGCGCCGAGTGATTGCCAGCCGCTCCGCTAGCTCCTGGGAGGTCAGGCGGCCGTTGGGCATGGCGCCCAGCACTTCCAGCACCCGGTTGATGGTGGCCTGTGAGATCCCCGCGTGGCTGGACATATAGGAGAACACGGACGGCGATGGTGGAGCGGCTTCCCCTCCGCCCAGAGGACCAATGAGGACATCCTGCTCATTGACCAGATAGCTCCCCCCGATACCTCGGATTCCCGGGTGGCCGTAATGGCATTGAGACGGGCCTGATAGATTCCCTGCCCGATCCCATAGCCCACAAAGATCCGGAAGTCCAGCCGCGCATTCAAAAAGGTGCTGAGCTCACACACGGTATATTCCCGGGTGCACTGGGCCACCGTCTTTCGGTCGGTGAGGATATCCACTCCAAAGTGGCTGCGGCGGAAGAGCATGTCCTCCGCCTTGCTTCCAAAATAGTCCATCAGGCTCTGCTGGAGCTGAAGCAGCCGCTGCTCATAGAGGCTTTCCACCGTATAGGCCGGATTGGGCATCCACAGATTCACATGGATCTCGGCCGCCTGGTAGTCCTGGAGCTGGCGCATCTCGATCTCCCGCTGGGCCTGGGCACAGGCGGAGCGGATGCTGTCGATGCTGGGAAACGGATAAAAAATCTGTACTCCACGCTGCCGCAGCATCGGGAGCAGGCCGCTGTACCGGGTGATGATCCGTTCAAACTGCCCGGTCTCCCATACCTCCAGCAGCTTTTGGAACTGCCGGTATTCCCCCCGCAGGAATTCCTCCGGGGTCTGCTCCCGTCCGGCATCCATGCTCACCGAGAGTGGGATTCCGTGGTCCTCTGTGAGAAAGCTCGGAATGCTCAGGTGAAGCTCATCCAGAAAATCGGCGTAAATCCTCTGAAAGTCCAGATCGGGCTGCTCCTGCTTGAGCCGCCAGAAGAGCCGGTGGACCTCTGCGTCGTTGATCCCCATGGGGACCACCACCCGCCGGTCCCGGGGAAACATGTGCCGGAAAGCGCTGCCAAATCGGTTGCCGCTGGTGATCACGCCATCCACTTCCCGCGGGATCTGCCGGAAAAACCCGTCGATCTCCTCAAAGGGATGGTAGGCATAGATGGAGAAGGTTGCGTCCATCCCCAGCTGGGGCAGGACCCGCTCTAGATGCGGCTTCACATATTCCGTGGTGATAAATGCGATCTTATGGCGCATCCTCTTCCCCTCTTCCGGTCAATCGATCCCCTCCCAGCGGCGGATGCTGTCGTCGGACCGCCCCAGCTGGTCCAGGAGCCGCCCAGCGAAGAAGTCGGCCAGCTCCTCCAGGGAGGAGGGAGCATGGTAGAAGGACGGGCAGGCCGGCATGATGACCGCGCCGCACTGGGAGAGGGTGAGCATATTTTGCAGGTGGATGGTGCTGAAAGGGGTCTCACGGACCGCCAGGACCAGCTTTCCCCGCTCCTTGAGCACCACGTCGGCAGCACGCTCCAACAGATTGTGGGAAGAGCCGTGGGCAATGGCGGAGAGGGTGCCCATGGAACAGGGCACCACCACCATTCCGTCGGTGCGGAAGGAACCGCTGGCGATCCGGGCGCCGATGGCGTGGATGTCGTAGTACCGCAGCTCCTCTCCGCACTGGAAGCGGCTGCGCAGCGCGGCCTGGATCTCCTCGGGCGCGGCCCCCTCCGGCCACTGCCAGGACAGCTCCTCCCGCACGACGATCTGTCCGGCCCGGGTCAGGCAGAGATGGACCTCACACCCGGCCTTCAGCAGCCGCCGGATCACCGCCTCGGCATAGAGCGAGCCGCTGGCCCCTGTGATCCCTACGATATACCTTCCGCCCATACGGACTCTCCCTTCTCCCGCGGCTCCGGTCCGGACCGGCCGCTTATACGTACTGACTCAAATCGACCTTGGGATAGCGCACCCGCTCCAGGCAACGGCTCTCCTCATTCAGCGTGGCGTCAATGCCCATCTTGGTCTGCACGCCCCGCTCGTCGGAGCAGGGGTCCAGCTCATGCCCCTGGGCATTGGGCACATAGAAGATATCCCGCTCGGGCACCACCCGGTTAGACACCGCCCACATCACATCGGCCGGGTTATAGATATCCACATCCTCATCCACCACGATGACATTCTTGATGTTCACATAGGTCATCATGGCCGCCAGAGCCACATTTTTGGGCTCGCCGGGGTTCTTCTTCCGCAGGCGGACCAGGGCCAAAAATCCAGATCCATAGGGCGGAATGTGGACATCCAGCACGCCGCTGCTCACATAGCTGGTGAATTTCTTCAGCAGGGGCTCCCGGGGAAGCACATTGCCCAGATTGATGTGCTCAAAAGAGGCGCCGTTGATGGTCTGATAGATGGGATCGGCGCAGTGGGTGATGGCGGTCACATGGATGACCGGGCTGTTCCAGGGGGCACTGTAATGTCCGGTGAACTCACCCAGGGGGCCCTCCAGCTCTCTGGTGTTGGGGAGGATCTCACCCTCGATGACGAACTGGGACTCGGCGGGTACATAGATGTCGTTGGTGATGCATTTGACCACCTGCATGGGCCGGCCCCGGATGGCTCCGGCGATCTCCATCTCGTCCCCGTCGTAGCGCAGTCCGGCGCCCACATAGACCACCGGGTCGGCGCCGATGGAGATGGCAATGGGAAGTGGCTTGCCCTCCGCCTCCGCCTCATTGTAGAAGTCCTTGAGGTGCCGCCACTCGTTGATCATGATGCTGATCTTGTCCTTGCCCTTCACATGCATCCGCTGGAAGGAAAGGTTCTGACGGGTCCCGTGGAGCTCCTTGGATACGATGACGCCGCCGGTGATGATGGGGCCGCCGTCCTTGGGTGCATGGACCGGAACCGGCAGCTTGGTGACGTCCACCTGGTCCCCCGTCTGGATGTAGGCCTGGCAGGGCGCACTCTCCACGATCTGAGGCTTGATGGGACGGTCCAGGCATTTGGCCAGGAAATCCGTGATCTCCTCTTTTTCACAGCCCAGTGCCACCGCGATGCTGTCCATGGACCCCAGGAGGTTGCCGCACACACCGAATTGCTTGTCCTTCACATGGGGAAAATAGCCCGCCCGTCCGCTGGGTTCCAGCGTGGCGATGAGGGAACCGATCTCGTGGTTCCAGTCCACTTCCTTCTCGGTGGTAAAGAGCAGGTCCCGCTCCTTCAGGGCCTGGAGAAATGTTTTGAGATCCCCAATCTGGTTCATATTATCATACTCCTTTTTTCGCTCCATTTCTATGTTTCCTACCGAATCCGACAGAGCAAATCATCCGCCATACGCCGCGCCTGTACAAGAATGGCGTCCTCGTCTCCTTTTGTCAGTATACCACATTCTAATACAGTCTGTCCCTGGATGACAACGGTATCAATGGCTCTGTGATCTCCGGAATAAACCAGAGCCGCCTCCGGGGTCCCGCAGACCGGACAGGCGATTGGGCTGTGCATGGGGTCGTAGAGAAAGAAATCCGCCGCCTTGCCCACTTCAATGGAGCCGATCCGGTCCCCAAGCCCCAGCGCTCTCGCCCCCTCGATGGTCGCCATGCGCAGCATCTCTCCGGCGGTCATAGCCTGCGGATCACGGTGTACCACCTTTTGCAGCAGGGCTCCGCTCTTCATGGCCTCTAACATATTATTGTTATTGTTGGAGCCGGCGCCATCCGTTCCCAGCGCCACGGCGAGTCCCCGCTCTTTCAGCTCCCGAACGGGAGCCGAACCGGATGCAAGATACATATTGGAAACCGGGTTATAGGATACCATGACGCGGTACTGCTGATATTTTTCCATCTCAGCACTCCCCAGCGCGACGGAGTGTACAGCCAGCAGATCAGGGCCCAGCAGTCCCGCCTCTTCAAACCATTCGATAGCCGGCTTTCCAAAACGCTGCTGGCTTCCCGCTTCGTCGGAACCCGTCTCGAAAAGGTGCATCATGATGGGTGTCTCCGTGGCATCGGCATAGCGGCGGGTCTCCCGCATCAGGTGGTCACTCAGCCCCCAGCTTGCGGCCGGGGCAAGCCATACGGTAATCATCCCATCCGGCTGTACATAACGCGCCTTCAAATCTTCCACATCCGCAAAGATATGCGCGGCGTCCTCCACCACTTCGGCCCGGCCGATATCCCGATATCCCCGTCCATAGACCATGCGTACACCCATCTGTTTTGCCACGTCCAGCTCTACGCGGCCCAGCCCGGGTACCGGCTGATGCTGCATATAATCCGCGACTGTGGTCACACCACTGTGGATGGCCTCCAGCAGACCCAGCGCGACGCCGGCCTCCATGTGCTCCTCCCGCAGGGCTGCGCCCACCGGTGCCATGGCTTTTGGAAACCATTCCTCCAAGCTCAGATCGCTGCCCAGTCCCTTGGTCAGCTCCTGGTACAGGTGGGTATGGGTGTTGACCAGCCCCGGAAAGAGGTATTTTCCACCGCCATCCAGGATCTCTGCCCCCCGCTCACGTGCTATCTGCTCCACATGGGCGCTCTCTCCCACCGCGGCAATGGTCCCATTCTCATACAGAATGCCACCGTCGGGCCAGACACGATCCTGATCATCCACCGTCACAATATGGACATGCAGATAGGCCTTTTTCATTTGTTTTCACACCCATCCTGATAAGCCTGCTTCCCCAATGTGTAGATATAGCAGACCTCTGCCAGTTTCCGGCCCAAATCCCGTACGGTCTTCAGACCGATCTCATCCTGTGCAGCTGCCTGTGCACCTCCATCCTGGGACCACACCTTTGCTCCTGTATAACCGCCCGATTCATTGGTCACCATGTTCATAGCCCGAGTTCCAAACAGGTGGAAAATGTCGTCGATCGTCGTCTCCTGGCCCCCATTCCGGGTTCCGCCCACGGCAATGGCCGCCACAAATTTGTTGCGCAGCATACCAGGGTAGCAGTGCATGGCCGGCCGCATCCGCGAGGCGATAGCATGCAGCTGAGGGGTAGCGGTCATCACATAGACCGGAGAGGCCACCAACACACCGTCAGCGTGGATGATTTTCTCAAAGAGCTCCTGCATGTCATCCTTGATACAGCACCAGGTCTTTTCCCGTTTGCAGTAGCCGCATCCGTTACAGGGTGCAATTTTTTTCCCACGCACTGAAATAAGCTCCGTCTCAATTTCCGGAGAAAATTCCGCAGCCGCCTTCAGCCCCTGCTCCAACGCATATTGTGTCGCCCCGTCTCTCGGGCTGCAGCACAATCCCAGAATTTTTACCATGGTCCATTTCCACCCTTTCCTCTTGCTGTTTCAGGTACTATTTCACCTTACCATCCATAATGGAGTTTTTGTCGGGTATATAGAAATCCCCGGTGATACCCCACGCTGAGAATCTCTGCATGGGGATGTTGTTTGACCGTAAAGCCGGCGTTTACACCCAGCGCGGTCATACCGCCCGCCATGACGCCGGAGTAGTTGAGCATGTATTCGTCCAGAAGTCCCTTACTGATCAGGTGCCAGAGATAGCCCGGTGCCTCCACCGATACATACTCCAGACCACAGGCCCGGAGGAAGTGCAGCAGCCCTGCCGTGTTGGGCTCCTGTTCCCCTACCGCTATGATCTGCACTTCTTCCAGTCCTTTTCTCAGGTCGGTAGGTCCGCTGAGAACGCGGCTGGGCCGGTTTAGCCGGCTTTGCAGCCGCTCCGCCCCCTGGACGGAAGTCAGAATCACCGGTTGCTCACTTCTTGTAAAGATAGCGTGCTCTACCGGAATATCCATTCCGTCCACCGACGGAATGAGCGCCAGCGGCGCTTCCCCGGTTCTCCCCAGCGCAGGCCGCACCTGGATCAAATCCGGATCGGCGATCTCGGAACACCACATTTTATGCATCCGGGCCCGCAGGGTCCCCGCGCCCAGAATCACGCCGTCGGCATAGGTCCGGCAGACCTGCATGATCCAAAAATCGGTCTTTGCCCCTACCGGATCAAAGCGGTTCTCCTTCGAGATCAGGGTCCCCTCCGGATCGTCCGGAAAGCCCATTTTCCCGTCAAAGGAGAGCACCATACACCCATACAGATAGGGGCGCTCTTCCGGCGGAGCGGGGAATCTCAACTCTCCCAGTACGGTCCGAATTTTCTCTGGCGTGGCCCCATCCCTCGAAGGCCCCTGTCCGGCAGAACTCCCTTCGGGGTAATACATCGTGAAGCGCATCTCCTGTGCTGAAAATCCCATTTACCGCTCTCCCTTGACAAACGGCTTGCCCATTGCCTTGGGTCCGACCGTTCTGCCTACTACACCGGCCAGCACTATCATGGTCAGCAGGTAGGGCAGCATCTGGAAGAACTGCTGGGGAATTTCAATGCCCAGCGCCTGGAGGCGAAGCTGCACCGCTTCCGCACCGCCAAAGAGCAGGGAGGCTCCCATGATGCCGATGGGATTCCACTTGCCTACGGTCACCGCAGACCAGGCCACATAGCCGCGTCCGGATGTCATGTTTTCCATAAACACGGATACCTGTCCGAGCGAGAGGGCCGCGCCGCCCAGTCCACCCAAGATACCGGCCAGCAGAATGGCGATATAACGCATCCGGTTTACATTGATGCCCAGGCTGTCCGCCGCATGGGGCTGCTCACCTACCGAGCGCAGGCACAGTCCAAAAGTGGTGCGATTGAGCAGATACCAAATCAGCGGCACCAGCAAAAAGGCCAGGTAGACCAACAGATTTTGTTGGAAAAATACGCCCACTACCGGAAGAGAGGAGAGGCCCGGAATCTCTACGCTCTGAAAGGCCTCCACCGAGGAGGGCTGTCCATCGGGATACAGCACCGTACATAGGTAGCTCGTCAGTCCAAGAAAGAGCACATTAATACCGGTACCCGCCACGACCTGATCTACCTTGACCGTGATGCTCATAATGCCAAGAACCACCGCTGCGGCCAACCCGCCCAGCATTCCAAGCAGTGCGCCCACCCAGGGATTTCCGGACAGGTAGGAGCCATACACACCAAAAAAGGCCCCCATGATCATAATGCCTTCCATGGCGAAATTGATGATGCCGCTGCGCGCAGTAAACAGTGCTCCCAGGCTGGCAAGCATAATGGGGCAGGCCATTCGAACCATTGCCTCAAGAAAGCCGCTTACGATATCAAGCATGCTGTTTTGCCCCCTTTTCCTTTGCATTCCGCTGGATAATCCGAATGGTAAACCGGCTGAGCAGTGCCTGCATCAGAACAAACAGGATGACCAGACCCTGGATGACATTGACCAGAGACACCGGTACCTGAAGCGTACGCTGCATGGTATTGGCACCGGTACGCAATGCTCCGAAGAAGATGGCCGCAATGGTCACACCCACCGGATGCAGACCGCCCAGCAGCGCAACTGCCATGGAATCAAAGCCGTAGCTGGAGCTGAAACCATTCATCAGCCGGTGGTGGATACCCATGATCTCCACCGATCCCGCCAGACCGGCAAAGGCACCGGAGAGGAACATGGCCAGCACCATGTTGCGCGCCACATTGATGCCATTCGTCTTTGCCGCGATGGGATTGTTTCCCACGGCCCGCATCTGATAGCCCAGCGGCAATTTCCAGAGGAGCATATATACCAGGACCACCGACACCGCAGCCAGAATTACACCCAGATGCATCCGCGTCCCCGGCAGGATGATTGGAAGCCACGCGTTTTTTCCCAGCAGGTCAGACTGCGGATAGTGCCCGGCCGCCTCCTGAATGGGCCCGTCCACCAGATAGGCCACCAGATAGGTCGCCACATAGTTGAGCATGATCGTATTGATAACTTCCGAGACACCCAACTTCGCCTTGAGCAATCCGGCGATACCGGCCCAGATTCCTCCGCCGAGGATTCCTGCGATCATGGCCATGGGAATGACCACCGGAGCGGGAAGGCCGCCCAGGTTGACTCCCACGATGGTGGCCATCAGCCCGCCCATAATAATCTGTCCTTCCGAGCCTACCGAGGTCAGGCCAGTGCGGTAACAGATTGTCAGGCCCAGGCCAGAGAGCAGCAGGGGCACCGCTTTGATCAAGGTCTCGGCCACACTGTTTTTCGTGCCAAAGGCGCCTTTGATCATGCACTGAAAGGCCGCAATGGGCGACTTTCCGGAAAGTGCAATGATAATCCCCGTTACAAGGATGACCAGAAGCAGTGCAATACCAATTCCCAGCACTTTTTGAAAGAGAGGGCTCTCCGTCCGTTTCTTGCGCTCCACGCGCACTTGCGTTCCACCAAAATTCATACAGATCATGCCGTTTCACCTGCCTTGCTGTTTGTCCGCTTGGTTCCACCCATCATCAGACCGATTTCGGTATAGTCGATTTCTCCGGGAACAAACTCTCCCATGATCTCCCCTTCATTGATGACCAGTACGCGGTCGGATACGGCCAGCACCTCATCCAGATCCGCCGAGATCAGCAGCACGCCCGCCCCTTTTTCCTTTTGCTCCAGCAACTTCTGATGCACAAAGTCACTTGCGCCAATGTCCAGACCGCGCGTGGGCTGGACCGCCACAACCAGTCTCGGGTCCTGTGCAAACTCCCGTGCAATGATGATCTTCTGCTGGTTGCCGCCGGAAAAAGACCGTGCCAGCGCATCTGGGTCCCGCGGTCTCACGTCATATTCCTCTACCAGCTTTTTTCCGTTCTCTTTGACCTGCCGGCTGTTGAAGAGATGGTTTTTGGTAAAGGGCGGGCGGTCATAACAGTTGATGATCATGTTTTCACTGGCACTGAAATTCATGACCAGTCCCTGTGTCATTCGCTCCTCCGGAATATGGGCAAATCCCTGTTCGATCCGTTTTCGGGTCGGCATTTTTGTAATCTCTTCGCCCCGGTAATAGACGCTTCCCGATTGGGTCGGCAACAGACCCATAATGACCTCTGAGAGCTCCAGCTGTCCATTTCCGTCCACACCCGCAATGCCAAGCACTTCACCCTCTCGAATATGCATGGAAACATGTTTCAGGGAGGATGCCAGATGGGCGCCCTTGGCGCAGACATCCTTCAGTTCCAGGATATTCTGTGCTGTGGTTACCGGCGTCTTCTCATACTCCAGAGATACCCGTTTTCCGACCATCATGGCGGCCAGATCGGCTTCCTCCACATCCTTGGTCATGACGGTGGAAACCGCCTCTCCGCTGCGAAGTACGGTGACCCGGTTGGAGATCCGCTTGACTTCCCACAGTTTGTGGGAAATGATGATAATGGATTTCCCCATCGATACAAACTGCTGCAAGATCTCAAAGAGTCCCTCTACCTCCGGCGGTGTCAAAACTGCCGTGGGCTCATCCAGAATCAGGATATCCGCGCCCCGGTAAAGGGCCTTGACCAATTCCACTCTCTGCTGTGCTCCAACCGAGAGATCGGCCACCTTGGTATCCAACTCCAGTTGGAAATGATATTTCTCACACAGCTCTTCCACCTGTGCTCTAGCCCGACTCAAGTTCATCGGGGTAATGCGGCACTCCTGTCCCAAAACAATGTTTTGCAGTACGGTCAGCGGGGGTACCAGCATAAAATGCTGGTGCACCATGCCGATATTGTGGGCAATTGCATCTTTGGGGTTGCTCAGTTTTAACGGCTTACCATGGAGCAAGATCTCGCCTTCCTCCGGATTGTAGATCCCATACAGGCAATTCATCAGCGTCGTTTTACCTGCGCCGTTTTCTCCCAGCAGGGCATGTACTTCGCCCCGCTCCAAATCAAAATTGACACTCCGGTTTGCTACCAATTTTCCAAAACGCTTGGTGACATTGCGCATTTCCAGAATTTTTTCTGCCATTCGCGTTTTCCCCCACTCTATTCTGATCATACGGCTGCAATTCTTTTTCCGCTCAGCTACCGCATCTGTGCTCAGCACATACTCTATGATTGGAAATTCCGCCGGGAGAAGTTCCCTTCCCCCGGCGGTGATCATGTCTAACCCTTTACTTTGATAATGTTACTGATCAAAGGTAGACTTGGGCAGAATGCCGGCCTCGGCCAGGGAGCCGTCGTTGATCCCTGCAATGATCTCTTCGATCTTTGCCTGCTCCTCTTCTGTCAAAATCTCGTCATGCCCGTTGAAGTCGCTGAGGTAGAGTGCGCCTTCCGGCATACCAAACAGGTGAAGCTCCGGAGTGAATTCCCCATTGATGACCGACTCAATGATGGCCTTGATCATAAACTGGTTGCTCTGGATCATGGAAACCATGACCGTATCCGGCGCCACCTCATACTGATCGCTGATGTATCCAATATGGCGGATTCCTTTTTCCTTGGCCGCATCGATTACGCCCAGAGAACAGGAGTTTGCATTGGCACACAGGACATCCGCGCCCTGCTCAATAAACGCCATACCCATTTCTTTTCCCTTGGCGATGTCGGTCATAGACTCGGTATAGCCGGTCAACACCTCGGCATCGGGATTGATGTACTTGGCACCTTCAGCAAAGGCCTCCACCGAGTCTTTGATGTGAGGAGCTGTGCTGCCGCCGATCATGCCGACCACACCGTTTTCAGAATACATGGCTGCAACCGCGCCTGCCAGGAATCCGCTCTGAGGCGTATTAAAACGATAGGCGCCTACATTCGGTTCCTGCGCATAGTTTCCGTTCATTACCGCAAAGGTTACGTCCGGGAAAGATCCCGCCACAGCCAAAGCCGCGTCCGAGAGCTCATTTCCAACGCAGATGATCAAATCATACCCCTGATCCGCATAGTCACGCATCACGGTCTCATAGTCCGGCTGCGGAACCGCCTCTGTATAGGCGCCTTCCACACCATACTCCTCTTCTGCCATCTGGAGGCCTTCGTATGCGGACTGGTTCCACCCGGCATCATTGATGTATCCGGTCAGAATCATCGCCACTTTCGTGGTATCTTCCCCTCCACCGCTGGCAGTACCAGGATCGCCCGACGGGGCAGGATCGCCGCCGCATCCGGCCAGCAAAGAGATGGAAAGAACGCCGCTGCAAGCAAGAGCCAGCATCTTTTTGCATTTCATAATTCAATTCCTCCTGATCCATCATTCATTATTTTCTGACCGCACCTTTACCACTCTGTGCGATCTGTTACGCTATCACATGGCCTTCTGTGATCGAAGGAGTGTTTCCCCATTACTTCTGTTCGGGATCTTCAAAGACCTCGATACGGAAAATCGTGGGCTTGTCCGGATCCGGACAAGCCACCCGGGTCACATTTGGGGTTTCATCCCAGGGGTGTCTTCCCCCCAGTTCCAGAACCCGAAGCTGCGGCCAGAGATTGTGGAACGCCGCCGCACAGAAATCGGAAGGACATCGCTCAAAATCAAATTCAAATACCTGTCCTTCCCGGTGGCAGTGGCAGGGCTTCCCAGTCGAATCAATGGGACATTTCTCTACCACAATCCGTGCTTTCTTTGGATTGTTATACCGCTTTCTTGTCATATCCATCGCATTACGGCCTCCCTCTGAATATCGTGCTCACGGGTCGTTTGTTCCAAAATTTCTTTTATTGCAGGAATCTGTGTCATACACTTCCGAATTAGATACCTGAAGTATAGTACTCAATTGTCTAATACGTCAATTATTCTTTTTATTATATCTATAATTTTGTATATATGTACAATTTCCATCTTTTTTTAACCTCAATTACCCCTTGCTATATGGAAATAAGGAAGAATTAAAGAAGTACTTTTCTTTATTTTCCCATTTTACTTCCGCAACCCCTTTACCACAGGTTAGGGCAACAAGAACCATGCTTTTTTGTCCGCAAAAAGCCGGGGACCATTGTACTCATACAACGGTCCCCGGCCTCTCTACTTTTTTACATTCCAGCTCCCTGCATTGCAGATCTGGCATGCTCCGTATACTTTTTAAATACGCCCTTTCGTACACCAAGCGATTTGAGCTGCATGACTTTCTTCCGCTGCTCAAACACTGCAGCCACCTGCTCTAGGCTCATTTTCTCACCCTCACATCCGACTACATTCAGCGTACGTTTGGGAATATCAAAGCAGATGATATCCCCATCTTTGATATACGCGATCTCTCCGCCGGCTGCTGCCTCCGGAGATACATGTCCGATGGCGGGTCCTCTTGTAGCACCGGAGAAGCGTCCATCGGTTACCAGAGACACCGTTCCATTCAAATCCTTGTCGGAAACAATTGCCTCTGTTGTCATCAGCATTTCAGGCATTCCGGAACCTCTCGGTCCCTCATACCGGATGATCAGCACATCTCCAGGCTTTACTTTTTTATCAATGACCGCATAATAACAGTCTTCTTCGCTGTCAAAGACACGGGCAGGTCCCTCATGTACCCGCATGTTTTCCGCAATGGCTGCATATTTTACCACCGCGCCCTCTGTGGCAATATTGCCCTTCAGGACGGCCACCGATCCATTTTCTTTTATCTTCTCCTCCGGGAGAAGGACATCATCCACGTTCAGTTTGTAGTTGGCCAGATATCCGACATTCCGTTCAAAGAAATCGTCTTTTGCCAGACATTCCAGATTTTCTCCCAGGGTCATGCCCGTACAGGTCATCACATCCAAATTCAGATGCTTCCGCATCCGCCACTGCACCGCAGGAATTCCTCCCGCAAACCACATACACTCGGTGGGATATTTTCCGCTGGGAAGAATATTGGCAATATGCGGAATCTTGTGATTGATCTCGTCAAACAGCTCCACCGGCAGATCAATCCCCAGTTCACGGGCCAGATCCGGAATATGGATCATCGCATTGGTAGAGCCACCTACCGCGCAATGAATGATGATCGTATTGATCAGTGCCTCTTTTGTCACAATCTGATCAAAGGTGATCCCCTTTTGGATTAGATTCATAACGGCCTTGCCGGCATTTCTTGCGTAAGTATCAATATCCCGCATGGTCGCAGGCGCCAGGGCAGAGCCCGGAAGGGCAACTCCCATGGCCTCTGCCAAGCTCTGCATAGTACTGGCTGTTCCATACATCTGGCAGGCTCCTACCGACGGACAGGCCGTCAGCTTATAATTGCGCACATCTCGCTTTACGGCCGGATTGTCCCGGTCCCGCTCCTGGCGCAGCGTCAGGTCGCCAATCTCATCAATGTCAGATGTCATGTTGCGGGATGGACGCATACTTCCGCCCGGCACAAAAACCGTGGGAAGATTTAGGCGTGCCGCCGCTTTGAGATGACCGGGAATGCTTTTATCACAGGAGGAGAGCAAGACCAGTCCGTCCCACGGCACAAACCGGCCATGAAGCTCCACCATATCGGCTATGCTCTCTCTGGAGGCCAGAATATAGTTCATTCCATCATGCCCTTGGGCACATCCATCACAGATATCCGTGGTATGGAACCGGCCCGGTTTTCCGCCGCTCTCATAGACGCCGATCTGTACCTGTTCTGAGAGACGGCCCAGATGCGCACTTCCGGGATGGCTGTCTCCCAGGACGTCCTCTACCAGAACCTGTTTCTTCTGAATGTCGCTCTCGGTCCACCCGATCGCCAGTTGAAGGGCGTCGAACTGCGGCCACAAAAAGCGCTCATTTTGACTGCAATTGCAGGCCGTTGTACAGCTCCCATTGCACTTATAGTCACCCATATGATTACCTCCCAAAGTGTAGCCAGCTTTCTGCTATCCAGTATGTGATCCTTACATGATTCCAATGCTAGTAAAAATGGCAATCAGGATAAAGCACATCAGACTGCTCACTCCACAGGGCACCGTGATGTACTTGATGCCCTGCTTCAAATTCAAGTTGAAGAAACGGCTGATGACCCAGAATCCGGAATTGTTCATATAGTTAAACAGGATCGAACCGGCTCCAATCGCCAGCGTGGTGGCAACGGGAGTGATCCCCAGTGTCCCCATCATGGGCAAGACGACTCCGGCCGCTGTAATACCAGCGGTAGTAGCCGATCCTACCGCCGCCATCATGATCGCACTAATCAGGAACGGAACCAGCAGCCCGGGGATACCGGACTCCACAATCATAGATGCCAGTCCGTCAATCGCGGGGGCAGATTTGATGACGGCAGAGAAGGCGCCGCC
This sequence comes from Pseudoflavonifractor sp. MCC625, assembly GCF_018784545.1. Taxonomy (NCBI): domain Bacteria; kingdom Bacillati; phylum Bacillota; class Clostridia; order Eubacteriales; family Oscillospiraceae; genus Pseudoflavonifractor; species Pseudoflavonifractor sp. MCC625. The sequence goes on along the minus strand of NZ_WQOJ01000010.1, from coordinate 96,991 downwards.
CATGCTGGTGATCAGCAGGGCCGGCAGAGCCACTTCACAGCCTCTTGCGATCCAGCTGTTCAAAAGGATGTCATGGAACTTTTCCTGCTCTTTGTGGGTAGAATCACGGTCGCTCTTGCGAACGGCTTTCTGGTGGAAGCATCCCAAAAGCATCGTATAAATGACACCCAGCCCCAAGGCTACAATTTTATCTCCAAAAATTGCAGTCCAGTTGCGGATTGCCGCATCTTCCGCCACGCACATGTTGATAAAAGAGCTTCCTGCAATCAGAACCACCGGGATCAGAATGGTCAGAAAGGCCGGCAATGTTCCAGGCAGATCCTCTCCACGGATCAAGATGTCCTCCACGCGGTCCGACTCCGTCTCCTGAATCTCAGCTACAACCTCAGGGACCGGCTCAATCCACTCTTTTTCGGTCCACTTTCTCAGGGCCACCCACGTTAGCATCAGCGCAGCCAAGGAAATGACAATTCCCCAGCTGATCGTCATACCCAGATCCGCCCCCAGCATAATGCTGACGGCCAAAATGCCAGGCGTAGGGGGCACCACCGCATGGGTCAGGTTCAGGCCCGCCTGCGTAAAGGCCGCCATCTTACTCATGGAAATGTGCTTTCTCTTGCTCAGCACGTTCGCAATATTGGAAGTAAGGATCGTGGTAATGTCTCCAAATACAGGAATGGACACGATGTAGGCCGTCAATGCGGGAGCCAGCTCTAAATTTTTTCCATGGAAAAGACGAATGAAGAAATTGGCGATCGATTTTGCCGCGCCTGTATCCTGAACGCCCATGGCCAGGATGGCTCCCAGCATGATGGGAACGCCAAGACTTGTCATGGTACTGCCAAAGCCGCCGGTCAATGTCGTCAGACTCTCTACAAAGGAAAATCCCAGGCACAGGGAAAATCCCAGACCGACCAAAAAGAGTGCAAAGGTGGGGTGCAGATTGATCTTCATGATCAAGAAAACCAGGACAATAATGGTCAAAATGAGCATAATCAGGAATCCAATTGGTGATGCCATATTTACTCCTCCCTTTTAACTTTTCTGTTCTCTCGGATACCTCTTGTATTACCTCCTGACGTTATAAGATCCCGTATTTCTCAAATGCCTCTGTTGCAGACATTCCATTCTCAATTTCTTTTCTCACATGCTTCTCTCCGGCGGCCTTGATCAGCGCTTCCTTTAAAATCTCAGGCGCGATGCTGCGCGGAATGATCAGCACTCCGTCAATGTCTCCAAATACCACGTCGCCATTCTGGATGACAACCTGTCCAATTTCAATGGGGCAGCGCACCTCTCTCACGTAGGAGCGAATGGAAGAATCCTGTGCCCAGCATCCGGTGCAAAAAACAGGGAAATTCTGCTCCAGAACCTGCGGCGTATCTCGGCTGTACCCATCTAAAACTGCACCAGCGGCGCCACGGGTCCGCGCTGTGGCCGTCAGTAACTCCCCCCAGAGGGCACTGTTATGTGCCCCGGTTGCGATATAGACTTCATTCGGCTTCAGCTGATCCAGTGCTTCCGTCATATATCCAAAAGGTTTTTTCTGCTCTCCATAGACATCGCATTCCAGGACGGTGCAGGCATATCCGGCAATCTTCATTCTCTTGTCCGGGACGGTTGCATCAATAAAGGAACTGGGCGCCATCGTTTCAAGTGGTCTGATGTTTGCAGGCAAAAATTGATGACAGTATCCCGCCTTGTCCAGGATATCGCCGACAACGGGCGTATACAGCTTTTCCTTCATCAATTCAAACATCTCTTCTTCATTTGACCATAATTCCATGATAATTCCTCTCCTTTTCTCTTTTATGGCGAGTAAATTAAATTTATTTTTACTTTTGCTTTCTTTAAATTCATCATACCATTATTTTTTTAAAAATCAATCTTTTTGTAATATTTGCAAAATATTTTATCTATTTGTACATTATTATTCTTTATTTTTGTGCATATTGTACTTATTCCACGTTTAATTCGTATTATGTATTCAAAGAAAATGATCCGATCTTTTATACGCAGTTGCTTTTTAAACACTTATAGTCTAAAATAAAACAAAAACATAAAGGTTGGGTGCATATGGATTCCCAAAAAACACCTATCGATATGAATTCCAAGCCCTCTCGCACCAATGAGACCGCCGAAAAACTGATTTCTTTTATTTTGTCTCTCAACATGAAAGAGGGGGATCGGCTTCCAAATGAGGCTGAGCTCTCCTCCATGCTGAAGGTAAGCCGCAGTACGCTTCGTGAGGCGATCAAGCAATTGGTCGGCCGCAATATTTTGGATGTGAAGCAGGGATCGGGTACTTACATTTCCAGTAAGCGCGGAATACCGGTCGACCCGCTGGGCCTGACGTTTCTTGCACACAATAAGAAATTGGCTATGGATCTGATCGATGTGCGCATTATGCTGGAACCGCACATTGCAGCAGCCGCCGCAATTCACGCCACAGAAGAGGAGTGCCAGGAACTGCTCCGTCTCAGCTCGCTTCACGCTTCTCTGATCTGTGCTGGTGAGGATTATCAGGATGCTGACACAAAATTCCACGAACAAATTGCAAAATGTTCCGGAAATGCAGTCCTCGTCAATCTGATTCCGATCATTTCATCTTCCGTGTATGTTTCCACTACCATCTCCGACATGGATTTTCGCCAAACCTCGATCCGCTACCATCAGATGATTACAGAAGCCATTTGCCGCAAAGATTTTCTCGGCGCGCAAAATGCGATGTTGGCTCATTTGAATGCTTCCAGAGATTACTTTATTCACATGGATGATACCGTGAGCTGACGGGCCTTTCCGTTGGGCTTCCCTCAGCCGGTGCGCGATTTTTGGGTAAAAAGAGCGGCGCCTGGAACTCCCTTGTGTTCCAGGCGCCGCTCTTTTCCATCACCCCAGGCTGCGTCAAAGGAAATGGAGAGCATCTTCTGGTCCCGCTCCACACAGTAAATGGGCAGCTCCCGCTCCGAGGCCGCCACACCTACGACCGCCGGATGGTTGACCGTTACGAACATGGCCGCCGCCACCGCCAAACAACCTGCTGCCGCCAGGATCTTTCGCTTTAAAATAATACATTTCATGATAAAACCCTCCCTCATAACCATTGTCGTCCTATCCATATGCAGTAAAACACGCTCCCATGTGCTCGCCTTCTTTTGTCCCCCTTCTCAGGAACTTTTTGACTTCCCTGTGCGTCAAAAGGAAAGCCGGAAATTTTAAGGTTTTATTAAGAACTTGTCATCCTTTTGAAAATACCTTTTTATAAATGGTGTGATACAATAGGGTGAACTATTATCCAGGCATAGGAGGAAATGAATATGACGGAACAACAGACCCCCGTTCTCACCCCTGAGACGTCCCCTACATCCGCCCCGTCTCCCACTGCCCCGCCCAAGAAAAAACGGAAAAAGAAACACCTTAAGGGAATCATTACCCTTGTTATTCTGCTGGCTATTCTGGCCGGCGGAGGTTATCTGCTCTGGCGCTTTGTCCTTCAGCCCCCTCCAGTGGAGCAGGGTGAGATCTATGCCGTCCCCGCCTCCATCGGCACCATCCAGAGCGTGGTACAGGGCAGCGGTAATGCTAAAGCCAAGGAATCGGCCGCTATCACACTGACCGAGGGTGGTACCGTACGGGAGGTTTTCGTCAATCCCGGCGATGTCGTCACAGCTGGACAGCCTCTGTACACCATTTACAGTGAGGCCGCTGAGAAGGCCGTCTCGGACGCCCAGGAAAAGGTGTCTAACCTGAACCGGGAGCTCTCCAAATTGCAGGAGCAGGTCTCCGATCTGGTGGTCAAGGCTCCCTTCGCCGGAAAACTGATGAATGTGCAGACCTTTACCCCGGATCAGGATGTCTCCAGCGGCGCAGAGGTCACCACACTGGTCAACGATAAGAAGCTCAAGCTCTCCCTCTATTTCAGCTATGCCTATGAAAACAGCATCGCGGTGGGGCAGAGCGTGTCGGTCAATATCCCCGCTGTCATGAAGGACTTTTCCGGCAAGGTGGAAAAGATCAACAAGGTCAGCTATATCTCCCCCGAGGGCGCCGTCCACTTTGAAGTGGTCGTGGTCTTCGATAACCCCGGCACCCTGACCGCCGGCATGGATGCCTCGGTGGCCATCGCCCTGGCCGATGGCACCTCCGCCTACCCCTACGCCTCCGGTAAGACCGAGTACTATGAGACCCGTACTATCACCACCAAGGCCAGCGGCCCCGTGGTCTCTTCCAACCTCCTCAACTACGCCAATGTGACGGCCGGACAGACCCTGCTCACCCTGGGCTCCGACACCCTGAACGACCAGATCACCGCCAAGCAGGATGAGATCGCCACCGCACAGAAGGCATTGGAGGACGCCCAGAAGGCTCTTGCCAACTTCAACGCAGTGGCCCCCATCGACGGCACCGTGACCGCCTGTACCCTGACCGTCGGCTCCGAGGTCAAGAGCGGCGATACCGTCATCATCATCTCCAACTCCACCACGATGCTGGTCACCATTACTGTGGATGACCGGAACATCTCCTTTATCAAGCCGGGCAACACCGTGGATCTGGACTGGAACGGCTCTACTTACATCGGTACCGTCACCTCCATTGATATGAGCAAGGCGGAGAGCAGCAACGGTATGACCAACTACCCCGTGACCCTCACGGTGGACAATATGGACGGCAGCCTGGTGGATGGCGCCTGGGTCAACTACTCCTTCGTGACCAGCCAGTCCGACGACTGTGTGCTGATCCCCGGCAGCGCCGTCAAGAGCGTGCTGGACAAGGACGGCAACCCGCAGACCGTCGTGTTCATCAAGGCCGACAGCAAGCCGGAAAACACCCTGGAACTGGATCTGCCCGAGGTGGAGCCTGGCCAGAAGCGCACCCTTCCCACCGAGGAGGACGGCTACTATCCCGTCGCGGTGGAGACCGGTATCTCGGATACACAGAACGTAGAGATCAAATCGGGCGTGGAGGAAGGCATGGAGGTCTTTGTCAACTATACCGTGACCGAATCCAGCTCCAGCTGGTAAATGGGGTGTCTTTATGCTCATTGACATCAAGAACCTCTATAAGATCTACAACGAGGGCAAAGAGAGCGAGGTGCGGGCTCTGGACGGCGTCTCCCTGTCGATCGACCGGGGAGAGTTCGTCGCTATCGTCGGACAGTCCGGTTCCGGCAAATCCACGCTGATGAATGTACTGGGCTGTCTGGACATCCCCACATACGGGGACTACTATCTGGACGGCACCGATATCACCTCTCTGAGCGACCGTCAGCTGGCCCGCATCCGCAACCGGGAAATCGGCTTCATTTTTCAGGGCTACAACCTCATTCAGGAGCTGGATGCCCTGGAAAATGTGACCCTCCCCCTGATCTACCGGGGTGTACCGGCCTGGGACCGGGAGGACCTGGCCATGGAGGCCCTGGAGAAGGTTGGCATGGCCGAACGTGCCCACCACCGCCCCAGTGAAATGTCCGGCGGACAGCAGCAGCGTGTGGCCATTGCCCGCGCCATTGCTACTCGCCCCCCCATCATCATGGCCGACGAGCCCACCGGCGCTCTGGACTCCAAGACCGGCAAACATGTGCTGGAGATCCTCCGGGACCTCTACCGGGAGGGAACCACCATCCTGCTCATCACCCACGACGACCACATCGCCGCCACCGCCCGCCGGGTGGTGCGCCTTTCCGACGGCGTCATTATCTCCGACGCCCCCCAGGAGGTGGATTGGACATGAACCTGCTGCAAGCCTTCAAGATGGCCTTCAAGTCCATCGCCTGCAAAAAGACCCGTTCCTTCCTCACCATGCTGGGCATCATCATCGGTGTCGCCTCGGTGGTCATCATGGTCTCGGTCGTTCAGGGACAAAACCAGAAAAACCTGGAATACTTTGAGAAGATGGGCAACAACAAGATCAATGTGGACGCCTACTATTTCTACGGCGGCGACAACGGAAACACCGTCTTTCAGGACCTGTATGACTACTGCCTGGGCATGCAGGACCTGGTGGTCGGCGTGACGCCCACCATCAATCTTTACAATGAGATGATCATCAAGTACGGCGCCAAGACCCTGTCCACCCAGAACTATGAAAACTGGGAGGATATGATCCAGGTGGTCCTCGGCTCGGACCAATACGGTGCCTGCAACAACTATACGCTGGCCAGCGGCCGGGAGCTGTCCTATCTGGACATCCAGAACACCAACAACGTCTGTGTCCTGGGCGGCCGCCTCAAGGAGACCCTCTTCAACTTTGTGGACCCGGTGGGCAAGACCATCACCATCAACGGTCAGCCCTTCCTGGTAGTTGGCTGGTATGAGCGCAAGGACCTGGAAAACTGGCCGGAGCTGGACAATATGCTCCTTCTGCCCTATACCTTCAACCGTACCCTCAACCAAAACAGCGCCATCAACTCCTTCGTGGTCAAGGCCAGAAGCGCCTCGGCCACGGTGGAGGCCATGACCCGCCTGGATGCCTTCCTCAGCTCCATGTTCCCCAAGGATGCCACCGGCATGCCCACGCGGGGAGACTACAACATCCGCAGCGACAATGCCTCGGCCGATTCCATCCAGCAGCAGAGCAACATGCAGGCCATGGTTCTGGGCGGAATTGCCGCCATCTCCCTGTTGGTGGGCGGTATCGGTATTATGAACATCATGTTGGTCACCGTGACCGAACGCACCCGGGAGATCGGCATCCGCAAGGCCATCGGCGCCGAACGGCGGAGCATCATTACCCAGTTTCTGATCGAGGCCGCTGTCATCTGCGGAATCGGCGGCCTGCTCGGCATTGGTCTGGGCTATATCGGCACACTGATCGCGGGCCGCTTCCTGCTGGATGGGACGCTGCTGCTGCCCAGTACCCCCATTGCTCTGGGCGCCTTCCTGTTTTCTGTGGTGCTGGGCGTCCTCTTTGGTATGTATCCTGCCATCAAGGCCAGCGGCCTCCAGCCGGTGGAAGCACTGCGTGCGGATTGATCCCAAGTGCAAAGGAGAGAAGTGCATGAACTGTAAACGTATTCTGGCCGGGGCCCTTGCCGCGGCAACTCTTGCAGGACTGCTGGTCCTGCCCGTGGGCGCGGCCGACGGCTCCGCGTTCCACGACATCAGCGATGCCGACACTGCCGAAGCGGCGGAGATCCTCCGCCTGCTCGGCGTAGTGGACGGCACCGGCGGCGGTTCCTTCCGCCCCTCGGCCACCCTCAGCCGGGCGGAATTCTGCAAAATGGCGGTGGATGTGATGGGCAAGGGCGATCTGGAGCCCGCCCAGCGCAACCGTACCATTTTCCTGGACGTCGGTCCCAAGCACTGGGCCCGGGGCTATGTGAATCTCGCCTCCTCCCTGACCACCAGCGGCGAGCTGGCGGATACCTCCAGCACCTCCTCGGACAAGGGCGAGAGTGCCCCTGCCGCTGACCGCCTGATTCTGGGCGTGGGCAACGGCACCTTTGAGCCTGACCGCGCCATTACTTATGGAGAGGCCGTGGCCATTCTCACCCGCGTGCTGGGCTACACCACCTCGGATATCGCCACCGGTTCCACCTGGTATGACGGATATCTCTCGGTGGCCGGAGAAAACGGGCTCACCCAGGGCCTGGGCCTGAAGGGCAATTCCACGCTGACCCGCGGCGAGGCGGCGGAGCTCTTCCGCAACCTCCTCTTTACCGATGTGAAGGGCTCGGAGGAGTGCTATCTGGTCCAAAAGCTGGGCGGCACCCTCACGGAGGACACCGTTCTCCTCTCGCTGGATAAAAACCAGAGCAGCGGCTCCACCACCGTTACCGTGGCCAACGGCCTGGATACCCGCTCCCCCAAGACCCAGCGCACTGAGCTCTCTTCCTCGCTGCTGGGCGTCCGGGGTGAGATGGCCCAAGACAAAAACGGCAATTTCCTCACTCTGCGCCCCAATGAGGACGACTCTGTCCGGCGCGTCACGGTCTCCGGCACGGTGGACGCCAACTATATCACAGCCGGCGGAGAAAAGATCACCATCCTCCCGGAAACTCCGGTCTGGAAAAACGGCGAAGCCACGACCTTTGAAAAGGTATGGTCCTATCTCTACAACGGCACCCCCATGACCCTCTGCTATGGCCCCTCGGGCAAGCTGGACTATGTCTATCTCTCCTCCGCCTCCCAGTCCAGTGACAGCGTCATGGTGGCACGGACCAAGCCGAACGGCACCACCAATCCCTTCTCCTCCCTGGCGGGCGGACGCACCGACTATCAGCTCTACAAGAACGGTGTCCCTGCCACAGTCGCTGACCTGCGCCAGTACGACGTGGCCACCTATGACAGCGGCGCCAATATCATCCGGGTCACCGACCTGCGTCTCACCGGCCTGTATGAAAACGCCTATCCCAACCCCACCGCACCCTCCAAGCTGACCATGCTGGGACAGGAGTTTACCGTTCTTCCCGGGGCTGTGGCCGATCTGGCCCCCTTCCGTCCCGGCGATCAGGTGACGCTCCTCTTTACCTCTGACGGCCGGGTGGCCGGCGCCCTGGATCCCTCCCTGGCCCGCTCCACCACGGTGGGCGTCGTGGAGAAATGCTCCGCCAGCAGTGCGGAGGTCAAGCCCCTCCTGGACCTCTTCAACGCCAAGGGCGAAAAGGTGGTCTTTACCGGCGATCCCGGTCTCAACGAGGCCTCTGCCGACAAGATGGTGGGCCAGCTGGTCACCATCTCCTCCGGAAAGCAAGGGAAACTCTCCCTCACCCGTCTGGGCGGCGGCAGCGTCAGCGGTACCCTCAACGTGGCCTCCCGCACCCTCAACGACGTTCCCCTCTCGGAGAATGTCCGCATGTTTGAACGGGTGGGCAACAGTGAGCCTCATGAGATCACCTTTGACCAGCTCACCCGGACCAGCGTCCCCTCCTCCAAGATCCTCTACGCCGGCAAGGATTACACCGGCAAGTACAACATCCTGGTCTTTGACGATGTGACCGGCGACCAGTATGACTACGGCTTTGCCAAGTATACGCCCGCAGAACCTTCAGACAATATCTGGGTTGCCAACAACCCCACCATTGCTGTTAAAAATGGAGCAGATAAAAATGGTGACAACAGCTTGGTTTTTGGTGGTACTTTCCGTTCTGGTGATGTAATTGGCATCGTCCCATCTATGGATACCATCAACGGCGCTCATAAATTGGCCGGTTCTGTCACACTCCAGTCCGCCTCCGGCATTCGCCGGGCGGCCTACGATCCGGACAACCATATGCTGAAGGTGGGCGACTCCCTCTATCCTGTCTCTCAGAAGGTCTGGTGTTACAACGAGACCACCGGCCACTGGTTTGAGGCCGATACCGGGTACGAGCGCTTTGAGCTGGCCCGGGCCTACTCCGATGACCTGACCGTCTACTACGACAAATCCCCCGAGCAGGGCGGCAAGATCCGCCTGGTCGTGGTGGAGTAATTCCGTTCTTCTCCCAGTTATGAAAAAATACCCGGCGGCGGATCATAGAATCCGCCGCCGGGTATTTTTATCGGTGTTGTTTACAGCATTTTCCCGTCGCTTCCGTTCAGCATATAGGAGCCGCTGTCGGTCTCCACATACCAGACCGGTGTCAGGGTATATGGCCGGCTGTTGGAGAGGTGATACCCCGCCGTAATGGAGTAGATCTGGCTGAACATCCGCCCGCTCTCATTGCGCTGTCCCAGAAAGCGCATCAGCATGGTGGGGACGTTGAGCATATCAGACTCTTTTAAAACGCTCACTTCCCCAAAAATTCGCTGGCCTTCCATGGTGTGCAGCCCGCCATTCTGATAGTGGAGCTCCGCCACGGCATTAAAGACCGGCACACCGTCCAGATTCTGCCGGAAGGTGAGGATCTCCTCCTCTCCGCTGCTGCGGCGGTCGGTCAGTTCTCCGCCGAATTCCAGACAGGAGAGCTTTGCCAGCCCGTGGACCAGGGGTTCCTGTCCATTGAGCATCATCTCTCCCGGGTTAAACTCCGCGGAGAAGCGGCCGTTACTGAAGGTCTCCAGCCGTCCGGCTGCCCCGGTATAGACCAGGCGGACACTTCCTCCCTCATCCTCCCAGCTGCAATGCCCCAAGAGGGCCTGCGCCTGCTTGGGAGGGGTCTGAAGATTCTCCTGTTCCACCAACAGAGTGGGAAGCTCTTTCTCTTCCGGCAGAATGCTGCGGGAGACAGTAATTCCATTTTTCTCCAGTGCCTGCAGTACCTGTGTCAGGGATGCGCTGGCATCCTGTCTCTGCTCCCACTCCTGCTGCAGCGCCGTGACCAATAAAATTCCATTGAGCAGAAGCAAAATGAGGAGAATAATATTTTTTATTTTAGACCATTCCAACGGCGCACCTCCTCATCCGGCCATCCAGGACGCCTGGGCGCTGTTTCCGTCATCCCGATAGCACAGGCTCAAATCTGCGCCGGCCTCCAGATCCAGAGCCGACAGGGCCGCGATCGCCTGTGTCTCCGGCAGCACCAGGGTCTCTTCTCCGGTCGCCGTATAGCAGCGCAGGTGCATCTCATAGGATGTGATCCGGTCCTCACGCACCGTAAACGAGGCGGCCTCTCCGTCCTCGAGACTTACATCTGCTCCCCCCAGCGTATAACCAAAGCGGATCTCCCATCCGCCTTCCGGCTGCTCCAGTATCTCTTTCAGATAGATCTGTGCCTCATTGGCTGTCGTACCGCACCAGGCCTCCAATGCTTTGTAGAAGAGATTGCGCCCTGCCTCTACTGCCTCAGACAGGGAGACGCTGCCCTGACCCACTGGATACCGTGCTGTGGAGAGGGCCTCCCCATCTTCGTAAAAGATATCTCCGTTTTCGCTCAGCCGCAGCCCGTCTCCGTCCCGGAGGACCCATGCGTCCCCGATGGAATAATCGCTGCCCCGGAACCCTAACGTACGTTCCAGTTCTGCGCGGACCGCCTCGTCGCTCAGCTCCAAGGTCTGCGTCACCTGATAGCGCTGTGCTGCCGGCGCATCGGGCAGGAGCAGGACTTCCGGGGCCAGTGTGCGGTAAGATTCCTCCTCCCGCTCAAAGGCAAACCGGGCGCCATTATCCCCATACTCCAGCAGCGTATTATTCAGATATCCCTCACATACCACCGACGTATTACAGGCATAATACAGGCCCTGCTGATCATCCATATAGTAGAGGGTCGCCGTTTCCGCGCCCTCTTCCGCGGTCAGGACCAAGCGCCGGGCAGAGCCGGGCAGGATTTCCACGTCTCCGCCCTCCGATGCCCAGCGTACCATCAGTTCCATAGGTACGCTGCCCAGAAAATCAAAATAAAGTCCCGGTGTCTTCAGCGCCTGCTGCCAGTCCAGGGCAGAGACCGTCTGAGCGTCCCGTGCGCTGGCCAGCCCTTCGCTGAGAAATCCGCTGAGTGCCCCAAAGACCTGTTCCGCCTGCACGGTATCGTACTGGATCCCATAGCGGCTGACACTTTCTCCCCCCTGTCCGCACACCGCAATGCGCACAGGATGGGGGAGAGATGCCGGACGGCCTGGATCGAGGGAGGGCGATACCTCCGATTCCTTCCCTGCAAAGAAGCTGCTCAGAGAGGAAAACCACACCTTATCTCCCGCTACGGTATAGATCTGGCTGCGCCCCACCAGGGACACCGCAGAGCAGATCAGCAGCAGGATGAGCACATCCTTCCCCAGTTCCACTGCCCTGCGCCGTTTGCTGAGGCGGGGCTTGCGGACCGTATTACGCAGTTTCATAGCCGGGGCCCTCCATCTTCAGCTCCATACGCACGGTCAGGCCGGGGCCCGGACGGTCTACCAGACGGAGTACACCCTCGTGCCGGTCGATGATCTCTTTTGCAATGGAAAGACCCAGGCCTGTGCCGCCCGACTCCCGGGAGCGGGCCTTATCCACCCGGTAAAAGCGCTCAAAGATCCTGGGCCGGTCCTCTACGGGGATGCCGATGCCGTTATCCGACACCTCCATCCACACCCAGTTCCCATCCCGTCCGGCCCGAATGAGGATCTTTCCATTGTCCGGGGTGTATTTGATGGAATTGGAAATCACATTCATCATGACCTGAACGATCCGCTCCCGGTCGCCGATCACCTGCGGAAGCTCTTCCTCCAGCAGCAGACGCATATCATGGCCGTGGCGCTGGGCCTCCATGCGGTTGGCCTGGTATACATCCTCTACCGCCTGCCCAAACGAGAAGGGAGCCATTTTCAGCTCGCTGTGTCCCGAATCAAAGCGGGAGAGGGTCAGCAGATCCTGTACAATATGGGTCATCCGGTCGCTCTCGGCCAGAATAACACTCAGGAAATTTTTCTCCATCTCCGGCGGGATCTCCCCTGCGCTGTCCACCAGAGTCTCCGCATAGCTGCGGATATTGGTCAGAGGCGTGCGCAGCTCATGGGACACATTGGCTACAAACTCCCGCCGCATCTCCTCGGTCTTGCGCTGCTGGGTGACATCGTGGATGACCACCAGCACGCCGCCCTGGCGCTCCCGGTAGAAGGGGGCCAGGAGGAGCTCCAGGCTGCGGCCATTGACCTCCCGGGTACCGTTGAGGCAGCCGTTGGCCTCCACCGCAAGCACATCGTGAAGGGGAGCAATATCCCCAAAGAGGAATTCATAGTTATAGCTCGGCTCTTCTCCCTGTTCCTCATTGCTCACGGGAATGGGCCGCCCCAGCATTTCCTCCGCAGCGGGATTGGCATGGATCACCGCGCCCGAGGCGGAAAAGGCCACCACGCCATTGGTCATATAGAGGAAGAGGGTATCCAGCTTATTGCGCTCATTCTCCACCTCGGTCAGCGTCTCCTGGAGCTGCTGCGCCATGGCGTTGAAGGTTCCGGTCAGAATACCGATCTCATCCCGGGAGGCCACCTCCAGCTTGTAGGAGAAGTCCCCCTCGGCCACCCGCTCGGCACCCTCGGTCAGGCGTTCAATGGGAATGACCATGGTTTTGGACATCAGGAAGGAGAGAAGCACCGAGATCATCAGTCCGAAAAAGAGCGATTTGACGATCAGATCGATGAGGGCCCCATTCAGGTCTGAGATGCTGGCGCGGTTATCATAGATATAGATGATATAGTCGCTCTCTCCCCGTTCAATGGGAAAGGCCACATCCATATAGCGGGAGGATACGTCGCTCTCATACCCGCCATCCTTGCCGTTGAGGGCGAGGCTCAGATTCAGAGAGCTGAAATCCAGAATGGGATCACTCTGGGTATCCGAGGTCTCCAGACACCGCCCGGTCTGTCCGTCCAGAACATAATAGTTCCGGTTGCGTCCATCTACGCCGAGGGAGCCGTTATAGGATTCCAGGATCATGGCGATCTGCTTGGCCCCGTTTTCCTCTCCCTCTACCGGAGTACGCAGGGCCGCCATCAGGTCGGCGTCCTGTCCGAACACCTCTTCCATTCTGGTGTAGAAGTCGTGGATATAGTAGCTCACCACGGAATTGATGAGGAAGGCGCCCACCACCGTCATCAGTGACACGATGAGCAGCGTCATGATGAGCACCAGTTTCATATGCAGGCTGCGAAACATGCGCGCGCCTCCTCTCCTTTCCTTACTGCTCTTCCCCGTGGAACAGGTACCCCAGTCCCCGACGGGTCAGGATGAACTGGGGCGAAGCGGGGTCGTCCTCCACTTTCTCGCGCAGGCGCCGGACGGCCACGTCCACCGCCCGCACATCGCCCACATATCCCTCGTAGTTCCAGACATGTTCCATCAGCGCCTCCCGGGAAAATACCTTCCCCGGCTGAGACGCCAGAAACTTCAGCAGCTCATACTCCCGCTGCGTGAGGTCCAGCGGAGCGTTATCCTTATAGCCCACCATCTCGTCTGTGTCGATGCGGATGCGGCCCTGTACGATCTGATTGGCCCCGCTATCTGTGCGGGGCTCCTTGGCCGCCTCGTGCAGCAGCACCTCGGTACGGCGGATATTGGCCTTCACCCGGGCCAACAGCTCCCGCATGGAAAAGGGCTTGGTGATATAGTCGTCGGCCCCCAGCTCCAGCCCCAGCACCTTGTCAGTCTCCTCTTCCCGTGCGGTGAGCATGAGCACCGGCGTGCTCCGGTTCTTTTCCCGGAAGGCTTTGCAGACATCAAACCCGCTGCGCTTGGGCAGCATCAGGTCCAGCAGAATGAGGTCCGGATTCTGCTCCAGCGCCAGCTGGAGTCCAGCCTCTCCGTCATAGGCCTCCAACGTCTCATAGCCCTCCCGCACCAGATTGAAGCTGAGGATATCCACGATATTCTTTTCATCCTCTACAATCAGAACCCGCTTTTTCATGGGTCTCCTCCTTCTTGTCTCGCGCTCTGTATGCTCCAGGAATCAAAGGCCCAGCAGCACCTTGACCTTCAGCGCGGCGGCTACCGTCTTTCCGTCCGCGATCTCGCCGGACATGACCCGCTCCACCAGCGTCTGGAAGGGAATCCGCTCCCGCTCCAGGAACTCATCCTCATCGGGGTGGCACGCCCCCTGGTGGAGCCCCCGGGCCAGATACATGTGCAGCACTTCGCTGGAAAAGCCCGGAGAGGTATAGATACAGCCCAGATAGGTCAGCTCATCGGGCACCGCGCCCACCTCTTCGCTCAGCTCGCGCAGAGCGGCCAGGCGGTGATCCTCCCCGTACTCCAGCTTGCCGGCAGGCAGCTCGGCAATGACCTTTTGGAAGGGATAGCGGAACTGGCGCACCAGTGTGACGGTGCCGTCCTCATAGAGGGGCAGGATCACCACGCCGCCGGGATGCTCTACCACCTCCCGGGAGGCCTTCCGCCCGTTGGGGAGCTCAGCCTCATCCAGGCGCAGGGTAACAATACGACCCTTGAATTTGATCTCAGAGGACAGCGTCTTTTCCAACAACTCCACGCGTAACACTCCTTGTCTCCGGGCATTCGCCCGTCTGCATTCTTCCGGCTTGGTTCCGTATTGTATTAGTGTACCACAAATGGCGGCCGCCCGCCAGTCCGGACCCCTGTCGGCGGCCAATTTTTCCCACTGCTGTCCGGGGAAACATTACCGCTGTAAAAGCCCCCGCCGCCCCGGTATAATGGAAGCAATCCATCCCCTATTCCCTCTTCCGGACCCAGGGGAACACTATGGAAAGAGGAGGCATTTCATGACCATTCACCCCATCGGTACATCCAGCATAGCCCTCTATCTCTCCCCCTCCGATCTGGAGGAGCGGGGACTTACTGGCGACACCTTTTCCGACGAGGCCGCCCTCACCCTTACCCGTGCCCTGTGCCGGGAGGCCGGCATCTGTCTGGAGGGCACCCTGGAAGTGGACGCCTACCCCGGGGGCGACGGGCTATTGGTCTTTGCCTATGTCCGTCCGCCCCGTCAGATCTGGTTCATCTTTGATTCCCTTCCAACGCTGTGTGCCGCCGCCCGGAGCCTGCCCGCCCTTCCCCCGTCGGCCGCGCTCTTCTGGTGGAATGACGCCTGGTGGCTCTCTCTGCCCGGCACAGAGCGCTGCGCCATCCATATCCTCAGCGAATACGGCACCTCTCTGCCCTCCACCCCCTTCCGGGAGGGACAGCTGGCCGAATACGGCCGCCCCGTCTTTGACCGGCAAGCCCTGGAGCAGCTGCTCCTCTATGATCCCTGAGCCAATACGGGAAGATTCCCACACCTTTCGTCGAACTGCTTGACAGACATGCTATAATATTGGTACGATAGACACCAGAGATCCGAAGCGGAGGTGAGACCGTGGAGCGCAAGGGCACAAAACTGATTGCAAAAAACAGCAAGGCCTTTCATGACTACTTTATTGAGGACCGCTACGAGGCCGGCATTGCCCTTTCCGGCACCGAGGTCAAATCCATCCGTCAGGGCAATGTGAATTTGAAGGACTCCTTCTGTCTCATCAAAGACGGGCAGATGCAGGTCATCGGCATGCACATCAGCCCCTACGAGAAGGGGAACATCTTCAACAAAGATCCCCTCCGGCCCCGCTCCCTGCTGATGCACAAGCGGGAGATCCTCCGCCTGTTCATGAAGGTGAAGCAGGACGGGTACTCTCTGATCCCCCTCTCCCTCTATTTCAAGGATTCCCGCGTCAAGCTGGAGGTCGGTCTTGCCAAGGGCAAGAAGCTCTATGACAAGCGGGACGCCGCGGCCGCCAAGGACGCCAAGCGGGAGATGGACCGCACCATGAAGACCCGACGCAATTACGGCTGATTCGGCCGCTTTTACGCGTGATGTATACGAAAGGACGTGTTTCCTATGGCTCAGAATCCCATCGTGACCTTTGAGATGGAAAACGGCGGCAAGATAGTTGCCGAGCTCTATCCCGAGATCGCTCCCAACTCCGTCAACAACTTCATCAGCCTGGTGAAGAGCGGCTTTTATAATGGCCTGATCTTCCACCGTGTTATCCCCGGATTCATGATCCAGGGCGGCTGCCCCCAGGGCACCGGCATGGGCGGCCCCGGCTACTCCATCAAGGGTGAGTTCTCCGGCAACGGCTTCAAGCAGAACACTCTGAAGCATGACCGCGGTGTGCTCTCCATGGCCCGCGCCATGCACCCCAACTCCGCTGGCAGCCAGTTCTTCATCATGGTGGAGAAGGCGCCCCACCTGGATGGCCAGTATGCCGCCTTCGGCAAGGTCATCGAGGGTATGGACGTGGCCGACGCCATCGTGGGCGTCAAGACCGACGCCATGGACCGCCCCTTTGAGGAGCAGCGGATGAAGAGCGTGACCGTGGAGACCTTCGGTGTGGACTACCCCGCGCCGGAAAAGTGCTGAGTTTCAAGTTTTTCCTGTGATCGTTGTTCCCACCAGGGAACTGCAACCTCCCATCCCGCCGAAACCCAATAAAATGGGTTCGGCGGGAAGAGGAGGCGCAAGGGAGCGAAGCAAGGGATGCCCATACCTGGGTATCCCGAGTGGAGCGGACTTTGCGACGATATGGGGG
This sequence comes from Pseudoflavonifractor sp. MCC625, assembly GCF_018784545.1. NCBI lineage: Bacteria > Bacillati > Bacillota > Clostridia > Eubacteriales > Oscillospiraceae > Pseudoflavonifractor > Pseudoflavonifractor sp. MCC625. The sequence goes on along the minus strand of NZ_WQOJ01000010.1, from coordinate 80,123 downwards.
CGTACTGGTTTCGACGGGGACGTAGAGGCCGGAATAGCGGGCAGATGCGCCTAACATCTCTAAAATGGGCAACTTATAAATTAAAGAACAACGATAACGTCGTTCTCGCCGCTGCTTAATTAGCGGCCGTCCCACCCGGAAGGACCACGAGCCGGGATGGGGCGTCGTTTAGTGGTGCACGTGTGTGCGCAAAGCTTTGAGCGCACCATGAATCATGAAGCTACCAATCCCTGAAGTGTGACGGCTCACGTCAGGGTGCGGGAATGGAAAGAACCGTCTGCGCCCGGAGAAGTTCCTGCTGAAGCGTTTTCGGACGGGGGTTCGACTCCCCCCGCCTCCACCACGTCGCCGCGGACGTCATATCGTTCGCGGCGACTTTTCCATAAAAGTCACCTCTCACTCATTTTGTCGCGGCTCCTTCCCAAATCGAACCCGCTTCGCTGGGCTTCGATTTGGCATTGGTGCATCTTCGAACATATCAGCATTTATACTGTTTCTATATTCCAAATTAGAACCAGAGCCAGTATAGGGGAGGAAACATGCAAAAGGTAGTTTATATCAGCAATAGCCGTAATTATACGGAACAAAATGATATCAACGACAATAAATATCTGGTCCGTCTCAACAAATTGTTAGAAGACGGTTGGGTCATCTCACAGATGAACACACAGACGGTAGATGTGGACCCGAACTTGGATCGCTATCTTCACAAAGAGACGCTCGTGTCTTTTGTAATCCTGGAAAAGCCGGAATAACCATTGCAACCGGTTTTTGTGTATGAATCCCTCTCTTCCATATTTGTTTTCCCCGGAAAGTCTATATAACAGACTTTTCGGGGAATTTTGTTTTTCCATAACAATGCCCCCTGATACAAAAAATAAACCACATAAGGCGTGCAGTTCCTTCTTTGAACATATATGACCCCCGGAAGAAATCTTCCGGGGGTCTCATACGTTCTGCTCTTATTTCTCATAGGGCTTGGACAAAGCTGCCGGACGGGCGGAGGCCTTGCCCCGGACTAGCAGCACCATGATGAGCGCCAGCACCATCGGGATCACCAGCAGCAGGCTGGTGGGGATGGGGACATTGTAAATCTGAAGGCGCATCTGGAGTGCGTTGCCCGCGCCGAAGATAAGTCCGCCGGCCAGCGCACCAAAGGGATTCCACTGGCCCAGGATCACACAGGCCACCGCCATATAGCCCCGGCCGGAGGCAATGTTATCCACAAAGCAGTTGGTAAAGCAGATGGACAGAATCACACCCGCCACAGCCGCGCAGACATTTCCCAGCACCGACATACCATATTTCCAGCCGATGACATGGATGCCCATGGTGTCGGCCGCCTTGGAATACTCGCCGATGGCCCGGATCTTCAGTCCCCAGGTGGTCTTATAGAGCACAAAAGCCAAAACAAACACCATCAGGTAGGAGACATACACCAGAAAGCTGTGCCGGAACAGGACCGGACCAATCACGGGGATGTCGCTCAAGAGTGGAATAGGCACCTCCTGAAAGGCCGGCACGGTCAGGGGAACATCCCGGACACCCCAGATCATCCGGGCCAGCAGAGAGGTGAGGCCCGCAAAGAGAATGTTGATTCCGGTCCCGGTCACCGCCTGGTTGGCGCGCAGGCTGATGGTGGCCCATCCAAAGATCACGCCCAGCACCACGCCGCCGAGGATGGCCAGAAGCAGTCCCATCCACGGACTCTGGAACAGATAGGAGCCCAAAACCGCCAGGAAGGCCCCCAGAAGCATGCCCCCCTCAATGCCCAGATTGAAGATACCGGCCCGCTCCAGCATGACCTCGCCCGCAGCAGCCAGAATGATGGGAGCCGCCATCCGGATTGCCGTATAGAAAAAATCCTGATTGAAAATACCCAGAAATTCCATACGCTCTCCTCCTTAGACCGTGCCGGACAGGCTGCCGCTCTGGCGGTTCTTGCGGTTCATTTCCCGCAGCGCCAGATAGCGGGGCAGCTTCATCAAAATGGGGCTGATTGCCACAAAGAAAATAATGACGCCGCTGAGCACCATGCTGAAGCTGGTGGGCAGATCGGCCGCCCGGGCCATGCTGCCCCGTCCGGATTTCAGCGCGCCGAAGAGGATCCCAGCAATGACCACGCCGAAGGGATGCTTCTGTCCCAGCATGGCCACGGCCAGCGCCTCATAGCCGTAGTTGGACAGAAAGCCCGAGCGCAGACGGTACTGCGACCCAAGGATCTCCGCCGAGCCGGCCATACCGGCCAGTCCTCCCGCCAGGATCACAATGACCATCTGCATGCCAAAGACATGGATACCCGCATGCCGGGCCGCCGTGGGATTTTCACCCAGCGTCCGCAGATCATGCCCAAAGGGGGTCTTGAAGAGCACGAAGAAGGCCAATGCCGCCAAAATCACCGCCAGCAAAAAGCCCGCGTGAAGGCGTGTCCCGGAGAAGAGAATGGGAAGCCGGGCGGATACCGCCACCTGGGCCGACTGAGGGGCAAATTTATCGGCCTCCTTCATGGGGCCCTGTACCAGCGCGGTGATGATGCCGTTTGCAATGTCATTGAGCAGCATGGTGGTAATCATAAAATTGACCCCGTGCCGCGCGAAAAAGTACCCGGGGACGGCAGCCCAGAGGGCTCCGCCCAGAAAGGCGGCCAGCAGACACAGGGGCACATACACCGGGGCAGGCAGGCCCTGCAATTGGGGCAGCGTCCCCACAAAGGTGGCGAAGATACCGCCCATCACGATCTGTCCCTCTCCGCCCAGGTTGATGATGCCGCACCGTGCCGCCAGGGCGATTCCCAGGCCGGTCAGGATCAGCGGAGTGGCCATGACCAGGCTGTTGGACAGGTTATAGGCCCCTCCGAACGCGCCCTGCACCAGCGCGGCGTAGGCCTCCAGAGGCGACGCCCCCTGCGCAAGGATAATGATGCTGCCGATCAGCAGGGAAACCACGATGGCCACCACTGGGATCAGGATGTTGAATACCTTTTCAAACTGCCGGACCAGTTGGTCCAGCCGGTCGTAGCTGGCAGACGCATCCGCTTTGGGCGGCGCCGCTGTTTTTTCACTCATAGTCGCGTTCCTCCTGGCCATTTATCTCTCCGAGCCCCGCCCTCTTTGCAGGTATTTTCCGGCAGGGCTCCTGCGGTACGGTGTCGGGTGTTCTGTGCCGGGGACGGTATCCCGCCCCCGGCAAGTAATGTACCGTTTAGCTGGCGGAAATCTCCAGATTCAGGGCGCCGGACGTCAGATCGTCCACCACCGACTGGACCTGCTGCTGGATCTCTTCGCTCATCAGCTCGCTGTTGAAGCCGCCCACTTTGAAGAGGCCGGAGGCAAAGGTGCCCTCGATCTTCAGATCGCTGTTGAAATTCCCCTCAGTATAAGCCTTTACCGCGCTGACGATCTGCTCCTTGGTATCGGTCTGCACGTACATGACGGCCGTATTGGCGGCCATCTCCTGCTGGCTGGGGCTGGTGACCACGATCAGCTTCCCGGCCTCCTCGGCCGCCTGGACCACGCCGATGCCGGCGCCCTGGGCGTACTGGAAGATGCAGTCCACTCCCTCGTCAAAGAGGGCGTTGGCCTGCTCCTTGGCCTTGGTGGAGTCGTCCATGGAGCCCACATAGGTGACCACGGCCTCCGCCTGGGGATTGGACGCCTTGAGGCCCTCTACAAAGCCGTTTTCCACTCGGGTCTGGGCCAGGCCCTCGATGGAGCCCACAAATCCCACCTTGCCGCTCTGGGTGAGCAGGCCCAGGGTGTAGCCCGCCACATAGCCCTGCTCCTCATTTTTCACGTCGATGCCGACCACGTTGTCAAATCCCTCCACGGTGGAGTTGGTGATGGCAAAGGCGGTGTCGGGGAACTCGCCCGAGACGCTCTCGATGGCGTCCTGGAAGTCGTTTCCGTGTCCAATGATCAGGTTATAGCCACGGCTGGCATAATCCCGAATGGTGCTCTCCTGCTCGGCCAGGGGGACCGACTCAGAATAGTCGGCGGCCGCCAGTCCAAAATCCTCCTTGGCCTGCATCAGGCCGTTGTAGCCCGCCGCGGACCAGCCGGCGTCGTTGATGGTGCCCGGCAGCAGGATGGCCACCGATACGCCGTCCGGGTTCCCGGTCTCCGGCGTCTGTGAGGACGGAGTGCTTCCGCCGCCGCAGGCGGTCAGGGCAAGGGTCATCGCAGCTGCAAGAGTCATGGCTGTCAGTCTCTTTTTCATAACAATCACCTTTCTCCGTAACATAATATGGTTTTGGATCACAGTCTCCTGCGTCCATCCTCGCTTCCTCAGCAGGCGCCCGCCTGCACTTTCTTTCCCAGCATCATCAGGCCGATCTGCTGTACCGCCTCCGGCGTAGCGGGCGCCTCGCCCATGATCTGCCCCTTGAAGAGGACCAGGATCCGGTCTGAGAGGGCCAACAACTCATCCATCTCCGTAGAGACCAGCAGGACTGCCTTCCCCTCCTCCCGCTCGCGCAGGATCCGCCGGTGGATGAATTCAATGGCGCCGATGTCCAGTCCGTGGGTGGGATGGCAGGCCACCAGCAGGTCGTGGGGACGCTCCATCTCCCGGCTGGCGACGATCTTCTGCTGGTTTCCGCCCGACATATTGCCCGCCCGGGTCTCTGGCCCATTGGCCTTGATGGAATACTCCTGAATCATGCGCCGGACGGTCTGGTCAATGACCTTATTTTGCAGCAGACCGTGCTTGGCGTAGGGGGCGTGCCACCGCTCCTTCAGGATAAAGTTGTCCCGCACCGAAAAATTCAGGACCAGTCCCTCGGTCTGCCGGGAGAAGGGGATGTTGGATACTCCCCGCTCCAAAATCTCTTTGGGCGTACAGTGGGTGATCTCTTTTCCCTTGAGACAGATCTCCCCGGAGGCAGAGGGGGTCAGGCCCATGATGGCCTCGATGAGCTCCAGCTGGCCGTTTCCGTCCACGCCGGCGATCCCGACGGTCTCCCCCGCCCGCACCGTAAAGCTCACGTTGGATACCGCGGGCACGCCGCTCTCCGACTGCACGGTCAGATCTTTGACCTCCAGGACGGTCTCCCCGGTTTTGGGGGGCGCCTTCTGGAGCCGCAGCTCCACCTCCCGTCCCACCATCATGTGGGCCAGGCGCTCCTCGTCGATCTGGCTCACCGGAACGGTCTCGATGAAATGCCCGTCCCGCAGGACGCTGACCCGGTCGCAGAACTCCAGTACCTCCCGCATCTTGTGGGTGATGAAGATGACGGTGTTCCCCTCCTTGATCCAGTTGCGCAGCACCTGGAAGAGCTCGTCGGTCTCCTGGGGCGTCAGCACGGCGGTGGGTTCATCCATAATGAGGACGTCCACCCCTTTGTAGAGCACCTTGATGATCTCCACCCGCTGCTGGTCTCCCACGCTCAGGTCATGGATGCGGGCATCCGGGTCCACCTTCAGTCCGGTCTTGGCGGAGAGATCCAGGATCCGTTTCCGGGCCGCGCGGGTATCCAGCAGCGGTTCCCGGTCCAGCTTCCCGCCCAGGATCACGTTCTCCAGCACGGTAAACTTGGGGATCAGCATAAAATGCTGGTGGACCATGCCGATACCGTGGGCAATGGCATCCTGAGGCCCGTTGATCCGGACCGGCTGGCCGTCTATGGTGATCTGTCCCTCATCGGGCTTCAAAAGGCCGTAGAGCATATTCATGAGGGTGGATTTTCCGGCGCCGTTTTCCCCCAGCAGTGCATGGATCTCCCCCCGTGCAAAGCCGATGGACACGTCGGCGCTGGCGGTGACGCCCGGGAAGCGCTTGGTAATATGCTCCATTCGGATATAGTCGCTCACGCACTCTCCTCCTCTTCTGCGTTGTTCCGGCGCGCGTGCCCCGTTACTCCATAAAGCGGAAGCGGTGCAGGGAGATGAACAGGCTCAGCAGCTTGTTGGTCACCGGCTCTCCCTCATTGTGGTTGCCAAGCTCCTCCAGGGCGGCGTCGATTTTGGCCGAGGCGGCACGCAGCTCTTCCACCGGCATATTGGCCATCATACCATAGATTTCAATGGGGAATACCGCCTTTGCTGTCTGATCCTCCGTCACGATGCAGGCGCCGGAGTACTGGTCCACCGCCTTGAGGCAGGCATACATCTCACTGCTCTCCTGGCCCACCACCACCATATAGGGCGTGGGAGCCGGGAAGGATGTAGAAACTGCGCCCCGCTCCACATAGACCCCTTTGAAGAGGCCGTTGACGATGTGCCGCTCCTCTCCGGCGGTGGGGTAGCGCTTGACCACCGAGATCCGGGCCAGCTTCTGACCGTCCAGCTCGGGGACCACCTTCCCATCCACGTAGGGTACCCATACCTCCTGATAGAACTTGGCGTGTCCCCGTCCATAGACGTCAAAGAGGAGCACTTTGGCCTGTCTTCCATCTTCCGAGACCTCGATGGGCCGCAGGTCCAGCTGCTCGGGCCGAAGGTCATCCAGGCCGGGCACGCCCTTGGTCACCATGCCGTCATAGCCGATCTCGGTATGCTTGAGGAGGGTGCGGTCCTTGGCGATGAGCTCGCCGGATTTAAAGACGTACTTGGGCTCGATGACAGAGAGGCTGTCGGTCAGGACGATGTCCGCCCAGCGACCGGGGGTGAGAGAGCCAATCTGATCGTCCATGCGGAAGTACTTTGCGGTATTGTAGGAGGCCATCTTGATGGCCTTGATGGGCGGGATGCCCATTTCCACACACAGGGAGATGATCCAGTCCATGTGGCCCATCTTGGTCAGGCGGTCGATGGAGATATTGTCGGAGCAGAGGCAGAAGTTGTCGGTGGGGAACTTCCGATCCACAATGGCGCGCAGGAGGGTCTTGATGACCTCGCTGCTGCCCACGCCGAATTTGATCTGGGTGGAGTAGCCGTAGCGGATGCTCTTGGCGATGTCATCCCCGTTCCAGACGTCGTGGTTGTTGGTGGAGCCGATGGCGGGCAGATAGTTGAGCTCCAGATCGCTCAGCGTGGTGATGCCCCAGTGGGAATTCTGGAAGCCGCCCCGCTCCCGCAGCCAGGCCGCTTTCTGGAAGTCCTCTTCATCTCCGCTGGAGTAGGAAAAGTGCTCAAACTCACCCAGACCAATGACGGGCTTCTCTTTCAGAATCTCCTCCGTAATGTGAGCCGGGACCTTTTTGCCGGGGGCAAAGGCAAAGACCCGATAGGGCAGCTTTTCATAGTCCTTGAAGAGCATCCGGAAGGCCTCCAGCCCCTCCTCCCCGGCCGAACCAATGAGGTCCAGGCACTCGGCAAAAATGGTCGTGGTCCCGTTGGGCACCATGGCCTCGCCCAGGGCGGTGGGATGCGCCAGCTGGGACTCAAAGTGGAGGTGGGCGTCGATCAAACCGGGGATGGCGTACAGCCCCTGTCCGTCAAAGACCTCCCTGACCTGGATCTGATCCTCATCGGGGGAGAGGGCCACGATCCGTCCGCGGTAGATCAGGAGGGATCCGCCATACACCGTCTCCCCGTGGACGTCCAGGATCTGTATATTCTTGATCAGCAGGTCGGCCTCTTTTTTCCCGTGGACCACATCAAAGATGTCGTGGACCTGCTGAAGCTGCGGTACTCCGTTTCCATACATAAAATCTACCTCTTCTCTTTTATTCGCATTTAGTTATACGTTTAACCTTTATAACAAAAGACGAACTTTAGTCCGTCTTTTGTGCTGCTACGTTGATTTGCGCTGTACGATAGAAGGTTCCAGCATGGTGACCGGCTCGATGGAAAGCCCCTGGATCTGCCGGAGGATTAGCCGGGCGCCATGGACGCCCAATTCATAGTTTTGCAGGTCCACACAGGAGAGCTCCGGCGCTGTAATCTCTCCAACAAGAGAATTACCAAATCCCAGGACTGCAATGTCCTCCGGAATCCGTATCCCCTGCTGGGTGAGACATTTGATGAGGCCGGCCGCCATCAGCTCGTTGAGGACAAAGACCCCGTCGATCTCTCCCCCGGTCAGGCGGTCCAGACACTCCGGCGAGGTGACCAGGCCGGGGGCCGTCTCCAGAATGGCTGGAGGCTCCAGGCCATGGGCCTGCACAGCGGTCCGGAAGGTCTCGGCATGGTGTACCACCAGGTCCTCCCCCGATGGCTTTTGCAAAAGGGCCAGGCGGCGCTTACCCCGCTCAATGAGATGGTTGGCGGCCAGCTCCCCCACCCGCATGAAATCGGGATAGAGCAGCGGGTATCCCTGGTATGGGATCAGGCGGTTTACATACACCACAGGGATTCCCCACTCCACCAGATACACCAGGGAATCCCGGAACATCATGTCATCGGACATCCCAATGGAGATGACCCCTGCCACCATGTTCTCCCGCATCATCTGGAGGACTTCCAGCTCCGGCTTGTGCAGGTTCTCCATCTCGTAGATGAAGAGATGGTAGCCGTGCTTGGCCAGCTCCCAGCTGATGCCGCTGGTCATGTCGGAATAGTAGGAGGTATTGATCCGCGGCAAAATCACCGCAATATTGTCGGTACTGCTCCGTTTGAGGGACTGCGCCACCACATTGGGCACATAGCCAAGTTCCTGAATGGCCCGCTCCAGCCGCTCCCGGGTCTCCGGCCGGACATTGATCTTGTTGTTCAGATAGCGGGATACGGTACAGACGCTTACCCCCGCATGGAGCGCAATATCTTTGATGGTTGCTATTTGGCTCCCCTCCCGCCTTTATAACGGTATCATTTCGGTGGTCTTGTTTAGTTATACGTTTCACTTGATGAACACAGTATATCTCTTTTTGTCAAATTGCGCAAGTACTCTTTTTTTCAATTTCAATTTTAGTTGTAATTGCACAAAAACAGTGTCTAATTTTTGTAATATAGAGTTTCCGTTTTCTTTCTGTCCCATTTCACTATTTTCCCGCTCTTCTTCCGCCGATTTGTCCCCAATCTCTCCGGCTGTACACACACCACCCCCTCTGCGGCCCTTCTTTCCATTTGAAAAAAGTATGTCTTTTTTTACAACAATAATTGACACAGCGCTTTTTTCTCTATATAATCTGATTGATAAAACGCTTTATCAGTTAAATTTCACAACTCTAAATTGTGATTTCTCTGATTTTCTCCCCTATCTGTACAGCCGACAAGGAGGATGAACATGCTCGAGCAGGACCTGTGGCTGCGTGCCGCGGATGATATCGCCTGGGAACTGCGCCAGGCTCGGCAGGAAGGACGGACCATTCCGCAGGAACTGCAACAGCAGGTCCAGAACCTTCCCTCCGGGGGCAGCCGGGAACAAGCTGCCTGGAAACTATATGATGCAATTGCTCAGCTGCCGGTCGATCCTGCCCAGGCCGCCCGGGAGCCGGATGATCTGGATGCCATCCGGGCGCTGCGTCCCCAGAGCACCCCTCTGACCCTCTCCGGAGATGTGGAGGACCGTGTGCTGGGCGGATGGCTGGGCCGCTGTGCCGGCTGTCTGCTGGGCCAGCCGGTGGAGAGCTGGACCCGCGCCCGGATCCAGGGTCTGCTGAAGGAGACAAACAATTATCCCATTGCCCGCTATCTCTCCTCCGATCTGCCGGAGGAGGTACGCAAGCGCTGGGATGTGACCGACGGCCCCGGTCCCTATGACGCCCTCCACAAAAACTGGATCAATCTGATCGACTGTATGCGGGAGGACGACGACACCAACTACACCGTCTTTTCCCTGAAAATCCTGGAGCGTGTAGGCCGGGACTTCACCTCAGAGGATGTGGCGGTGGGCTGGCTGACCAGCCTTCCCTTCCTGCTTACCTGCTCTGCCGAGCGGGTGGCCTACCGCAATCTGGCCAATCTGGTCCCCCCGCCCGCCTCTGGTTCCCTCCGCAACCCCTACCGGGAGTGGATTGGCGCACAGATCCGCACCGATCTGTATGGCTGGGTCAATCCCTGTGATCCCGAGACCGCCGCAGATATGGCCTGGCGGGACGCCCGTATTTCCCACACCAAAAACGGTATCTATGGCGCCATGTTTGCCGCCGCTATGTCGGCCGCTGCCTTTGGAGGCGGCACCCCCACCTCTATCCTCCGGCAGGGCCTGGGTCAGATCCCCGCGCAATCCCGCCTGACCGCCGCCGTGGAGGAGGTTCTCCAGTGGCACGCCGACGGTCTGTCCGCCGAAGAGGCCGTGGAGCGGGTCCATCAGGCCTGGGATGAGACCGATTCCTTTGACTGGTGCCACGTGATCCCCAACGCCATGCTAGTCGCCATGGCCCTGCTCTGGGGCGAGTGTGATTTCACCCGCACCATTGGCCTGGCGGTGGAGTGCGGTTTTGACACCGACTGCAACGCCGCTACGGCCGGTTCCGTCCTGGGCGTTCTGCTGGGCGCCAAGGCGCTCCCCGCCCAGTGGGTCGAGCCGCTGGCGGACCGGCTCCAGACTGGTGTGCATGGGTATCCTGAGGCGTCCATCTCGGACCTGGCCCGGCGTACCGTCGCGCTGATGAAGCGCTGAGCTCCTCTCATATGCCGCAGCGGCTCACCGCCGCTGTTCATAAAAACAAAGGAAGAATCTGGAGGTACATCATGAAAGTATGGAAGTCTCTCATCGCCCTCACCCTGGCTGTCACCATGGGTCTGGGCCTGGCTGCGTGCAGCACCCGCGATCCCGCTCAGACCGGCGGCACCAGCTCCGCTACCCCCGCTCCCACCGCTCAGACCGGCTCCTACACTCCCAAGAACGGCGAGTCTCTGAACCTCGTTCTGCTGGTCCCCGGCCTGCTGGGCGACAAGTCCTTCTTTGACGCCACCAACTCCGCCATGGACCTGATCCAGAGCGAGCTGGGCGCCCAGGTCAAGACCGTGGAGATGGGCACCGACCAGACCAAGTGGTACCCCACCTTTGTGGACTACTGTGAAGATGGCTCCTATGACCTGATCCTCACCGTGTCCGACTCCGTCAACGACACTCTGATCCAGGTGGCCGAGGAGTTCCCCGAGCAGCTCTTCATCAACGTGGACGCCACGATGACCGATGTGCCCGACAACGTGTATGCCATGCTGGCCAAGATGGGCGAGATGAGCTTCCTCTCTGGCATGGTCGCCGCCAAGAAGGCCGAGGAGCTGGGTGTCAACCAGATCGGCTTTGTAGGCGGTCTGGACATCCCCGGCATCAACGAGTTCCTCATCGGCTACATCGATGGTGCCCAGCACGTCAACCCCGACATCAAGGTGGCCTATTCCTACGTCGGCAGCTTTACTGATCCCAGCAAGGCCAAGGAAAATGCCCTGATCATGTACCAGGATACCCAGATCATCTACACCGCCGCCGGTGCCTCCGGCCTGGGCGTGTTTGACGCCGCCAAGGAGTTCACTGCCAAGGGCGAGCCCCGCTTTGCCATCGGCGTGGATACCGACCAGGCTATGAGCCTCAAGGACAGCGATCCCGAGGCCGCCAGCCTCATCATCACCTCCTCCATCAAAAACATTCCCCAGTACACCTGTGACGCGGTGGAGCGTTTCCTGAATGGTGAGATTCCCTGGGGCACCAACGAGATGCTGGGCCTGAAGGAAAACGGCGTGACCATCGCCAAGAACGAATTCTATGAGAAGCTCCTCTCCCAGGAGAGCCGCGACTATGTGGACGCCGAGTGGCAGAAGGTCATCTCCGGCGAGGTGACCCCGCTGGATACCGTGGGCATGTCCACCGAGGAAGTGGAGCAGATCCGTCAGGCTGCCAAGCCCTGATCCTCCCCGTTCCAGACCGGATCCTTTTCCCGCCGCCTGTTCCCGCCGGAGCAGGCGGCGGCCTTACCAAACAGGAGGTGTTCCCGTGCAGGAAGAGTATGTATTGAACATGGAGCATATATCCAAGATCTACGGCAACGGCATTGTCGCCAACGAGGATGTAAACTTTAACCTCAAGCGCGGTGAGATCCATGCGCTGGTGGGCGAAAACGGCGCTGGTAAGACCACGCTGATGAAGATCCTCTTCGGGATGGAGAAGCCCTCCTCCGGCACCATCACCCTGGAGGGAGCTCCTCTGGAGATGAACTCCTCGGAGGATGCCATTTCTCATGGCATCGGCATGGTCCATCAGCATTTCATGCTGGTCAACTCCTTCACCGTGGCCCAGAACATCGCTCTGGGCATCGAGCCCAAAAAGGGGCTCTTTGTGGACTCGGCCAAGGTCAACGACTTTGCCCGGGAGCTGGGTGAAAAATATCACTTTGATATCGACCCCACCGCCGTGGTGGGCACTCTCCCGGTGGGCATCAAGCAGAAGGTGGAGATCCTCAAGGCGCTGGCCCGCGGCGCCCGTATCCTGATCCTGGACGAGCCCACCGCCGTGCTTACCCCCCAGGAGACCGACCAGCTCTTTGCCGAGCTCAACGTGCTCAAGGACCTGGGACACACCATCATCTTCATCTCCCACAAGCTGCGGGAGGTCAAGGCCATCTCCAACCGGGTCACGGTCATGCGCAACGGCCGCAGCGTGGGCGTCTACGACACCGATGAGCTGACCGAGGAAGAGCTCTCCGCCAAGATCGTAGGCTGGGAGGGCGGCGGGGAGCTGGAAAAAGCCCCCTGTACCCCTGGCGAGGTCCTGATCCGGGCCGAGCACCTCTCCTACTACGGCGGCGCCCAGGTCCCCGTTCTGGACGACGTCAGCTTTGCTGTCCACGCGGGCACGGTGCTGGGTGTGGCCGGCGTCCAGGGCAACGGCCAGGTGGAGCTGGTGGAGCTGCTCACCCGCGCCCGGGAGCTGGAGCAGGGCCGTGTGGAGATCAACGGCATGGACATCTCCCGCCAGAAGGTGCGTGCCCTGCGGGAAGGTGGCCTCGGCTACATTCCCGAGGACCGGCTGCGCCAGGGTGCGGCGGCCGGAGCCTCTATCCGGGAGAATCTGATCTCCTGCTCCTATTATCGCGCCCCGGTCTCCGGCCCCGCGGGCCTGCTCTCCAATGAGCAGATCGACGCCTTTACCCGTCAGAGCATTGCCGACTACGAGATCAAGTGCGGCAGTGGTGCCTCCAAGATCTCCATGCTCTCCGGCGGCAATATGCAGAAGGTGGTCGTGGCCCGGGAGTGCAGCGGTCAGCCCAGCGTGCTCATCGCCGAACAGCCCACCCGCGGCGTGGACATCGGCGCGGCCCGTATCATCCACCAGAAGATTCTCTCCCTCCGGGACAGCGGAAGCGCCGTCCTGCTCATCTCGGCGGACCTGGCTGAAGTCATGAAGCTCTCTGACGCGGTGGTGGTCCTGTATGACGGACGGATCGTGGCCTATTTCCCCGATGTCTCCGCCGTGACCGAAGAAGAATTGGGCCTGTGCATGCTGGGTCTCCAGCGGCACGCCCCGGAACGCATCCAGGAGGTGACAAAATGAACCGGGAACGAAGCTTCCAACTGCTCCGCACCGCCGTCTCCCTGCTCATCGCGCTGGCGGCGGCCTATGTGATCATTTTCCTCATCAGCGATACCCCTCTGGAGGCCATCCGGATCTTCACCGTGGGACCCTTTGACTCCAAGCGTCACCTGGGCAACATCGTAGAGGCCGCCATCCCCCTCATCTTCTCGGGCCTTGCCATGGCGGTGGTGTTCCAGGCCAGCCTCTTCAACCTGGGCGCTGAGGGTATCTACTACATCTCGGGTGCCGTGGTCTCCCTGGTGGCCATTTTCTACTCCATGCCCGCCGGGATCCACCCTCTGGTCATCGTGATTCTGGGCGGCGTGATCGGCGCGGCCGTGATGGCCATTCCCGGCGTACTCCGGGCCAAATTCAATGCCAGCGAGCTGGTGACCTCCCTCATGCTCAACAACATTCTGTTGGGCGTCGGCCTGTGGATCCTCACCAACTTTATGCGGGATCCGGAGACCGGCAACCAGATCTCCTATAAGTTTGCCGAGACCGCCCTTCTTCCCAAGATCGTCCCCGGCACCCGGATCCATTTTGGCCTGATCATCGCCCTGGCCTGCGTGCTCCTCACCTATCTCTTCCTCTACCGCACCAAGTGGGGCTATGAGATCCGTATGACCGGTATCAACCGGGACTTTGCCCGCTATTCGGGCATCAACACCGCCAAAGTGATCATCATGGCCCACTTGGTCTCGGGCGTGCTGGCCGGCATGGGCGGCGCAGTGGAGACCATCGGCCTGCACCAGCGCTTTGAGTGGACCGCTCTGCCCGGCTACGGATTTGACGGAGCCATGATCGCCATGATGGGCGGAAACCACCCCTTGGGCGTGGTGCTCTCGGCCCTGTTCGTGGCCTATCTCCGGGTAGGCGCCGACATGGTGGCCCGACTCTCCGACGTGCCCACTGAGATGGTCTCCATCCTTCAGGCGCTGATCATTCTCCTGGTCTCCGCCGAGCGGTTCCTCCATACCTATCGTCAGAAGTGGATTGAAAAGGGGGTCAAGCATGGACGCGCTGCTTAATGTGATTCTCACACCCAGTTTCTTCTATTCTATCCTGCGTGTGACCACGCCCATTGTCTTTGCGGCCATGGGCATGGTGGTGGCCAACACCGCAGGCATTCCCAACATCGCCCTGGAAGGCATTATGCTCATCGCCGCCTTTGTGGGTATGATGACCTCCGCACTCTCCTCCAGCGCGTGGATCGGCCTGCTGTGTGCCATTCTCTCCGGTCTGCTGTGCGCCGGTATTCTGGCCTTTTTCACCCTGTACTACCGCACCAATGTGATTCTGGGCGGCATCGCCATCAACTCCCTTGCCTCCGGCGGCACCGTGTTCGCCCTGTATCTCTTCTGCCACGACAAGGGCACCTCCGCCTCGGTACCCAGCGGCGTTCTGCCCCAGGTAAAGATCCCGCTCCTGGACCAGATTCCGGTGGTGGGTGAGATCCTCTCCGGACACAATATCCTGACCTACCTCGCCTTCCTCTCGGTCATCGCCGTGTACATCCTGCTCAAGCGCACCCCTCTGGGCTTCCATCTCCGCGCGGTGGGTGAGGATGCCCATGCCGCCGAGTCGGTGGGTATCCATGTCATGCGGGTGCAGGCCGTTGCCCTGCTCATCTCCGGTTTCCTGGCCAGCCTGGGCGGCGCCTTCATGTCCATGGGCTATGTCTCCTGGTTCTCCCGGGACATGGTGGCCGGCCGTGGATGGATTGCCATCGCCGCCGAGGCCATGGGCTGCTCCCACCCCATCGGTACCGCCCTTACCTCGCTCCTCTTCGGCGCGGCCGACGCCTTCTCCAACGCCGCCGGCGTGCTGGGCTGGCCGGCCGATCTGGTACGCACCATCCCCTACTGTGTTACCCTGGTGGGCCTGATTCTCTTCTCGGTACGGCAGTACCGCAGAAGCAATCATAAACGTCGGAAAACACAGAACCAGCCTGCGGCCAAGCCGGTCGGATGACCACAGAAAAAACGGGCATCCGTCCCTGAGACGGATGCCCGTTTATGTTTCCTGACAGACGGCTCCGGCCGCCGGCGGCACAGTGCTCTCCCGGATCTGGAGCTGCGGCTCCAGCAGAGTACACTTCCCCGCCTCTTCCGGACACTCCAGTTCCCGGAAGGCCTGCCGGGCGGCCTCCACACCCAGCTGACGGGCAGGCTGCCACACCGTGCTGAGGGGTTTCTCCAGATAGTCGGAGAAGAGCACTCCGTCGAAGCCCATTACAGACAGATCGTGAGGGATGGAGATCCCCCGCTCCCGGCACCGCTTGTAAAATCCATAGGCCATCATATCGTTGAAGCAGAATACCGCCGTGTAGTCCCCCTCCAAAATGGCGTCGGCCACGGCATACCCGCTCTCCATCGTATAGGCCCCCGGGTAGAGGTCTCTCTCCCGCAGAGCGATCCCCCGCTGGGCGCAGGCCTCCTGCACCCCGCTCAGCCGGGGCGCACAGGTATTGGTGGGGCCCAATACGCAGGCCACCCGGCGGTGTCCCAGATCCAGCAGGTGCTCCATGGCCAATTTGGCTCCCCGCCTCTGGTGGATGGCGGTCAGACTCAC
The DNA here is from genome assembly GCF_018784545.1 of Pseudoflavonifractor sp. MCC625. Classification (NCBI taxonomy): domain Bacteria; kingdom Bacillati; phylum Bacillota; class Clostridia; order Eubacteriales; family Oscillospiraceae; genus Pseudoflavonifractor; species Pseudoflavonifractor sp. MCC625. The sequence continues at coordinate 64,214 of NZ_WQOJ01000010.1, read as the reverse complement.
GCCAAGATCCGGAATGATCCGGTCCACCTGGACCACAGGGCGGCCATAATCCCGGATGGCCTGACGGTACTCCATGGCCAGCGTCTCATCCGCATCGCTGGCCGGGACCAGAAGAATCGCCCCTACATCCCGGGCCGCCAGCGTCCGGAAATTAGCCAGGGCCAGCGCACTTTTGTCGCTGGACGAGGTGATGACAATATTCCACCCCGCCTCCAGCGCCACTGCTTCCACGCCGCTGACCAGCTCGGCAAAAAAGAGGTTCCGGATGTCCGGAATCACCACGCCCATCGCCTGGCTCTGCCCGGTCACCAGAGTCACTGCATTCTGGTTGGGGACATAGCGCAGCTGTGCCGCGGCCTGCCGGATCTGCTCGCAGGTCTCGGGAGAGATCCGGTGGGGTTTTCCGTTGAGCACCTGAGACACCGCCCCGGGGGAAACCCCCGCAAGCCGCGCCACATCCCGCAGCGTCACCGCCATTTCTCTCACTTCCTCCCGCATCTTTGTTTAGTAGTACATATTTTACCACAGCCCTGTTGAAAGGACAAGACAACTCCCTTGATCCGCAACGCATGGAGGTTCATCTGCATGAAGGTACTTAATTTCGGTTCTCTCAACATCGACCGCTCCTACATCGTGCCCCATTTTGTCCGTGCGGGCGAGACGCTGGCGTCCCTGGAGATGAAGACCGCCGGAGGCGGAAAGGGACTCAACCAGAGCATTGCCCTGGCCCGGGCCGGTCTGCCCGTATGGCACGCGGGAAAGATCGGCAGCGACGGCACCTTTCTCCTGCGGGAGCTCTCTGAGAGCGGGGTAGATGTCTCTCTCGTCCACCAGGACTCCACCCTGCCCACCGGGCATGCCATCATACAGGTGGACCCGCTGGGGCAGAACTGCATCCTGCTCTACGGCGGCGCCAACCAGTCCATCTCCCGGGAGGAAGTGGACGCAGTTCTGGCGCATTTTGCCCCCGGAGACTGGCTCTTTCTGCAAAATGAGATCTCCTGCCTCCCCTACCTGATCGCCCAGGGCCGGGAGCGTGGTATGCAGGTGGTCCTCAATCCCTCCCCGCTGGATGATGCCCTCTTGCATACCGATCTCAGCGGTGTCTCCTGGCTCATTCTCAATGAGATCGAGGGCGCCGGACTCACCGGTGAGCAGGAGCCTCAGGACATTTGCCAGGTTCTGCGCCGCCGCTGGCCGGGTATGCAGGTCGTTCTTACCCTGGGCGACAACGGCTCTCTCTGTGCCAGTGAGCAGGGTCTCCTCCGCCAGGCCGTCTTTCCCGTGGAGGCCGTGGACAGCACGGCGGCCGGCGATACCTTCACCGGCTATTTCTTTGCGTCGGTCTGCATGGGACTCAGTCATGCTCAGGCCCTGACCCGGGCCAGCATGGCAGCCGCTCTGGCCGTCGCCCGGCCGGGCGCCGCCCCCTCCATCCCCCATGCACAGCAGGTAGACGACGCACTCACGGCACTGGTCCCCTCGAAATCCTCCGCCATCTGAAAGGAGCATATGGTATGTATCAGCCGCTGACACAAGAAGAAATCCGATCCAGACTGACCATTCCCACCGGGAAGCTGCGTCTGGTCATTGACACTGACGCCAAAAATGAGGTAGATGACCAGTTCGCCATTGCCTGGGCGCTGCGCTCCAAGGAGCGCTTTTCGGTGGAGGCAGTCTATGCCGCGCCCTTCTCCCACGGTCCCTCTCCCCTGGGCGAAAGTGAGGAGAGCAAGCTGGCCAGCGCCCTGCACGGCGCCGCGGACGGCCCGGCCCACGGTATGGAGCAGAGCTATCAGGAGATCCTCAAGCTCTTTTCGCTGCTGAAGGAAGACTCCTCCGGGCGGGTCTTCCGGGGCTCCCCCGGCTATCTCCCTGCGGAGGGAGCCATCGAGAGCGACGCCGCCCGGGATTTGATCCGCCGTGCTACGGAAAGCGAGGAGCCGCTCTATGTGGCCGCCATTGCTGCACTGACCAACGTGGCCTCCGCCCTCCTGATGGCCCCCGAGATCGCCCGCAAGCTGGTGGTGGTCTGGCTGGGAGGACAGCCTCTCTCCTTTGGACACGGCTTTGAGTATAACCTCTATCAGGATGTCCGGGCCGTTCAGGTGGTCCTGGACAGCGGCGTTCCCCTGGTCCACATCCCCTGCATGGGCGTGGCCTCTCTCCTCACCACTACAGAGGACGAGCTGCGCTGCCGCCTCTGGGAGCGCAGCGAGATCGGCCGCTATCTGGCTCAGAACTGTCTGGACGCCTTCCAGAAGCCGGAGGCCTCCATTGCGCTCATGGACCTCAACCGTCAGGGCTATCTCAAGGGACAGTCCGATCAGAGCGACGCATATCTCTCCCAGTTCCCCACCCAGTATGTGGCCTGGAGCCGGGTCATCTGGGATATCTCCACCATCGCCTTCCTGAAAAATCCCAACTGGGTCCTCACGCTGGAGACCGAGGCCCCCACGCTGAACAACGACCTGACCTGGGACCACACGCCCCGGGGACGCCATCGGATGCGCACCGCCACTTACTGTCACCGGGACATGATCTTCGGGGATCTCTTCCACGCATTGGGATAAAAAATTGCCTCCGTATCACAGAGACTCTCCTCTGCGGTACGGGGGCTTATACAAAGCGCCCTTCTACAGCCTCTGTTTCAAATCGTTTCTCTTTCGAACGCATTGAACTATTTTGTATCGTATTGTTTCATTGCGTTTCGGTTTCGTTCCAAACAAAGAGCCGCAAAACATCGGTATGAGTCAATACCGATGTTTTGCGGCTTAATCCATAGGATGGCCTTCTGTTCGTCCTCTCTATGCCTTCTGTTCTCCACCGAGACGGTACTGGAGCTGATCCAGCTTCCGGTTCTTTCGGTTGTTTTGTGCGATGAGATCGGCGATCTGTCCCTCCGCCTGTTCGATCTCCATGCGGAACATCCGGGCCGAGACACGCAGGGCTCCGTGTCCCAGGATGATGAGCTGTTCCACACCGTCGGAGGTGGCCACCCGGACCTGGTATTTCCGCCCCAGCTCATAGGTGACCTTTTCGATATAGTTGTCCGCCGTCTCCGCCTCTTTCGTGTACACCACATGGATGTTGTGATACTTGGACACACTGCCGGGATTCCCCTTGACCTTGTAGGCGTCAAAGACCACGATGACCTCACACTTTCGGAAGCCCTGGTAGTTGCTCAGAATATCCATCAGCGCTTTCCGGGCGGCAGACAGGTCCGCCCGGGCCAGCTCCTTGAGCTCGTCCCAGGCGTGGATGATGTTGTACCCGTCCACCAGCAGATACTCCGGTCCCCGGTTCTGAGTGCGGACATTATACCGGCTCTCATCCAGGCTGGTGCGGGCAGGGGCCTTGGGCTGGGGCCGGAAGGCATCCCGCTCCACCTTTCCGTAGGTCCGCTCATAGATGGCCTGGAGCTCCGCATCCTCCGCAAGAGAGCCGGTATACCGCGCCTCCCGCCGGGGTTGGCTCTCGGATATCTCCGGCTCCTCCTCTCTCCGCATGAGTCCGCTCTCCACATGCATCTGGGCCTTTACTTGATCCCATTTTACCACATATCCCGCACCATGCGTACAGAAAACAGAGTCCGGGGTGTGTTCCACATCCCGCTCCGGGTCATAGCCCATCTCCTCCACTACCTGCTGGGCGTTGTGGCAGGGCTCATAGCCGCTCAGGGTGCAGAAGAGACGGCCCTGGCCCCTGGTATAGGCGGCCACCTCGGCGGCATAGTCCCGCATTCCGGCCACCGGCGCCCGCCCGGTCAGGACGGCATACTCTCCCACGGTCTCCGGGGGCTCCATGGTTCCCCCTCTCCGCTGGAGGTCCGACATGGCCCGTCCCACCTGGGCCGCCGGCACTTCCAGGCGCACGTCGTACCAGGGCTCCAGCAGAATGCTCTCGGCCTCCATGAGGCCCTGGCGCACCGCCCGGTAGGTGGCCTGGCGGAAGTCGCCTCCCTCGGTGTGCTTGGCATGGGACCGGCCCGCCACCAGGGTGATCTTCATATCGGTGATCGGAGAGCCGGTCAAAACCCCCAGATGGACCCGCTCGGCCAGATGGGTGAGCACCAGACGCTGCCAGTTGCGGTCCAGCATGTCCTCGCTGCACGCAGTGGCAAAGCACATGCCGCTCCCCCGTGGGCCGGGCTCCAGCAGCAGATGGACTTCGGCGTAATGGCGCAGGGGCTCAAAGTGCCCCACTCCCTCCACCGGGGCGGCAATGGTCTCTTTGTAGAGGATGCTCCCCGTGTCAAAGGTCACCGAGAGCCCAAACCGCTCCTCGATGATGGCGCGCAGGATCTCCAGCTGGACCTCTCCCATGAGCTGAAGGTGGATCTCCCGCAGGGATTCGTTCCAGAGGATGTGGAGCTGGGGGTCCTCCTCCTCCAGCTCCCGCAGCCGCCGCAGGGCGGTGTGGGGATCGGCACCCTCGGGCAGGTTGAGCCGGTAGGTGAGTACCGGCTCCAGCATGGGAAGCTGCATGGGCCGGGCGCTCCCCAGACTCTCCCCCGCCCGGGTATGGGTAAGCCCGGTGACGGCGCACACCGTCCCCGCCTCGGCCCGGTCGGTCGTCTGAAAGCGCTCACCAGAGTAGATGCGGATCCGGTCCACCTTCTCCTCCCACGGGGCCTCCTCTCCGGCGTCGCCCGTTCCGCCCGAGAGTAGATCCTTGACCTTCAGGCTGCCTCCCGTGACCTTCAGATAGGTGAGACGCCCCCCCTGGGCGTCCCGGCCGATCTTATAGACCTGGGCCCCAAAGTCCGCCGGATAGTCGGGGATAGGCGCATAGCGCTCCAGGCCCTCCAGGAAGGCCTCCACCCCTTCCAGCCGGAGGGCCGAGCCAAACCAGCAGGGAAAGAGCCTGCGCTCCCGGATCAGGTGACGGATGTCCCCGTCCTCCACGGTTCCGGTCTCCAGATAGCGCTCCAGGGTGGCCTCCTCGCACATGGCGACCTGCTCCTGGAGGGTCTCCCCCTCCCGCTCCTGGGTAAAGTCCACACAGCCGTCGTGCAGCCGCTCCCGGAGCTGGGCCAGGCAGCCCGCCCGGTCGGCTCCGTCCAGGTCCATCTTGTTGACAAAGAGCAGGGTGGGGATATGGTAGCGCTCCAGCAGCTTCCACAGGGTCTGGGTATGGCCCTGTACCCCGTCGGTTCCGCTGATGACCAGAATGGCACAGTCCAGCACCTGGAGGGTGCGCTCCATCTCGCTGGAAAAATCCACATGGCCCGGGGTGTCCAGCAGGGTCACCTCCACGGTAGGCAGGGTGAAGACCGCCTGCTTGGAGAAGATGGTAATGCCCCGCTGCCGCTCCAGGGCGTCGGTATCCAGAAAAGCGTTCTGATGGTCTACCCGGCCCAGTTTGCGTACCGCTCCACTGACGTAGAGCATCCCCTCTGAGAGGGTGGTCTTGCCCGCGTCCACGTGGGCCAATATGCCAACCACAAGTTTCTTCATATCTGTCATCCTCTGCGCTCGCCTGTATATGAATACAAAACATAAAAATCATAGACAAAAATACCGGCCGGACTTGAACGACAAGGCTCAAGTCCGGCCGGCACGCTCTGTACCTCATAGTCTATCACAAAATAGGCCCCACGCAAAGGGTCCTCAGGGATCGGGACAGTATTCCCGTTTCAGTACGGCCAATACCTCCCGCAGGCGGGGGTCGGCCAGGGAATAGGTCACAAACTGTCCCCGCTTCTCATCCCGCAGCAGTCCCGCTCCCCGCAGGGCGTGAAGGTGCTGGGAGAGGGCTGGCCGGGTGATCCCCGGCACCACCGCAGCCAGCTCCCCCACCCCCTTGGGTCCCTCCAGCAGGGCACAGACCAGGAGAAGACGGTTTTCATTGGCCAGCAGCCGCAGCAGATCGGCTACCTGGCGGGCGTGTTCCTCCAGTCCCATCATTCTCCCTCCTGTTCCGTTCCCCGGGAGAGGGTGCAGGCCGTGCAGGAGGCACAGCTTCCGCCGCAGCCAGCCTCTGTCGGACGGCCCGCCCGCAGGCGGGAGATGAGCTGGGTCATGGTCCCCATGGGGCAGAAGACGCACCACCCTCTGGGCTTATAGAAGGCCATCACCACCAGGCCGATCAGCGTGGAGGTGAGCATGAGGCTGTAAAATCCGAAGGCAAATTGGGCCACCCAGGGGGTCACCTCCACCGGATAGGCCCAGGCCCAGGGCACGCGGAAGGTCCACAGCAGCTTGATGCTGGTTCCCAGCGCCCGGTTTCCCGCCCATACCAGCCAGGTCACATAGAGCATGTTGGAGAACATCGCCAGGAAAAACACCAAAAATCCATAGCGGAAGGCCGGATGCTTCATCCACCGGGGCAGAGGCCGGTTGCGGGAGAGCTTGAGCCGGCTGCCCAGCAGGCTGAGGAACTGCCCCCGGTCACAGAAGCGGTTGCAATAGAGCTTTCCCCCGCCAAAGATGGAGATGAGCAGGGGGAGGCTAAAAAAGATCATGCCCAGCCAGGCAAAGAGGATGTTGAACATGCCCAGCCCCAGATAAATGGGGGTCACGATCCAGAGGTAGTCGTACCAGTGCCGCTTCTGTCTCATGCCAGTTCCTCCCGTGCCTTTACATCGATGACCCCTGCGGGACACTCCCCGGCACAGCGGGCACAGCCCACGCAGCGGTTCCCGTCCACCCGGGCCTCCACGCCCTTCCATACCTGGATGGCCCCCACTGGGCAGACCTTCACACAGCTTCCGCAGGCCACACAGCCACGGCCCACCCGGGCCACTCGCTTCGACGGCATTTCCCCATCTCCTTTTATTAAGTATTTTCTTAATTACTTAATAAAGTTACCACACCCGTCCCTTCCCTGTCAAGTGGGATTTTCTGTGGGCACACTACTCCGTCCGCCGCTCCAGACGCAGGAGGATGGCGGTGCGGTCATCTCCGCTCCCCACCCGCCGCTGTCCCTCCTCGATCAGGATGCGGGCCAGCTCCTTGGGGCTCTCCCCCTGGAAGGAGCGCAGCCGCTCCCGGAGCCACACATCCCCCTCCCCGCCGGCCACGCCGTCGGAGACCATCAGCACGCAGTCCCCTGGCTCCAGGGAGAAGCGGCTCACATCGGGGGCCGCTCCCTGGACTGGGGAGAGCCCGGCGGGCAGTGTACTGCCTGTAATGCGCTGCACGGTGTTCCCCTTTTTCACATAGGTGGGGGCCGCACCGTATTTGTAGACTGCCGTCGCACCGGTAAAGAGGTCCACCCGCATCAGGTCGATGGTGGTAAAGCCCCCCGTCTCCTCTCCCTGGAGGGCCAATGCCCCCGATAGGGTGCGCAGGGCCTCCTCCGGCGGCACACCAGCCCGCAGAAACTGCTCCAACAGACGCACGGCCTCGCTGCTCTCCCGGTGGGCGGAGGGTCCCGAGCCCATGCCGTCGCACAGGAGCACAAAGAGACTCCCGTCCTCCTGCTTGAACCAGGCGCCCGTGTCTCCCGACACGGTCTCCCCGTCTTTTTTCCGGGCAGCCACGCCCGCCATGGCCATAAAGGGCTCCCGCTCGGCCAGCACCACCCGGTCATGGCGGGGCGGACACTCCTCCACCAGACGCAGGGGCTTATCCATCAGCTGAGCCAGGCGCTTGACGGCCTCCCCCCGCCGGAGGGATTGAAGCCCTACCCCCTCGATCTCGATCCGGAGCCGTCCGGACTCGTCATAGTAGACCGCAGGCTCGGCCTCCAGTCCCATTGCCGTAAAATGCTGGCGCAGCCGTCTCTCCCGGAGGGGATCGGGGGAGAGCTCCGCCGAGAGCTCGCTGGCCGCCGCGCCCAGGGCGGCCGAGAGCTCGGCATACTGGCGGCACACCTCCCCCCGGCTCTCCCGCAGGCGGTTTTGGTACTGCCGGCGGTAAAAGAGAGCGGAAAGCTCCTCATTGGCCGCGGAGAGAAACTGTGCGAACCGCTGGCACCGGCTGGAAAAGTGCAGGGGAAAGTCGCTTCCCTCCCCCCTTCCCCGCTCCAGCATGGCGGGCAGGGCGTCGTTGAGGGCGTTATAGGTGTCCACATAGGACCGCTGCCAGCACATGATCTGCTGGGGACAGGTCTTGCACACCCGGTTGGCGGCCCGGTCAAAGATAATGGCCGTATCTCCGTCGTTTCCGCCGGAGTGGTCAAAGCGGCTGCGCAGGGAATCGTGGAGCTCCCGAAAGGCCCGGGCTGTCCCCTCCAGGCGCTTTCTGGCATACTCCCGGGCCTTGTCCACCGTATCCCGGCGGGGCTCCCGGACCAGCAGGGCCCGGACCTGGCGCAGGCTCCGCTCCGGCAGGAGGAGAAAGAGCACCGACGCGGCAAAGACCTCGTAGAGTACCGACAGGCGCGCTCCATTCCCCCAGGTCCAAAGCACGGCCACGGCGTTGGATAGGACATAGGCCAGGGCGGTACACAGCCGTCCCTGGCGGTGAAAGACCCCCGCCATGACCCCGGAGAGCGCATAGGCCATGGAGTAAAAGGGCGCCCCTCCTGCCGCCAGATCCATCCCGATCCCGGTACTGACCCCCACGGTGGCCCCGGCGCCGATGCCGCCCTCATAGGCACACACCATCACAGCCAGAGCGGCCGCCAGCCGTCCGATGGAGAGGTCTCCCCCCAGTGTGATCTTGGACAGGGTGAGCAGCACCGTTCCCGCCAGAATGAGCAGGCTCACCGTCTGCCGGATGGTGAGGGCGTCCTCCTCCCGGTTCTCCGTCCAGGGGGAGAAGGCGATGCGGTAGAAGTAGGCTGACGCGCCCGCCAGCAGTACCTCGGTCCCAAAAAAGATAAAGTGCTCGGCCGTCCAGCCCCGGTCTGAGAGGTAGATAAACCCGGTGATCCCATTCATCAGCGCGGCGGCGGCCGGCATAAACCACACCTTGCGGTACGCACCGATGTCATAGAAGGCAAAGGCCACCGAGAAGATCAGTATGGCCGCCGCCGCATAGCGCAGTCCCTCCACAAAGCCCTGGAAGAGCAGATACCCCATGCAGGCGCCCAGCAAGGCGCAGAATCCATCCAGACCCGAGCCCGACGCGGCCACCATGCCCAGGCCAAAGGGCGCATAGTTTCCAAAAATCCCCGCCCCCGCCAAAATGCTTCCCAGGAGGAAGCGCATAGCGCACTCTGCGCCCCGCACCAGAATGGGCGCACGGAGCACCAGGCGTCCGGTCTCCCGCATCTCCTCACTGACCCGGGCTGCCCGGGTTCGGATCGTCTCCTTTGCTGCCATTTCGGTTTCCTCCCTGTCCACAGCGGTCCTGCCGCCATCTTTCGTGTGTCCGTCATTATATCCCAGCTTTTGGAAAAACGCCGTCGGAATGGGGAAGAGAAGTTTGCCCGCTCCACTTTTCCTGTGCTATTTCAGGTCATTTCCCAGTCTCTTTTTCGCTTATCGGTAAAAATCCGCACAAAAAGGACGGCATTCCTCCTGATCGGAACGCCGTCCAAAGGGCTGAATCTCTTATGTCTCCATCGGTGCGAACAATTCTTTCCCCTGGTGGCACCGGGGGCAGGCCCACTCCTCCGGCAAATCGGGAAACCCGGTCCCCGGGGGTACGCCCCGGGCGGCGTCTCCCGCCATGGCCTGGTAGACATATCCGCATACCGAGCAGAGATAGGGCCGCATATCGCTGTCCATCCGCATCACCTCCTGGGAGGAGTATGCCCCCCGCGCCCGGGATTCATCCCTTGCCCCCCTTTTCTCCTTATGTTATGATAGTAAGGATTGAGTCGGCCGCCCCTGTGACGCGGCTGACACCAAAGACCTATCGTTTTGATTGAGAGAGGGATCCTTTTGAACATTGGCAGCGTCACCATACCTTCCAAACTGGTCCTGGCCCCCATGGCCGGCGTCACCGATCTGGGTTTCCGCACGGTTTGCCGGGAGCTGAGCGGCTGCTACACCGTCACCGAGATGGTCAGCTCCAAGGCGCTCTGCTACCAGGACAAAAAATCCATCCCCCTGCTCAAGCTGGGGGAGATCGAGCATCCCGCCGCCGCCCAGATCTTCGGCAGCGACCCGGCCTGCATGGAACAGGCCGCTGGACTGGCCGCCGAGATCTCGGGCGCCCAGATCATCGACATCAACATGGGCTGTCCGGTCCCCAAGGTGGCCCAGAGCGGGGACGGCTCGGGGCTCATGCGCACTCCGGAGCTGGCCGCCCGGGTGCTGGAGGCCGTGGTTCGCGGCGCGGGCGGACGGCCCGTCACCGTCAAATTCCGTCTGGGCTGGGACAAGGGCTCCATCAACTGTGTGGAGTTTGCCCGCATGATGGAACAGGCCGGCGCGGCGGCGGTGGCCGTCCACGGGCGCACCCGCAAGCAGATGTACGCCGGGGAGGCCAACTGGGACTATATCCGGGCGGTCAAGGAGGCGGTCAGCGTCCCCGTCATCGCCAACGGAGACGTCTTTACGCCGGAGGCCGCCGTGCGCATCCTGCGCTACACCGGCGCGGACATGGCCATGGTGGGCCGAGGTGTATTCGGTAACCCCTGGCTCCTCCAGCAGTGCGCCGCCGCGCTCGCCGGGGAGGAGATCCCCCCGCTCCCCCCGCTGGCCCAGCGGTGCGATACCGCGGTCCGTCAGTTTGAGATCAATGCCGCCCACAAGGGGGAGAAGGTGGCCTGTCTGGAGGCCCGGCGGCACTATGCCTGGTATCTCAAGGGCGTGCCCTATGCGGGCTATTATAAGGAACAGATCTCCAAAATCTCCACCATGGAGGATATCTACAAGGTCACGGAAGGCATCAAGCGGGACCTGCGCTGACGCGTGTTCCTTCCGTCCGGGAAAGGAGGGGAGCGTGTGTCCATGCAATCGGAAGAGGAACTGGTCAGACTAGCCCGGCAGGGCGACGAGTCTGCCTTCGCCCTTCTGGTGGAACAGAATCAGAGCCGCATCTATAACCTGGCCCTGCGCATGACCCGCAACCCGGACGACGCGGCCGAGCTCACCCAGGAGGCCTTCCTCAACGCCTGGCGGGGCCTCAGTAAATTCCAGGGCGAGAGCTCCTTTTCCACCTGGCTCTATCGTCTGACCTCCAATCTGTGCATCGACTTTCTCCGCCGGGAGAAGCGGCGCAGCGGCCTCTCCATGACGGTCTCTCTGGATGACGAAGAGGAGGGCCGCCAGGCCGATGTGCCCGACGAGCGCTTCTCTCCGGAGCAGAGCGCCGAGCGCCGGGAGGTCCAGGAGCTCATCCGCGCGGGGCTGCGTTCCCTCTCGGAGGAGCACCGCCGGGTGCTGGTCCTGCGGGAGCTGGACGGGCTCTCCTATGCCGAGATCGCTCAGCTTCTGGGGCTAGAGGAGGGAACCGTCAAATCCCGCATCGCCCGGGCCCGTCTGGCCCTGCGAAAATATCTCATTGCCACCGGGAACTTTTCCTCTGCTTCTTCGTCTACTCCTTAAGAACACAATCCCCATCACCCTACTCTATTCCGAAAGGAGGGACCCCTATGCTCACCTGTGACGAGGCTCTGGAGCTCATCAGCGCCTCTCTGGACGGCCCCCTTGCGCCCGATGAGGCGGTGCGTCTGGAGGAGCACCTGAAGATCTGTGCCCCCTGTCGGGCCCTCCGTGCGGATCTGGAGTCCCTCCACGATCAGCTCCCGCTGCTGAATGCCCCGGTCCCCGAGGGACTCTCCCAGCGCATCCTGGATCAAATCCACGCCGAGCCCAAGGTGGTCCCGCTGCCCCGGCGGCACGGTCTGCCCCGGCACTGGCGGCAGTGGGCCGCCTCGGCGGCGGTCTTTGCTCTGGTACTCCTGGGGGCCGGCGGAATTGGTCTGGCCCAGATCACCGCGCTGCCCGGAGAGAGCACCCTCTCCTCCCCTTCGCCCACGCCCCAGACGGAGCGTTCCACAATCAGCACTTCTTTGCCCGATGGGTCCGGCTTCCCCTCTGTTTCTGCCCCTGTTTCCACCCCTCCGGCAACGGAGGATACGTCGGAAGATCTGCCCTCGGTATATGCGGCGATCCCGGACGGAAGCGCTTCTTCCGCTCCCCCTTCGGCAGAGCCCTCCCCCACATCCGTTCCCGCCTCTACTCCTGCTCCCGCGCCTGCCCTTTACGGGAGCGAAGAACTTGATTCTTTGCCGGCTGCTCCCAAGTCACAGCCTCAGGCAGATGGGCCGGTCCAGGACGCTCCCGCCTCCTATGGCGCCCAGACCAACTCTGGTACCTCGGACGGGCTGCAGGAGACCATTCAGGAGGCCCTTGTGCTCATCTATGAAGAGGAATTGGGGGGACAGGCCGCCTTTACCCGAAGTGCCCTGCCTGAGTCGGAGACAACCGCTCTTCTGCTCCAGCCCATTCCTGTGACCGAGGAACCCGCTCCGCGGTGCGCCGTACTGATCTACGTAGGCATGACCGCGGAGAAGGAACTGGAATTTCATCTCCACAGCTATGAGAGCGCAGAACCCCTTCTCTCCGCCCGGGATACTTCCTATCTGTGCTACTATGTCCTCCCGGCAACCGAGACCATGCGCGTTGAGACGATATCGGAGGCCCAGGCCCAGCAGGAAGATTCTGCGGTCCACACCCTCTGTGACAAAATCGACAATTGAATTTCTCTCAAAAGCAGGTCTGTGCACGTATCGCACAGACCTGCTTTTGCTTGTCTCCCATGGCTTTGCGGCGTTTTGCATTATTTTGATAAAATTCCAGTTGCCAGTATGTTGTTTTTGAGTTATAATGACTAATGTCAGTTGTGACGCTCCATCGGACGCACGGCTGCTCCGATTTTGAACGCAAGGAGAGGAAACCATATGAGCTATTCCGCGCAAAACATCCGCAACATCTGCCTGCTGGGCCATGGCGCCAGCGGCAAGACCACCCTCGCCGAGAACATGCTGTTTTTGACCGGTGGCACCATCCGGATGGGCTCCCCCGCCGATGGCAACACCGTTTGTGATTTTGATCCCGAAGAGATCCGCCGTCAGGTTTCCATCTCCACGGCGGTGGCCCCCGTCGACTATAAGGGCTGTAAGATCAACGTACTGGACACCCCCGGTTATTTTGATTTCTCCGGCGAGGTCATGGAGGCCCTGAGCGTCTCCGGCGCCGCCGTGATCGTCACCCCCTCCAAGGCCGGCCCCCTGAGCGTGGGTACTGAGAAGGCCTGGAACTACTGCGAGGAGCGCCATATGCCCCGCATTCTCTACATCTCCAAGACCGACGAGGAAAACGCGGACTACAACGCCGCCTTCGCTACCCTGCGGGAGCGGTTCGGCAAGAACGTGGCCCCCGTTGTCGCCCCCATCTGGGACGAGAACAAGAAGGTCATCGGCATCATCGATGTCCTCCACAAGCGCGCCTATGAGATGCAGGGCGACAAGCGCGTGGAGATCGAGGTCCCCGAGGATAAGCTCCCCGTGCTGGATGAGCTCTATGACGCGCTGAAGGAGTCGGTGGCTGAGACCAGCGAGGAGTTCATGGACAAGTATTTCTCCGGCGAGGACTTCACCTATGCCGAGATGCTCCAGGGCCTGCGCCAGGGCGTGCGGGACCTGTCCCTCTTCCCGGTGGTCTGCGGTTCTGCCGTGCAGGGCCTGGGCACTCTGATGCTGCTGGATACCGTGGTGGATCTGATCCCCAATCCCCTGGAGGGCTCCGCTGAGCTGGTGGAGAACGCTGACGGCGAGCTGGAGGAGTATGTCCTCTCCGACCGCGCTTATCCCTGCGCCTTTGTCTTCAAGACCACCTCTGACCAGTACGGCAAGTACTCCTATGTCAAGGTGATGTCCGGCAATCTGACCCCCGATATGACTCTGGTGAATGCCCGTACCGGTGAGAACATCAAGCTGGGCCGCCTGTATATCATGAAGGGCAAGAAGGCTGAAGAGGTCAAGGAGCTGGTCTGCGGCGACATCGGCGCCATCTCCAAGATGGAGGCACTCAAGACCGGCGATACCATCTGTGATGCCCGCAAGGTGGTCAAATTCCCCGCCCTGCCCTTCCCCGAGCCCTGCTACTCGGTGGCCATTGCCCCCAAGACCCGCGGCCAGGAGGACAAGATCGCCGCCGGCCTCACCCGTCTGAACGATGAGGACCTGACCTTCAACTGGTCCAACAACGCCGAGACCCGCCAGATGGTGGTCTCCGGCACCGGCGATATGCAGATGGACGTGCTCCTCTCCAAGCTGAAGAATCGCTTCAGCGTCGAGGCTGAGCTCTCCATTCCCCGTGTGGCCTACCGGGAGAAGATCCGCAAGAAGGTGGAGGTCCAGGGCCGCCACAAGAAGCAGTCCGGCGGCCACGGCCAGTTCGGCGATGTCAAGATCCGCTTCGAGCCCGGCGAGCAGGAGGAGCTGGAGTTCTGCGAGGAGGTCTTCGGCGGCGCAGTCCCCAAGAACTACTTCCCCGCCGTGGAGAAGGGCCTGCGCGAGGCCGTCCAGCACGGTGTTCTGGCTGGCTATCCCGTAGTCAACCTGAAGGCCACCCTGTACGATGGATCCTACCACCCGGTGGACTCCTCCGAAATGGCCTTTAAGACGGCGGCCCAGCTGGCCTACAAGGCCGGTCTCCCCGATGCCAATCCCACCATTCTGGAGCCCATCGGCGAGCTGAAGGTTACCATTCCCGACAGCTACATGGGCGACATCATTGGCGACCTGAACAAGCGCCGCGGCCGTGTCATGGGCATGAATCCCGACGGCAAGGGCAATCAGGTGGTGGAGGCCGAGGTCCCCATGGCCGAGATGATGACCTATGCCATCGACCTGCGCTCTCTCACCCAGAGCCGCGGCTCCTTCACCTTCCACTTCGTCCGCTACGAGGAGGCGCCCCCTGTGGCCCAGCAGAAGGCCATTGAGGCGGCCAAGGCCATCCAGGAGCTGGACAACTGATCCATAAAAGCACTGACCCCCCGGCAAAAGCCGGGGGGTCTTTCTTTGGATAAAACTTCTGACTTTCTCCCCTTCTTCTACTTGTATCTTTGTCGGAAAGGTGCTATAATAGTACCACTAGATTGTTAAAATTCTAACAATATAAATTTTACAATACGAGGTGTCAGACGATGAATTATCGGGAGCAGTATCAGAGCAAGCTGACCACGCCGGAAGAGGCGGTCAAGGTCGTGCAGTCGGGCGACTGGATCGATTACGGCTGGTGTGCCATTACCCCCGAGGCTCTGGATCAGGCGCTGGCAGCCCGCTATCAGGAGCTCTATGATGTCAAGGTGCGCGGCGGCGTCCTGTTCCACAAGCCCGCTATCATGTCGGTTCCCGACGTGGCGGAGCATTTTACCTGGAATTCCTGGCATATGTCCGGTGTGGAACGCAAGATGATCGCCGAGGGCGCCACCTTCTATGCTCCCATGCGCTATTCCGAGCTGCCCCGCTTCTACCGGGAAAATGTGGCTCCCATCCATGTGGCCATGTTCCAGGTCTCTCCCATGGACAGCCAGGGTTACTTTACCTTCGGCCCCAGTGCCTCCCATCTCCAGGCCGTCTGTGAGCGCTCGGAGATCATCATTGTGGAGGTCAACCCCAACATCCCCCGCTGCCTGGGCGGTATGGAGAACAGCATCCACGTAGACCAGGTCTCCATGATTGTGGAGCAGGAATCCCCCATTGGCCAGCTGCCTGCCGGCGGCCCGGCCACCCCGGTGGATGAGGCGGTCGCCCGTCTCATTGTGGAGGAGATCCCCAATGGCGCCTGCCTCCAGCTGGGCATCGGCGGCATGCCCAATGCGGTGGGCTCCCTCATCGCTCAGTCCGATCTGAAGGACCTGGGCGTCCACACCGAGATGTACGTGGACGGCTTTGTGGACATGGCCATGGCGGGCAAGCTGACCGGTGCCAAAAAGTCCATTGACCGCTTCCGTCAGGCCTATGCCTTTGCCGCCGGCAGCCAGAAGCTGTATGACTACCTCAACGACAACCCCGCCTGCATGGCCGCTCCGGTCAGCTACACCAACGACGTGCGGGTGGTGGCCCAGCTGGACAACTTCATGTCCATCAACAACGCGGTGGATGTGGACCTCTTCGGCCAGGTCAACGCCGAGAGCGCCGGGACCAAGCACATCAGCGGCGCCGGCGGTCAGCTGGACTTTGTGATGGGCGCCTACCTCTCCAAGGGCGGTAAGAGCTTCATCTGCTGCTCCTCCACTTTCATGAACAAAAAGACCGGTCAGCTGGAGAGCCGCATCAAGCCCACGCTGGATAACGGCTCCATCGTCACCGATACACGCGCCAACACCCACTTCCTGGTCACCGAGTACGGCAAAGTGAATCTGAAGGGCACCTCCACCTGGGAGCGCGCCGAGAAGATCATCTCCATTGCTCACCCGGATTTCCGGGATCAGCTCATCTCCGATGCCGCCAAGATGGGCATTTGGAGACGCTCCAACAAGCGCTGATTCAACCATTGGAACAGACGCCGCAGCCAGCAGGCTGCGGCGTCTGTTTTTACTTTCCCCTTGACAAACGGCATATCTGTATCCTATACTTTAATATTAGAATTCTAACTATTATAATTCTAATATTAGAGGAGGAGATGTTTCCTTGCAGCCTTCCTTTCACTATCTTCTCATGGCCAACCAGGCTATCTTTCACAAAAAACTGCTGGCAGGCCTGCGGGACACCGGGCTCACCCTGGGTCAGCCCAAGGTGTTGGACTACCTGGGGGACCATGACGGCGCCAGTCAAAAAGAGATCGCCACTGCCTGCCACATTGAACCCGCCTCTCTGACCTCGATTCTGAATCGCATGGAAGAGCGTGGAATGGTGGAGCGGAGAATGCTCCACGGAAACCGGAGGAGCTTCTATATTTTTCTCACCGACCGGGGGCGTGCGCTCCAGGGCAGCGTACAGGAGATGTTTGACTCCCTGGAAGAGGACACCTTTCACGGCATTTCGCCGGAGGACCGCAGTGCGTTTCTCCGCGTTTTTTACGCCATTTATCAAAATCTGAGCGAAGAGAAGGAATGATTCACATGGAAAAACTAAAGCGCTATCTGATTTTTCTTCTGGGGCTGTTTCTCAGCTCCCTGGGCGTGAGCCTAATTACCAGAGCTGATCTGGGTACTTCTCCCATCTCCTCCATCCCCTATGTCCTCAGCCTGTCCCTCCCCTGGACACTGGGCACCTTTACGGTGGTATTCAGCCTCCTGCTCATTCTGCTCCAGCTGCTCATCCTGCGCCGGAACTTCCAGCTGGAACACCTGCTCCAAATCCCCATTTCCATAGCATTCGGCGCCTTTATTGACCTGACCATGGCCCTGCTGGACCTCTCCCTTCCAGCCTGGTATCCCATTCACGCGGCTCTTCTCCTGGTCGGGTGCGTGGTGCTCGGCTTCGGCGTCTATCTGGAGGTCCTGGCCAACGTGGCCATGCTGCCCGGTGAGTCCTTTGTCCGGGCGGTGAGCACCACCTGGAACACCAATTTTGGCAATACAAAGGTAGCCTTTGATGTCTCTATGACTGTTATTGCGGCGCTTCTCTCCCTGCTGCTCAGCCGCCGGCTGGACGGCGTGCGGGAGGGCACCATTCTGGCCGCTCTTCTGGTCGGTCTGATCGCCCGCTTCTTTGGACGCCTTCTCTCCTTTTTGCCCGAACGGCTCTTCCCCTGCACCGCTCCGGAGCAGGCCTCCGTCTGAGTCCCCGAAATAAAAAATGACCGGCCGGCCCTGAAATAGGGCCGGCCGGTCGCTGTCTCTACATCTATGTGAGGTGAACTGGGTCAGGAGCCCTCCCGCTCCTCGCTCAGCTCCCCGTGCTTGGGCGCAGGCAGCTGCGGTTCGTCGTGCTCAAAGGTATCGAAGTAGTCCTCCTCCTGAATGACCGCCTTGCGGTGGCGGGCAATGGCAATGATGGTGGGGTAGAGGACAATGGCGATCAGCCCGGCGGAGAACCCATTGTTATAGAGGTTCATACCGGCCACCGGACTGCCGGTACTGAGTACAACCACCGAGTGGAGAAATCCGGCCAGGACTCCGTACTGCCAGCCAAAATACCCGGCAATGGGGGCCATAGCCGTGCAGAAGAGCACCGCCAGTTGGAGAGACCCGCTCTCCATCCCGCCCTGGAAGAAAAATCCCCCGGCCGTCACACCGGCCATAACCGGAATAATATTGCCCGCATGCTTACCAAAGGCAGAGAAGCCCATGATGGTAAAGAGGCCGCCCAGCGTGGGCCCATTGAGATCGCCGCCCAGCAGCAGCAGAAAGGCCAGTCCAATAAGTCCGTTGATGCCCATATTGATGAGGACAGGACCCATACCGAACATGCGCAGGTAGTCGCTGGGCGCCCGCCCGCTGGTCTTGAGCAGCCGGCGGTATCCGGCCCAGGCCGCCCAGGGGGGGCGGTGGCACAGGAAGAGTCCCGCCAGAACAAAGCCCACACATGCCGCTCCCAGCAGGCCGCCGAAGAGAACATTATATCCCTCGGCCCAGTGGTAGTTCAGGGTGGGATCGGCGCCCAGTGCCGTCATCACCGGCACAAAGAGCATGGCCAGCAGGCCACAGGCAAACCCCACGTTGTAGAGGTTCATCCCGTTCTGGATCCGGAAGGTATAGGCGCACAGGGGCGGCATAATGAACCCGATCACGATTCCCACCACGATCCCGCTGAAGAGATTGCCAAAACCGTTATCCAGTGCAATATAGCTGACCATGGGGGCCAGAGCGGTGGCCAGCAGTGAGACCGAGATATATTTCGCAAAGGGCTCCTTCCGGCTCCTGGCATAGAGCCAGGTCCCCAGAAGGATGGGCCAGATGTTGAGAAAGTTCTTTCCAAAGAGGGAAAAGCCCGCCATCAGGCCCAGTCCCACCAGGGAAGAGCCATTGAGGGGGTCCCCCGACAGCCGGTAGAGCGCCGCAGTGATGAGTACCACAATCGCTGCGTTGGCAAAGGCCGCGCCCGGTCCGGCCAGCTGGATATAGTCTGTGATGAGGGCGTTTTCCGTCATCACGATCTTTCCAAGTCCGGTCCAGATGGCCAGCGGACCGTCCATGACCAGGCCGATCAGCAGCAGTACCGCCGCCAGGCCCAGCGCTCCGTAGTAGATCTTTCCATAGCGCATTTACGATCCCCCGCTCCCGCGTTCCAGACTTGCAAAATAGGCACGGGTCTCCTCCGCGTTGCGCATGACTTCCTCCCGCAGCGCCTCCAGAGAGGGGAATTTCCGCTCCCCCCGCAGGCGCTTATAAAACTCCATGCGAATGGTCTTTCCGTACAGGTCTCCGCTGAAATCCAGCAGGAATCCCTCCACGTTGACCCGGTCCCCGTCATCTACCGTTGGACGGGTCCCCACATTGGTCACCGCCAGACGGCTGCTCCCATCGGAAAAGCAGGCCCGGCAGGCATATACCCCGTGGGCGGGAATCAACACCCCTTTGGGTATGGACAGGTTCACGGTGGGAAAGCCCAGCGTGCTTCCCAGCCGCTTTCCGTGGGCTACCGTATTGCTCAGGGTGTGGGGATGGCCCAAAAATTCATTGGCCCGTTCCATCTCGCCCTGGGCCACCAGGGTACGGATGTAGGTGGAGGAGATCGTAATGCCGTCCTGCTCCACTTTGGGGATAATGTCGCAGCCGATCCCCAACTCCTCACAGGTCTCCCGCAGGCGCTGAGGATTTCCCTCCCCTTTATAACCGAAGTGGAAGTCATGCCCCGCCACCAGATGGACGGCTCCGTGCTCCTTTACCAGGTAGTCGGTAATGAATTCCCGCCAGGGCATATGCATCATCCGCTCATCAAAGCGGGCAATGATAACGTCCCGTATTCCATAGTACCGCTGCATCAGGTCGGCCCGGTCATGGGGGGAGCTGAGCAGTGGCAGGGGACTGCGGAGGATCAGGTTCTCCGGATGGGTGTCAAAGGTGACAGCCGCCGGCACTGCGTCCAGCTCAGCCGCCTTCTCCCCCACCCGGCGCAGCAGTGCTCCATGCCCACGGTGGACCCCGTCAAAAAAGCCCAGTGCGATCACACGTCTTGTCTCTTCCATTCCTCTCACACCTCAAAAAAGCTCTTGATCGTGGTCATACAGCCATCCTGCAGCCGGCCCAGCAGCAGAAAGTCTCCCTCCGGCCCATAGACCCGGTAGGTTCCGTCCGCTCCCTGCTGCGGGAAGGCCGCGCCGTTCCGGGCGGCCTTTTCCCGCCGGGCATCCACCGTGAGGGCCGGATAGGTGGAAAAGTAGGAGTCCACCGGGCGCAGAAGGGACTCGGCCTCTCCCCGCTCGGCAGCCTGGGCCAGCTCCTCCAGCGAGACCGCGCTCTCCAGGCCAAACCCGGCGGCCCAGGTGCGGCGCAGGGAACACATGGCTCCACCGCAGCCCAGCTTCTGTCCCAGGTCATGGCAGAGGGTGCGGACATAGGTGCCCTTGGAGCAGGCCACCCGCAGAAGATAGGTGTCCGCTCCGGTCTGCTCCAGCACCTCCAGGGCGTGGATGGTCACCGGACGGGGCTTGCGCTCCACCTCCACGCCCTTCCGGGCCAGCTCATAGAGCTTCTGCCCCTTCACTTTGAGGGCGGAGTACATGGGAGGGATCTGGAGGATCTCGCCCCGGAACACCTCCAGGGCCTCCTCCAGCTGCTCCCGGCCAGTCTGGACGGGCCGCTGCTCCAGCACAGTCCCGGTGGTATCCTGGGTATCGGTGATAATTCCCAGTTTTAATCCGGCGATATATTCCTTTCCGGATTCAGAGGCAAACTCCACCGCCCGGGTGGCACGCCCCACAAAGACAGGGAGCACGCCGGTGGCCATGGGGTCCAGGGTGCCCGCGTGGCCCACCCGCCGCTCGTGGAAGAGGCGGCGGCACCGCCCCACCACATCGTGGCTGGTCCAGTCCTGGGGCTTATCGATGACAATGATCCCGTTAGCCATGGCTTGCCACCTGCCCGATGGCATCCAGGATGGCCTTCTCTGCTTCCTCCAGCGTACCGGAGACGGTGCAGCCCGCAGCGGCAGCGTGTCCGCCGCCACCCAGAAGAGCGCACACCTTGGTGGCGTTCAGCCCGCCGCTGGTGCGCACCGAGAGCTTGCAGGTACCGCCCTCCTGCTCCCGGATGGTGACCGAGGTCTCCACACCCTCGATCTGGCCCAGGAAGGCGGCGATGTCTTCCAGGTCCTCCTCGGTGGCCCCCGCCTCGTCCAGCAGGGAGCGGGAGATGAGCGCCACGGCGATGCGCCCCTCCTTGTACCGGTGCATCCGCTCCACGATGAGCCGCTCCACCTGGAGCCGAGCCCAGCTCTTGGTGCGGAAATGGCGCTTGTTGAGGGCAAAGACGTCGATCCCAGTCTCCATCAGGGCGGCCGCCACCCGGTGGGTGTCAGCGGTGGTGTTGCCGTACTGGAAGCAGCCGGTGTCGGTGGAAACCGCCACATAGAGGGGGACCGCCATCTCCGGCGTGATCTCGCCCAGTTCCCGCAGGATGTCGTAGATGAGCTCGCCGCAGGCGGCCCGCCCGGCGTCCAGGCAGATCTCCCGGGCGAAGAACTCCTGGGAGGGGTGGTGGTCGATGGCCAGGTCGATCCCCCGCTCCAGCCACCGCTCCCCTTCCCTGGTGAAGAGGCTGCGGGCGGCAATGTCGGTGGAGACTACGGTCTCCGCCTCATAGTCCTCCGGGGCCAGGTATCCCTCCAGATAGGGGGTGAAGAGGTGCGTCTCCCCGGTACCGGGGCAGATGTGTGCGGTCTTTCCCAGGCGGCGCAGCCCCGCGCACAGGGCGGCGGCACAGCCGATGGTATCCCCGTCCGGCCGCTTATGGGTGAGAATGAGATAGCGGTCATGCTGCCGCAGCCAGGCAGCCGCTTCCTGATAGGTCATGGCGCTCACTCCTCATCCTCGGCATCCAGGTCAATGTGGGCATTGGCCGGATTGGCCGGCTTGACCACCTCCGGATTGCGCAGCATGCTCAGGATATGGGCGCCCTGTCCGATGGAGTCGTCCTCCACGAACTGGAGCTCCGGGGTATAGCGCAGCTTGAGGGCGGAGCCCAGCTCCCGCCGCAGGTACCCGGCCGCTGACTTGAGGCCCTTGACGACCTCCTTCACGTCGCTCTTGTCCAGCACGCTCACGTAGATCTTGGAAAAGCGCAGGTCGGGGGTGGTCTCCACCGCAGTGATGGACACCAGCCCGTGGACCCGGGGGTCCTTGACCGTGCGGATGAGGGTCGCCAGCTCCCGCTGGATCTCCTCGTTGATGCGTCCGATGCGATTACTTGCCATATGATTCTCCTATCACGTAATACAGACCCGCCCCTCCTCAAATGACTTGGGGATGGAACGGGTCTGTTTGATTTGGTTCCGAATGGGACAGAGCCTTGGCTCTGCCTGGATCTTATACCTCGATCTGCTCCATCAGGAAGCACTCGATGATGTCGCCCTGCTTGATGTCCTGGTACTTCTCGATGGTAATACCACACTCGTAGCCCTGGGCCACTTCCTTGGCGTCGTCCTTGAAGCGCTTGAGGGAGGCAATGGCGCCCTCGTGGACCACGATGCCGTCGCGGACCAGACGGATCTGGGCCTTGCGCTCCACCTTGCCCTCGGTGACATAGCAGCCGGCCACGATGCCCGCGCCGGTGATCTTGTAGACCTCGCGGACCTCGGCCTGGCCCAGCGCCACTTCCTTGAACTTGGGCGCCAGCATACCCTTCATGGCGGCCTCGATCTCGTCGATGGCGTCGTAGATCACGCGGTACATCCGCATATCCACGCCGTTGCGGCCGGCGGTATCCTTGGCGTTGGCGTCGGGGCGGACGTTGAAGCCCACGATGATGGCCCCGGAAGTGGTGGCCAGCATGACGTCGCTCTCGTTGATGGCGCCCACCGCGCAGTGGATGACCCGGACGCGGACCTCGTCGTTGGAGATCTTCTCCAGGCTGGCCTTGACGGCCTCGGCAGAGCCCTGCACGTCGGCCTTGACGATGATGGGCAGCTCCTTCATCTCGCCCTGCTTGATCTGGCTGAACAGATCCTCCAGGGAGACCTTGTGGCCCACCGGGCCGGAGGCGGCCATCTTCTGCTCGTGCTTGCGCTGCTCCACCAGCTCGCGGGCCATGCGCTCGTCGGCCACGGCGTGGAAGTCGTCGCCGGCGCCGGGCACTTCGCCCATACCGATGATCTCCACGGGCACGGAGGGGCCGGCCTCGGTCAGCTTCTGGCCGCGGGCGTTGGTCATGGCGCGGACACGGCCCACCGCGGTGCCGGCGATGATGACGTCACCCTGCTTCAGGGTACCGTTCTGGACCAGTAGCGTGGCCACAGGGCCGCGGCCCTTGTCCAGACGGGCCTCGATGACGGCGCCGTGGGCGGAACGGTTGGGGTTGGCCTTGAGCTCCTGCATCTCGGCGGTCAGGTTGACCATCTCCAGCAGGTTGTCGATGCCCTCGCCGGTCTTGGCGGAGATGGGGCAGATGATGGTGTCGCCGCCCCACTCCTCGGGCACCAGCTCATACTCGGTGAGCTGCTGCTTGATGCGGTCGGGGTTGGCCTCGGGCTTATCCATCTTGTTGATGGCCACGATGATGGGAATCTTGGCGGCCTTGGCGTGGTTGATGGACTCCACGGTCTGGGGCATGATACCGTCGTCGGCGGCCACCACCAGGATGGCGATGTCCGTGACCATGGCGCCGCGGGCACGCATGGCGGTAAAGGCCTCGTGGCCGGGGGTATCCAGGAAGGTGATGGTCTGGCCGTTCACCTGGACCTGGTAAGCGCCGATGTGCTGGGTGATGCCGCCAGCCTCGCCGGAGGCCACATTGGCGTTGCGGATATAGTCCAGCAGGGAGGTCTTGCCGTGGTCGACGTGACCCATGACCACCACCACGGGAGCGCGGGGGAGCAGATCCTCTTCCTTATCCTCGGCGGTGTCGATGAGGCGCTCCTCGATGGTGACGATGACCTCCTTCTCCACCTTGCAGCCCATCTCCTCGGCGATGATGGCGGCGGTGTCGAAGTCGATGACGTCGCTCAGGGAGGCCATGACGCCGTTCTTCATCAGGGTCTTGACCACCTCGGCGCCGGTCTTCTTCATGCGGGAAGCCAGCTCGCCCACGCCGATCTCATCGGGGATTTTGACGGTGAGCGGGGTCTTCTTGGCGATCTCCAGCTGGAGCCGGCGCATCTTCTCCTGCTCCTCCTGGCGGCGCTTGTTGCCGCCCTGGAAGCCGCCCTTGCGCTGGTTGCGGCCCTGGAACTTCTGCTTGCCGGCCTGCATCTGCTTGGTCTTACCGGCAGCCAGGTCCTCCAGGCGCTCGTCGTACTTATCCAGGTTCACATCGCCGCCCTTGCGGGTGTCCACGATCTTCTTCTCGGGGACGCGGCTGGCGGGACGGGCGGCAGGCTGCTGGGTCTGGCCGCTCTTCTGGGCAGGCTGCTGCTGGGCAGGACGGGCCTGCTGCTGGCTGCCGGTATTCTGGGGCTTCTGGTTGTTCTGGGGCCGGGGAGCGCTCTGCGCGCTCTTCTGACCACCCTGGGGAGCCGCCTGGGCCGGCTTGGCGGCCGCCTTGGGCTCATGGTAGACGTCGGCGTAGATGGACTCCACGCTCTCCACCTGGTTGTGCTGGGTCAGATAGTCGAAAATAACGGACAGCTCACCGTCCTCCAGAACCTGCATATGGTTCTTGGGGGCGGTGGCGTAATCGGTGAGGATATCAGCGATCTCTTTGGAATTCTTGCCAAAATCCTTGGCCACCTCATGGACACGATACTTGTTGTTCAGCAAATAAAGCCACCTCCACTGTGGGACTTGTACCAACGAGAAAACACAGCGCACACCGCTATGCTTTCTGATTGGAACAAGTCCGGTTGTTGTTTGATACGTTCTCATGCCGCGCTTATGTCTCATGGCGGCGCGGGGCCCCCTTGGGGCCGGATCTCTTGCGGGACTTCTTCCCGGCGGCCGATCCTTCTTTCTTTCTGGGCGGCGCGGCCCAGGGCTTGCTGCGGGCCGCCTGGCGTTCCTTTTCCCGGGTACGCCGCTCCTTCTGCCGCTCCAGCGCCCGGCGGGCCCGGGTACGCAGCAGCTCGGCCGCAGCGCCGTATTGCTCCGGGTCCTCTGCGGCCAGCTTCTCCGCCGCGGCACAGGCCAGCCCCACATCCGTGAAGGCCAGCAGCGCACAGCTGGAGCGCCCCACGGTATGCCCCAGCTCCGCCTTGGTGAAGGGGACGGTGAGGCAGGGCGCGGTGCCGCTCTCGGCCATGTGTCCGGCCCGGCGTATGGTATTCTCCGCCGCGTCGCAGGCCACCAGCAGGAGCTTGCCCTCCCGGCTCTTGACCGCCTCGCCTACCGGGTCCTCCCCCACGGCCAGGCGGCCCGCCTTCCGGGCCAGTCCGATCAGGTGCAGTACGCTATTCATCCTTTGCCCCTTCCTGCATCTGCTCCTCCAGGCCGGCATAGACCTCATCCGGGATCTGGGTGGAAAAGGCCCGCTCCAGCGCCCTGGACTTGCGGGCCCGGGCCAGGCAGGCGCTGTCCGGACAGAGATAGGCCCCCCGTCCGGGTTTCTTCCCCTTAAAATCCAGGGAGATCTCATTCTCCGGGGATTTGACCACCCGGATCAGCTCCCGCTTGGGTTTCATCTCCCGGCAGCCCAGACACTGGCGCATGGGGATCTTCTTCGGCATAGGGATTGCCCCCTTTCTCTGGGCGTGGGCGGGGAGAGCTCTCCCCGCCCGCCGCGCTTATTCCTCGCTGTCGCTCTCGGCGCTCTCGTTCTCCAGCACTTCCTCGTCGGCCAGGAAGTCCTCCTCATCCTGAGGCAGTTCCTCCTCCACGGGGGCGCTCTGGGGCTTGATGTCGATCTTATAGCCGGTCAGCTTGGCGGCCAGACGGGCGTTCTGACCCTCCTTGCCGATGGCCAGGGAGAGCTGATCGTCGGGCACCACCACCCGGCAGCTCTTCCCCTCCTCCAGCGTGGTGACGCTGATGACGTCGGCGGGGGAGAGGGCCGCGGCGATGTACTCGGCGGGATCCTCGCTGTACTTGATGATGTCCACCTTTTCGCCGCCCAGCTCTTCCACGATGTTGTTTACGCGCTGGCCGCGGGGACCCACGCAGGCGCCGATGGCGTCCACGTTGGGGTCGGCGGACCAGACCGCCAGCTTCGTGCGGGAGCCAGCCTCACGGGCGATGGACTTGACCTCCACCGTGCCGTCATAGATCTCGGGCACTTCCATCTCAAAGAGGCGCTTGACCAGACCGGGATGGGTCCGGGAGAGGAGGACCTGGGGCCCCTTGGTGGAGCGGCGCACTTCCACCACATAGACGCGCAGGCGCATGCCCTCGGTGAGGGGCTCGCCCTTGACCTGCTCGCTGACCGCCAGATAGGCCTCGGTGCTCTCGTTGCCGGAGCCGATGCGCAGGCTGGCCGCGCCGGAGCGGGGATCGATGCGGGTGACGAGACCGGTGAGGATCTCATGCTCCTTGGAGTTGAACTCGTCATAGATCATGCCGCGCTCGGCCTCACGCATGCCCTGGATGATGACCTGACGGGCGGTCTGGGCGGCGATCCGGCCAAAGTTGCGGGGCTTGATCTCGATGCGCAGCACGTCGCCCAGCTGCGCCCGGGGCAGCGCGGCCCGGGCCTCCTCCAGGCTCATCTCGGTGCAGGGGTTATCCACCTCTTCCACCACGTCCTTCTTGACGAACATGCGCACGGTGCCCAGCTCTTCGTTGGCGTCCACGGTCACGTTATCGCCCACGCCCTCGTGGTCCCGCTTATAGGCCGAGACCAGAGCCTGGGTGATCTTCTCGATCATATAGGCCTTGGGGATGCCCTTCTCCTCTT
This sequence comes from Pseudoflavonifractor sp. MCC625, assembly GCF_018784545.1. Taxonomy (NCBI): domain Bacteria; kingdom Bacillati; phylum Bacillota; class Clostridia; order Eubacteriales; family Oscillospiraceae; genus Pseudoflavonifractor; species Pseudoflavonifractor sp. MCC625. The sequence goes on along the minus strand of NZ_WQOJ01000010.1, from coordinate 37,497 downwards.
CGATCATACGGATCGCGGCGAAAAATTCCGTCGCGTCCAGCTCGTTGCTCTTCTGTGCTTTTGCGTTCTTTCTCGTCGCCATTGTTCTTTACTCCTTTAAAAACGCACATACAGGCGGACCTGTGCGATGTCTTTCTTTTCAAATGTGACGGTGCAGTCGCCCTCCTCCAGGGTGACATTGCCGTCGGCATACCCCCGGAGCAGGCCCACATATTCCTTTTTCCCCTCCCGGGCCCGGTAGAGCTTGACCTCTACCTCGCTGCCCAGATAGGCCGCAAAGTGCTCGCTCTTGCGCAGCACCCGGTCGATGCCGGCCGAGCCCACCTCCAGGGTATAGCTCCCCTCAATGGGGTCGGCCTCGTCCAGCGCGTCGGAGAGGGGCCGGGACACGGCCTCACAGTCGTCAATGGAGACGCCGCCCTCCTTATCAATATACACCCGGAGGTACCAGGAACCGGCCTCCTTCACATATTCCACATCCCACAGGGTACACCCCTGCGCCTGGGCGATGGGGGCGGCCAGTTCGGCCACCAGATCCGTTACCTTTGCCATGCGCGCACCTCCAGTTCAATGCCCTCAACAGTAGGTTCCAGAATTTTACATACCGAATTTTTCTCAAAAAGAAGAGCGGGGCGGACCCCACTCTAACCATAACCTACTCTTACTATCATAGCGATTATACCACAGCGGGGGCGGCGGTGCAAGTGCTTTGCCTCATCTTTTGCCGCTTCTTTTGGCGCAGAACCGCCGTTTTTAGGCTCTGGCGGGGTGGAAAACAAACTTTTTTCGCCTTCGGACATCCTCTTGCCTCTTTGTAACCTTTTTTTGTTGACATAATGAGGATGTTTGATAGAATGGGGTAGAATGGGAAGTTTATCCCCTTGGGATTTGATCTGAATTTTTGATTGGAGGAGGCGCACCTATGACCGAACGCAAGCTGGCCGCGGACGTGATCCTGGAGGTCCGCAAGGCCGTGGTTGGAAAGGACGCGGTGCTTTCCAAAGCCCTGCTGGCCATCCTGGCCCGGGGCCATATTCTGCTGGAGGACATCCCCGGCGTGGGCAAGACCACCATGGCCCTGGCGTTTTCCCGGGCTCTTTCCCTCCGGTATCACCGGGTCCAGTTTACCCCGGACGTCATGCCCTCGGACCTGACGGGCTTTACCATGTTCAACAAGGCCACCGGGCAGATGGAGTACCAGCCGGGGGCGGTGCTGTGCAATCTCTTTCTGGCTGACGAGCTCAACCGGGCCACCAGCCGCACCCAGTCGGCCCTGCTGGAGGCCATGGAGGAGGGGCAGGTCACCGTGGACGGCGTGACCCATCCGGTCCCCCAGCCCTTTCTGGTCATCGCCACTCAGAACCCGGCGGGGGCCTCCGGGACCCAGCTGCTCCCCGACTCCCAGCTGGACCGCTTCATGGTCAAGCTCTCCCTGGGCTATCCCTCTGCGGCCGATGAGACCGAGCTCCTACGGCGCAAGCAGAGCGGAAATCCCCTCTCCCAGGTGGAGCGGGTGGCCACTCTGGAAGAGCTGGAGGCCATGCGCGCCGCTGTGGACCGGGTCTATCTGAGCGACGCGGTGTGCGAGTACATCGTCCGTCTCATCGGCGCGACCCGGGAGCACCCGCTCATCGTTCAGGGAGCCAGCCCCCGGGCCACTCTGGCGGTGGCCGCCATGAGCCGGGCCGCCGCCTTCGTCCGGGGTCGGGACTATGTGACGCCCGACGACGTGCGCCTGGTCTTTGCCGACACCATTTCCCACCGGCTTCTCCTCTCCCCCCGGGGCGAGTCCGGCGAGGTCGGCAGCCCCGTGGAGGCCATCCTCAAAGGGGTCCAGCCCCCTGCCATCCAGTGAGGCCGCCCCCATGCTGCACCGACGAATCGCCTATGGGGCCGCCCTGCTTCTGGCACTGCTGTTCCTGCTGTGCTCCACCGGGTATGCCGCTCTCTTCTTCCTGCTGTTTCTCCTCATCCTCCCGCTCCTCTCCCTGGCGCTGAGCCTGCCCGCCGCTCTGGGCGGTACCCTGGTTCTGACCTGCGCGTCCCCTTCGCTCACCCGCGGCGAGTCGGCCGGCTGGACCCTCTCCTGTTCCAGCCACTCCCCCTTCCCGCTCACCCGCTTTCGGGCCCGGGTGGTGCTGGAGGACCCCTTTTCCGCCCAGCGCCTCATCCGGCAGGTGGACATCCGGGAGGGCGCCGGAACCTGGGAGCAGGATATCCCCGCCGAACACTGCGGTGCCTGGACCTGCACGGTGTACCGGCCCCGCCTGTGTGACTTTTTGGGGCTCTTCTCCCTGCCCCTCTCCGTGCCCAAGCCGGATACCCGGTATGTGCTCCCCGCACCCATGGAAGCAGGCCCCGTCCCCCAGCTCATCGGGGAGGGCGGACACTCCGTCCAATGGAAGGTCCGCCCCGGCGGCGGGAATACCGAGGACTATGATCTGCGGGAGTACCGCCCCGGGGACCCCATGCGCCTGGTCCACTGGAAGCTCTCCTCCAAGCGGGAGGATCTGGTGGTCAAGGAGATGCTGGAGCCCTGCCGCCCCACGCTGCTGCTCACCTTTGACCACTTCGGCACGCCGGAGGAGCTGGATGCCGTTCTGGATCGCCTGCTGGCCATCTCCCGCCTGCTGCTGGAGCAAAATACCCCGCACGTCATCCAGTGGGCCCATCCGGTGAGCGGCACGGTGGAGAGCTGCCCAGTCACCGATGCCGCCGCCCTCATGGACGCCTTCCAGCGCATCCTGATCCAGCCCGCCCCCCTCCAGGGGCACTCCATTCTGGACGCGGCGGCCCTGCCGCCCGCCGGGGATGGGCCGCCCCGCCGGCTCCATGTGACCCCGACGCTCTGGCAGGAAGGGGGATGGCTGTGAATCGTTCTTCTGCCCCTCGCCCCTCTGCTCTGCGCCTGCTGGCCGATGGGCTGCTGCTGGGTCTGCTTTTGTGGGCGCCGGTGGGCTGGTTCTGCACCGCCTTTTCCCTGCCGGTGGACCCGCTCCTCTTGTACGGGGGACTTACCCTGCTGACCTTACTCTCTCTCACTATATTCTCCCTCCCCCTGCGCTTTGGGATGCCCCTTTTATTTCTCTCCTCCCTGCTCTGGGGACAGCTGGTCTGGCGGATTTGGGAGGACCTATTTGCCGGACAGGCGGCCATCCAGTGCGCCGTGGTCAATACCTATTCTGAGCACTTCCCCGGTCTCTCCCGCCTGGTCCCGGTGATGGAGCGCACCCCCGCGCAGTGGAGCTGGGCGGTGACCCTCACCGTACTGGCCGCTGCCGCGGTCTATGCCGTCTTGCTGGGCCTTCTGGCGGTGCGCCTGCGCTCCTGTTGGGTCAGCGGACTGGCGGTTCTGGTCCCGGTGATCCCCGCCCTTCCGCTGAGCACCCCGCCCGTCTTGTGGTTGGTGCTCCTGCTGACCGGCTGGGGCGGACTGCTCCTCAGCGCACGCAGCGCCCGGGAGGACCCCCAGAGGGCAGCGCGCCTCACACTGGCCGCGCTGCCTCTGGTGGGTATCACCCTGAGCCTTCTGACCCTGCTTGTTCCGGCGGCGGGCTATCAGCCCCCGGCCTGGGTGAAGGACGGCCGGGACACTCTTTTTCAGACCGTGGGGGACCTGAGCCTCTCCCTCAACTGGACCGGCCCCTTTGGCCGCTCTCTGTTCTCTTCCGCCGGCTCCACCGCCACGGTGGACCTCTCCGCCGCCGGAACCCAGAGCTACGACGGCCATACCGTCCTGCGCATCCGCACCGACTATACCGGAAAGCTCTACCTGCGGGGATACAGTGCCGCCCTCTATCAGGACAACCGCTGGACCCCTCTGGAGGAGGACGCCTATGCCTCCCTCCTCTCGGATGGGGCTGTGGTGGACTCCACCGGGACCTCCTCAGGACTCAATCCTCTCAATTTCCCCGCCCGGGCGGAGGCCGATCTTCCCTATTATGCCTTTGAAGTGGAGCAGGTATCCGCCCCCGGCGGCTGTGTCTACTTCCCCTATCAGATTCTCTCCCGGCCGGAGGAGCTGCGGGGGGCCTCCTTTCAGGATGATTCCGGCATAATCCGAAGCCCTCTGGTGGGGAAGCACACGGTCTATTTCCGGCCCGGCGCGCTGGAACCGGACGCCGCACCCCCGCTGGAGTGGCAGGATGCCCTGGCCGAACAGGAATACCAGGCGTTTGTGCAGCAGCACTACCTCCAGGTCCCCGACGACCTCTTATATGCCCTCTCCCCCCACGTCTATGCGCTCTCGGACCGGCTCTTCCAGGCTCAGATGTCCTCCTCCCGCTACGCCTTTTACTCTGCTTATGACCCGGCCCGCGCCCCTCAGCTGGCGGCTGAACTGGTGGCGGAATACCTGGCCGAGCTGGCCGAATACGATCTGGAGACCCCGCCCGTCCCGGACGGCGAGGATTTTACCCTCTATTTTCTCAACGAGAGCCATCGGGGATATTGTATGCACTTCGCCTCTGCCGGTACCCTTCTGCTGCGCTCCCTGGGAATCCCGGCCCGGTATGTAAGCGGCTATGTGACCAACGCCAAAACCCCCGGTTCCCACTCCGTACCCGACCGCGCCGCCCACGCCTGGGTGGAGATCTATCTCTCGGGCTATGGCTGGTATCCGGTGGAGATGACCCCCGGCTATCAGGGCGACGCCCTCCCCTGGAGTCAGGGCGAGAGCGAGGAGCCGGTCTCCACCCCCAGCGCCACGCCCAAGCCCACACCCACACCCAAGCCAAGCGCCGCGCCGGTGCAGACTCCCCGGCCCACCGCTTCCACCCCGCCCGCACAGACACAGGACGACGGTGGGACAGGATCTCTTCCCGGCTGGCTGCTCCCGGTTGGAATCCTTCTGGCGGTGTGTTTCCCCCCCATCCTGATCCGCTATATTACAGGGACCCTCCGGCGGCGCAGACTCCGGCAGGAGGACCCCCACCGGGCCATGGTATCCATCTACCGCTATGCCCGCAGGCTCTCCCGCCACGGCGGAACGCTGCCTCCTCTGGTGGAGGAGCTGGCCCAAAAGGCGGCCTTCAGCCGGGACGGGGTGACGTTGGAGGAGTGCAGGCTGGCCCGGAAGGCGGCAAGCGCCGAAGCGGAGCGGCTCTACCGCTCCCGCCCCTGGTGGAAACGGCTTCTGCTGCGCTGGTTCTGGTTCCTCTGCTGACGGGATCTTTTCCACCCTTTCACCCCTTTGTATACAAAACCGCCGGGCGATCCCAATGGATCGCCCGGCGGCTCCACTTTCTACTGCTTCCGTACCGCAGATCATTCTTCTTTTATTCCACATCCTCCGGCAGATAGGCCTCAAAGGGCAGGACATCGGACAGCTCCACCAGCACCTGGAAAAAGCCGCCGGTAGGATCGTAGCCCATTCGGGGCGTGTGCAGCCCCGTGGCCTCTGTGTCGTTGGCCACCGGCAGAGAGATGACCGCCCGCAGTCCACGGCGCTCCCCCTGCTCAAAGACCAGGGTGCCTTGATGGCACTCCACCACTTCCCAGGCCAGCTCCACCCCCATCCGGGTCTGGACACCGGAATCTTTCTTCCAGCCGCTCCCGGACTCTATAGATTCGGATCTGGGCAGCGGAGTTTCTCCCCCGCTGTTCCACACGGTCAGACGCACGCTTCGCCCCTCGGTACAAAGCCGCAGCCCGGCCTGGCCGCCGCTGCCGGCGGCATGCAGGGCGTTAGCAATCAGATTCAGAAGCATCCGGCGCAGCAGCAGCGGATCCCCCAGTACGGCGGCCTCCCGGCCGTCCCACTCCCATTGAAAGTCCACGCGGAGCGGGGCAGCAGCCCCCGTTACCTTCTGGCACAGCTCCCGGCAGAGGGGCTCCAGCTCCAGCAGGACCGGATGAAACTCCAGCTTGTCGCCCCGCCGCTCCCGCTGGGCCAGGTCTACATGCTCGGCCAGGCGCAGCAGTCGATAAAGGCTCTGATTCAAAATGGCCATATATTGGTCATAGTGCCGATTTTCCTGCTCCCGGATCACCGGGGCCAGGAGTTGGGAGGCTGCCATCAGGTTCCCCACCTGTTCCCGGAGCTGTTCTGCCAGGAAGCGCTCCAGCTCATCCGCATCCTTACTCAATTTAAAACCTCCCCCGGCCAACGCCTGAAAGTGCTTTCGAACACGCTACTAGGATTACAGGGCAGCATAAGCCCCATACACACGGCCAGTATAGCAAATACTGGCTTCTACAACAAGCTTAAAAGTCGACTTGTGTCGAATTTCGCCCACTTTTGGTCAAACCGCCACGGCTTTTTATGGACAATGACCAGTTTTTTACGTTTGGCCCTTTTCATTTCCCCCCGTGTGGGATATAATAAGGATGCGCGAAGGTACAACAACTACACTTTGTGAAGGAGAGATTCCCATGAGCATCAAAGTTGGCATTAATGGTTTCGGCCGCATCGGCCGTCTCGTGTTCCGCGCCGGCCTCGAGCGTTCTGACATCGAATTCGTTGGCATCAACGATCCTTTTATGAGCCCTGACTACATGGCTTATATGCTGCGTTACGACACCATGCACGGCAAGTTTGAGGGCACCATCGAGTATGATGAGACCTCCATCACCGTCAACGGCAAGAAGGTCAACTTCTACGCCTGCATGGATCCCAAGGACATTCCCTGGGGTGAGATCGGCGCGGAGTACGTGGTGGAGTCCACCGGCCTGTTCCTGACCAAGGAGAAGGCCCAGGCTCACATCGACGCCGGCGCCAAGCACGTCGTCATGTCCGCCCCCTCCAAGGACGACACCCCCATGTTCGTCATGGGCGTCAACCAGGACAAGTATGACTCCAGCATGACCTTTGTCTCCAATGCCTCCTGCACCACCAACTGCCTGGCTCCCATCGCCAAGGTGCTGCATGACAACTGGGGCATCACCGACGGCCTGATGACCACTGTTCACTCTGTGACCGCGACTCAGAAGACCGTGGACGGCCCCTCCAAGAAGGATTGGCGCGGCGGCCGTGCTGCTTCCGGCAACATCATCCCCTCCTCCACCGGCGCCGCCAAGGCCGTGGGCAAGGTTATCCCCGAGCTCAACGGCAAGCTGACCGGTATGTCCATGCGTGTTCCCACTCTGGACGTGTCCGTGGTCGACCTGACCGTCAACCTGGCTAAGCCCGCCAAGTACGAGGAGATCTGCGCCGCCATGAAGAAGGCTTCCGAGGGCGAGCTGAAGGGTGTTCTGGGTTACACCGAGGACGCCGTCGTTTCCTCCGACTTCCTGGGCGACACCCACACCTCCATCTTCGACGCCACCGCCGGCATCGCCCTGACCGATACCTTCGTGAAGGTCGTGTCCTGGTACGACAACGAGATCGGCTACTCCAACAAGGTTCTGGATCTGATCGCTCATATGTACAGCGTGGACCACAAGTAAGCAATTTCTTACGTGTCCTGAAGTCATATGCAAAAATGCCTCCGCTCAGTATGAGCGGAGGCATTTTTTTGCCCTCTTGTGTAAACTCAGCGGACATCCACCCGGTCTACCGCCGTGCAGCGCCCGGTGGCGGTGTCCACGGAAAAGCGGACCGCGTCAATCTTACAGGGCCCTTCCGCCGACTCAAACCGCTGGGGCAGCCCGCCCAAAAAGCGGTTGATGGCCTGATTGGGCCGGATCCCCAGCACGCTGTGGATGGGCCCTGCCATACCCAGGTCGGTGACAAAACCCGTTCCCTTGGGCAGGATCTGTGTGTCGGCGGTGGGTACGTGGGTGTGGGTCCCCCAGACCGCCTGGACCTGTCCGTCCAGATACCAGGCCATGGCTCCCTTCTCACTGGTGGCCTCCGCATGGAAGTCCACCAGAATGATGTCGGCCTCGCCCCGCTTCACCCACCGTTCCGCCACGGTAAAGGGATTGTCAAAGTTGCAGTCCATCTCACACCGACCGATGAGGTTGAGCACCCCGATCCGCAGACCTCTGGGCCCCTCATACACGCCCCACCCCCGGCCGGGCACCCGGTTGGTGTAGTTGGCCGGGCGGAGGATGTAGGGGTTCTCCTCCAGATAGTCGGCGATCTGAAGCCGGTTCCAGGTGTGGTTGCCCAGGGTGATCACGTCGGCTCCCGCGTCAAAGATGGCCTGGGCCTGCCGGGGCAGGATCCCCACGCCCGAGGCATTTTCTCCGTTGACCACTGTGAAGTGGATCTCATGGTCTTTTTTCATGCCGCGCAGACGGCGGGACAGGTATTCCACCCCCGCTTCCCCCACCACGTCGCCAACAGCCAAGATATTCAGGATCATTTTGGTTCCTCCCCATGTGAGATGACCAGCTCGTCATAACCGGTCTCGGGGTCATAGCCCGCCCCAAAGGCCACGCCGGACAGCTCCAGCAGCACCACCTCTGCGGTGGTATTGACGATGCACCCGTCCTTCAGGTGCCCGCCCACGGTGGAGAGGTCCTCCCGGGACAGGGCAATATGCAGATGGGTCCGCTCCTCCGAGAGGGTCCCCATCAGGGAGACGATCTCCAGATGCTCCTCCAGGGTGTGCACGGTTACGCCGGAGGCATCCCGGATCACCGCCCGGCTCACACATCCCACGGCGGAGAGCACCACCGCCGCCCGGATATGCTGTTCTCTGACATAACGCTCCAACGACTGCCGCAGGTCATCCCCCCGGCGCAGCCGAAAGCAGTGGGTCCGCATATGACTCATCCCTTTCCCCCGTTATTTTCCCCATTATACGGGATTTTTGCCCAAGATGCAAAGGCTTTTCCCGGACGCAAAGAGGCGGACGCAGCTGCGTCCGCCTCTGTCTTTTGTTACTGGAACCGGGCCGCCAGGGCAACCCAGCCCTTTTTCTCCCACCGGTCCACGATGGTCAGGCCATTGCGCTCCAGCGCCTCCACTACCTCGTGGGCACGGACGTCGATGATGCCGGAGCACAGGAAGGTCCCGCCCTCCGCCAGAAAACGGTCCACCTTGGCAGAGAGAGGAATGATGACGTCGGCCACGATGTTGGCCAGCACCACCTGATACTTCTGCTCCGCCAGCTCGTTTACCAGTCCCTCGTCGGTGAGCACATCTCCCGCCAGCACATGGTAGCGGTCCTTTCCAATGTCGTTCATGGCCGCATTCTCATAGGCCACGTCCACCGCCTTGGGGTCGATGTCCACCGCCACCGCGTGCTCCGCGCCCAAGCGAAGGGCCGCAATGGACAGAATGCCGCTTCCGCAGCCCAGGTCCAGCACCTTGCACCCGTCGGTCACATACCGCTCCACGCCCCCCAGGCAGAGCTGGGTGGAGGCATGAGAGCCGGTGCCGAAGGTGAGGCCGGGGTTCAGATAGAGGGCGGTCTTCCCCGCCGGGACGGGCTCCTCCCGCTCCCACTCGGGGACGATGTAGAGCCGCTCCCCCACCTCCATGGGCTTATAGTACTTCTGCCAGCTGTGGGCCCAGTCATTCTCTCCAAGTGCCGCGGTGGTATAGGGCTTATCAATGCCCTCCATCCACTTCTGGAGCTGCTTGCGCCCATCGGCATCATCCGAGACATAGAACTTGATGCGGCACACGCCCCGCATCTTCTCCTGGAGCTCCTCGTCCACATAATCCCAGTACTGGCGATTATTCTCCAAAAACTGCTGGAAATCGGCCTCGTCCTCGATGACCAGCCCGGTCACGCCGTTCATGGTCAGCCGGGCGGAGAGACCCTCCAGCTCCTGTGTGGTTGTGTCAATGGCCACTTCCAGCCACTTGATGTCTTCCATATTACCGCTCCGTTCCCATAAAGAAGAGTGCCACCGTACCCGGTCCGGTGTGGGCGCCAATGACGGGGCCGATGTGATTGTAGACCACGTCCTTCACGCCAAAGCGGCGCTTGGCCTCCTCGCCCACCACTTTGGCGTCCTCCAGACAGTCGCTGTGGCTGATAAAGATGACCTGCTCCTGGGGATCGGTGATCCGCTTTCCCATCTCATCCACCAGGTACTTGAGGGAGGCGCCGCGGCCGCGCACCTTCCCCACGTTGATGAGGTGGCCCTCGTTGTCCACATGGATGATGGGCTTGATGTTCAGCATTCCGCCCACAAAGGCTGTGGTGGCGGAAATCCGGCCACCCCGCTTCAGGTGGGCCAGATCGTCCACCGCCACCCAGTGGCAGAGCTTGAGCTTGTTGGCCTCGGCCCAGTCCCGGACCTCCTCCAGGCTCTTGCCCGCCTTCTGAAGGGCAACGGCCTGCCACACCAGAAGTCCCTGTCCCAGGGAGGCACACAGGGTGTCCACGGTGAAGATCTTCCGCTCGGGGTACTTCTCCCGCAGCTCGGCCACCGCAATGGCGGAGGAGTTATAGGTGGTGGAAAGCCCCGAGGAGAAGGCCAGCACCAGCACATCCTCCCCTGCCTGCAGCATGGGCTCCAGCACATCGATGTACTGGGAGACGTTCACGGCAGAGGTGGTGGCCATCTTTCCCTCCCGCAGGCGGCGGTAGAACTCCTCAATGGGCATGGCCCGGCGGTCCGGATGATCCTCATAGGTTTTTTCTTCCATGGTAAAACACAGGGGCAGAACGGTAACACCCAGTTCCTCCACCATGGCCGCGCTCATATCGGCGGCAGAGTCGGTGACAATGCGATAGTTGCTCATGGGAAAACCCTCCTTATCATGGGCCATATATGGCCCTCTTCGCCGGGCAGGCTCACTTCCCGGCGCGTTCCTTCTTCCGGCTGCTCCGCTCCGGCTCCGGCGTATGCTGGGCCAGGATGTCCAGCACCCGCTGACAGGCCAGACGATCCGCATAGCTGCGCAGGGCCAGATCCAGGGCCAGACGGGGCAGGTCTTCCTCCTCCCCCTCTTCGGGCAGGCTCTGGGCGGTCTCACTCAGCGCGGCGTCCAGTTGCCGGCAGAAGTAGGCATAGAGCTCCTCTGTGGTGCGTTTACGCTCGGTACCCGCGGCGATGAGACGGTTGGTCTCCTTCACGGAGAGCACCTGCTTGAGCACACAGATAGCAGTCAGATACCCCAGATGGGTGCGGGAATAGCGCTTTCCCTCCGCCCTTGGAAGCAGGCCGTCCTTGATGTAGTTGTTTACCATGGCGGAGGTCAGCAGTTCCCCATCCCCGTAGTGGATGAGCTGCCGTGGCAGATAGGAGACCACCTGATCCATATACAGTCCGATGTCGGGAAAGCTCTCCCAGTCCACCGGCCGCTGCTCCTGCATCCGCGCTTTGAGTTCCTTGAGTTCCTCCATCGAGTATGCTCCTTGCCCGCTTTCTTCCGGAGTATTGTCTTTTATTCTATCACATTTTCCACAGGAAAGCAAAGGGCGCTTTCCCCGCATATTATGCCGCTTTCCGTCACATAACACGACTCACTTTACCTGGAGAAAAAGCCCGGCCCATCTCTCCGGAAGGGCCGGGCGCTGTGTCCTTATCCGTTGGAGCTTACGCTCTCCAGATACTCGTCATAGGTCATCTTCCGGTCGATGAGCTTGCCCTCGGCCGTGAAGTCAAAGATCCGGTTGGCCACGGTCTGCACCAGCTGGTGGTCGTGGGAGGAGAAGAGCACATTGCACTTCACCGCCTCCAGACCGTTGTTGACTGCGGTGATGGACTCCAGGTCCAGGTGGTTGGTGGGCTGGTCCAGCAGCAGCACATTGGCCCCAGAGAGCATCATCTTGGAGAGCATGCACCGCACCTTCTCGCCGCCCGAGAGGACCTTCACGCTCTTATACACGTCGTCGCCCGAGAAGAGCATCCGGCCCAGGAAGCCGCGCAGATAGCTCTCGTGGGGGTCGGGGGAGAACTCCCGCAGCCACTCCACCAGGTTCTCGTCGTGTCCCTCGAAGAAGGCGGTGTTGTCCTTGGGGAAGTAGGAGAAGGTGGCGGTCTGGCCCCACTTCACGGTGCCCTCGTCGGGCTCCATCTCGCCGGTGAGGATCTTGAAGAGGGCGGTGTGGGCGTTCTCATTGTCGCCCACGAAGGCGATCTTGTCATCGTGCCCCACGATGAAGGAGACCTTGTCCAGCACCTTCACTCCGTCGATGGTCTTGCTCACATCGGTGACAAAGAGGATGTCCTTGCCCACCTCCCGCTCGGGGGAGAAGGCCACCCAGGGATAGCGGCGGGAAGAGGCGGGCATCTCCTCCACGGTGAGCTTGTCCAGGAGCTTGCGCCGGGCCGTGGCCTGCTTGGACTTGGACTTGTTGGCAGAGAAGCGGGCGATAAAGTCCTGCAGTTCCTTGATCTTCTCCTCATTTCGCTTGTTCTGGTTCTTGATGAGGGCCTGCACCAGCTGGGAGGACTCATACCAGAAGTCGTAGTTGCCCACGTAGAGCTTGATCTTGTTGTAGTCGATGTCCACGATGTGGGTACAGATGGTATTGAGGAAGTGGCGGTCATGGGAGACCACGATGACGGTCCCCTCGAAGTCCAGCAGGAAGTCCTCCAGCCAGTTGACCGCGTTGATGTCCAGGTTGTTGGTGGGCTCGTCCAGCAGCAGGATGTCGGGGTTGCCGAAGAGCGCCTGGGCCAGCAGGACCTTCACCTTGAGGCGGGCGTCCAGGGTGGCCATGTCGTTGTAGTGGAGCTCGGTGCCGATGCCCAGTCCCTGGAGGATGCGGGAGGCGTCGCTCTCGGCCTCCCAGCCGCCCAGCTCGGCATACTCCTCCTCCAGCTCACAGGCGCGGATGCCGTCCTCCTCGGTCATCTCCTCCTTGGCATAGAGGGCTTCCTTCTCCTTGCCGATGTCATAGAGGCGCTGGTTGCCCATGATGACGGTGTCCATAACATTGTAGGCGTCATAGGCGTTCTGGTTCTGCTTGAGGACCGACATGCGGGTCTTGGGCAGGATGGAGACCTCACCCTTGGTGGGCTCCAGCTCGCCGGAGAGGATCTTCAGGAAGGTGGACTTGCCCGCGCCGTTGGCGCCGATGATGCCATAGCAGTTCCCCTTGGTGAACTGAAGATCCACATGGCTGAACAGGGGCTGACCGCTGTACTGAAGGGTCAAATCAGAAACGGTGATCATTGTTTCGCTCCTTATCTGTCACAAAAAGTAATCATAATCTTGTCTATGATACCATATCCCATGCCAAAATGGTAGAGAAAAAAGGACGAAAGAGACGGTTCTTTCCCTGTTCTTTTCCACATCCGCGCAAAAACAGGCCCGGAGGCAAAACCTCCGGGCCAATGCAGCAGTTTTTACTTTTCCACGGTGGACAGAGCAAAGGTAATGTGATCGGCGGGCTTGTTAATCATCGTACCACCGCGGGTAAACGCAAAGGTATAAGTGCCGTCTCCGTTATCCGTGAATTCGTTGGAACCGTCAGAGCAGTTCAGAACCAGGGTCTTGCCGTCCGCCACCTGAACCGTAAAGGTGATCGTCTTTTCCCCCCAGAGATAATCACTATAGGACATCCGGATGGTCTCGTTCACGTCGACATTTACGCCCTCGCGCTTGTCCTCGATTCCATAAGTGACAGAGAGCACCCCGTCGTCCTTGCTCTCATAGGTAAAATAGGCATGGTCTTCTTCAAAAACCGCTTCCTTTTTGACCAGGTCAATCGCAGCGCCATCCACGCCGACGGTTACGTCATGGTCACCGCCGATCATCTTGTAGCCGCTCAGACGGTTATTCTCCGCCAGCCACGCCTCGTTGATGGTCGTGCCATAGGGGACCATTACATTGTCAGTTTTGCTCTCCAGCGTGCCGCCATTGACTCCATTGTTGTTGTTCACATAGTAGTTAATGGTAACAGGATATTCATTCACCGTAAACTCGGGGGTCACCGTGATATTCTTGTTCTCATCGGCATACTTCAGCATATCAGCAGTGAATGTATCGGGCATCGCAGTTGTTTCATTCAGCATCCAGCGGCTGAAGGTATACCCCTCTTTTTCGGGAACAATGCTGGTGAACAGCGGCTCGTCCAGCGCGGCGGTGATGAAGCCCAGCTCGTTTCCATCCTCATTCGCGAAGGTGATCGTATACATGGTCTTGTCAGTCACCAGATCGAAGGAGACATCCTTCCCATAGCACCAGGCCTCGGCGCCCTTATCGGTGAAGGAGAAGGTATAGGTGTTGCCACCGTCATACCGGAAATCGTCCTCCACCACATTGGTGCCACTCAGGCCCACCAGCTCATAGCCGGGCTCGGTGGTGACGGTGAAGGTGGTCACATTGGTGTAGCTGTCCCGCCACACGATGGTACCGGTCTGGGTGGTGATGGTCTGACCAGCCTCTACCGTACCGCTGAAGGTACCGTTGGTGTCGGACGCCTCCACTTTAGCGATACCGCCGTTGTCCCCTCCATAGGTGAAATTATAGTTGGCGGGGGCTCCATCCTTCCAGCTCAGGGCAGATGCGGCAGGCGCCATGACCGCCACAGCCAGAGTCAGGGCCGCAGCCCGCTTGAGTGTCTGTTTCTTCATTGCGTTTCTCTCCTTTTGTCAATTGATCCCCGGCCGCCTCCCAGGTATGGCTGGCCGGGCGTTTGAAGTATGGCACACAGCGGTTACAAGTCGGTTACATTATTGAAGTTTTATGTGAATTTATATTATTTCCCGTTTCTGACATTTTTTCTCCCCTCAGACTCTTCTCTATTTGTCTAATTTCCCATCTAGCATCGCGCTTCCGGATAAGATCTGCTTATCCGAAAAACGTCTTTCTTTTTACACTGCAACTCATATTCTGCTATAATAAATAAAAACTCCCTGTTATCCATTCTGTTCTCTGATAAGGAGGCCCCTCTATGAGCCTGTTCCGCTGCCCCATCTGCTCCGCTCCCCTCACCCGTGGGGAGCGTACCTATACCTGTCCCAACGGCCACAGCTACGACATTTCCAAAGAGGGCTATGTCCATCTTCTGCCCCCCAACCAAATGCACTCCAAGGCCCCCGGAGATGACAAAGCCATGGTGGCCGCCCGCAACCGCTTTCTCTCGGCGGGATACTACCAGCCGCTGCGCACCGCCCTGGAGGAGCTGGCCCTCCGCTACGCCCCAGCCCCCTGCGCCGTAGTGGACTCGGGCTGTGGGGAGGGGTACTACACTGCCGGGATCGCCCAGGCCCTGCGGGAGGCGGGCCGTTCCCCCGCAGTGGCCGGGATCGACATCTCCAAATTTGCCCTCCGGTGGGCCGCCAAGCGGGACCGGGAGACCGAATTTGCCGTAGGCTCCGCCTACCGCCTGCCGGTGGCGGACGGCTGCGCCCATCTGCTGGTCAACTGCTTTTCTCCTCTGGCCGCGGAGGAGTTCCACCGGGTCCTGAAGCCCGGCGGCGTGTTCCTCTATGTGGTGCCCGCGCCAGAGCACCTGTGGGAGCTCAAGGAGGTCCTCTACGACACGCCCTACCCCAACCCGGACGAGACCATCCCCTACGAGGGCTTTCAGCTCCTGGAGGTGGTCCCGGTGGAGACCATGCTCCATATCGAAAATCCGGAGGATCTCCAGGCCCTCTTCCAGATGACTCCCTACTGCTGGAAGACCCCCAAGGCCGGGGTGGAGCGGCTTCGCGCGCTGTCCCGGCTAGAGGTCCGCGCCGGCTTCCGCATCCACGTGTTCCGCCGGGATATGGCATAAATAAAGATTGGCGCGGCCCGCAGGCCGCGCCAATCACGTTATCAAAAAAACTGCACAGGTCGCTTACAGCAGGATAACCCCCGCGTCCTGACACGCCGCGATGGTCTCTCCGTCCCACACGCTCGCCTGCACCTCGCCGATATGGGCCTTGTTCCCACCCGGCATTCATGCCGGGCGGGGTCCCATTTTCCTTCCTCGGGGCGAGTGAATCGCCCCTGCGGCAAGGTTTTGCCAAGGCAAAACACTTGGTCTGGGCAAGGCCCATCCCGGCTTTACAGCAGGATAACCCCCGCGTCCTGACACACCGCAATGGTCTCTCCGTCCCACACGCTCGCCTGCACCTCGCCGATATGGGCCTTGCCCAGGAGCAGCATGCACAGACGGGACTGGCCAATGCCGCCGCCGATGGTCAGGGGAAGCTTGCCCTCCAGCAGGAGCTTGTGGAAGGTAAGGGAGCGCCGCTCATCGCAGCCGGCGGTGGTGAGCTGCTGGTCCAGCACCTCGGGGCTCACCCGGATGCCCATGGAGGAGACCTCAAAGGCCTTCTGCAGCACCGGGTTCCACAGCAGAATGTCGCCGTTGAGGTTCCAGTCGTCATAGTCGGGAGCACGGCCGTCGTGGGGCTTACCCGACTTGAGCGCGCCGCCGATCTGCATGAGGAAGGTGGTGGGATGATCCTTCACCCAGGCGTTCTCCCGCTCCTTGGGGGAGAGATTGGGCCAGCGGTCCTCCAGCTCCTGGGTGGTGACAAAGCTCACCTCCGGGCACAGGGCAGGCAGCGCGGTGAGCCGGGGGTAGACCGAGCGCAGGGTGGTCTGGGTCTCACACATGGCCTTGACGATGGTGCGTACGGTCTGCTTCAGATACTCCACGTTCCGGTCCCGGGGAGCGATGACCTTCTCCCAGTCCCACTGATCCACATAGACCGAGTGCAGGTTATCCAGCTCTTCGTCCCGCCGGATGGCGTTCATGTCGGTGTAGAGTCCCTCTCCCACCGAGAACTGATACCGGTAGAGGGCCATACGCTTCCACTTGGCCAGAGAGTGGACCACCTGGGCGTCCCGGCCCGCGGAGGGGATGTCAAAGGTGACGGCCCGCTCCACACCGTTCAGGTCGTCGTTCAGGCCGGTGGCCGCCTCGACAAACAGTGGGGCGGAGACCCGCATCAGATTGAGCGCGCCTCCCAGTGCGTCCTCAAAAAAACGCTTGAGAAGGCCGATGGCCTTCTGGGTATCATACAGGTTGAGGCAGGGGGCATAGCCCGCCGGGATGACGGTCTTTTCCATACGAACATCTCCTTTTATCCATCGGGACACGGGATACCATCCTACGTTTCTCGATTTAATATACTAACGCATTATAACCCACAGCACCCCACCTTGCAAGAGTGGACACAGGAAATTGCAGCAAACTTTTTCCCCACTCCCCGCGTCTAATCGATAGTCACACAAAACCAGAAGGGAAGTAGAAAATGCCGCGCAGAGGTCACACATATCGCTCGTACGCACCCAGATGCCTGGGGGCGTTGGCTTTGTGCGCCTTTTTTCTGACCCTTGCCGGGAGTTTTTCGGTGGTTTCCCGCACGCTGGCCGCTGCGGCCTCCCACCCTTCTCCCCCATATGACAGCCGGCCAACTCCTGCGGCGGCCCCCTCGCCCTCCCTTTCCGCCCCGCCAACTGCTTTGGTCCCGCCTGCCACACTCCCGCCGGTCCCTTCCCCCACGGCCACCCCTGCGCCCCCCGCCTATGACTATGCCGTGCCGGTACCAGCCTCCCAGGCTGTTTCTCTGGACTGGTTTTCCGATGCCGCCTTTCTGGGAGATTCCCGGACCGAGGGCCTGCTTCTCTATACCAAGGTGCGGCCGGCCGGCCGCCTGGCCTATCGAGGCATGAACCTCCAGACGGCCCGGAGCAAGGCCTTCCTTCCCAGCCATGGGAAGCGCCTGAGCGCGTTGGAGGCCCTTCAGGAGCAGCGCTTTTCCAAGCTCTATCTGGGCCTTGGTCTCAACGATCTGGGCTGGCGCAGTCCGGAGGGGTTTTACCTCCAGTATGCCCAGCTGATCGATCAGATCCGGCAGCTCCAGCCACAGGCCCAGATCTATCTTCAGACCCTGCTCCCGGTGACCAGCCGGAAATCGAATGAGGGCATTTTCACCAACGCAAAAATCACTGCTTATAATCAGAAGCTTCAGCTTCTGGCCCAGCAGAAGGAGCTCTTTCTGTTGGATATCTGGTCCCAGTTTGCCGATGCATCCGGTACGCTGCCCGCCCAGGAGAGCAGCGATGGGATCCATCTCTTCCCCAACGCCTATGAGAAATGGCTCTCCTACCTCCAGACCCACACCGTAGCCTTCGATGCCGGGAAGGAGGGAGCGCCATGAGTTCCGCTTTGGATCGCCGCGCCGTTCTCACCGAGTATATCCTGGCCCATCAGGCCGACTTCTACCGTCTGGCCTATAGCTATGTCAAGGATCGGGATGCCGCATTGGACGTGGTACAGGAGAGTATCGTCAAAGCCCTCAGCAAGGCCGACTCCCTGCGGGAGCCCGCCTACGTCAAAACCTGGTTCTACCGCATTCTGGTCAATGAAAGCATCACCTGGTTCCGCCAAGGGAAGCGGCTGGTCCCGCTGGAGGAGCAGTTGGAACAGGAGGCCGCACCCGAATGCGATCCCGGCGCCCGGCTGGATCTCTACGACGCCATAGAAAAGCTCAGCGAAAAGGAGCGGACGGTCATCCGCCTGCGCTTTTTTGAAGATCTGAAGCTGGAGGAGATCGCCCGGGTCACCGGTGCAAATCTCAACACGGTCAAGTCCCGGCTCTACAAGGGGCTCAAACATCTGAAAGAATGGACCGAGGAGGATGATATGGATGCATGAGCATTGGAAGGAAGCCAAGGAGCGCTACGAGGCCATTGAAATCCCGGAAGACCTCTCCTTTGCGACGGAGTCCGCGGTGCGCCGGGGCAATCGCCGGTATCTGCGCCGCCGGACCCTTCGGAGGGGATGGGGGGCCGGTCTGGCCGCCTGCGCCTGCTTCTGCCTGCTGGTCAACGGCAGCCCTGCCTTTGCCAGCGCCGTGTCCTCTCTCCCTGTTCTGGGAGACCTGGCCCGGATCGTCACGGTGGAGCAGTATCAGATCAACGACCGGGAACATCTCATCGATGTCCGTCTCCCCGCACTGACCGACACCGGCAATACCGATCTGGAACAGCGCATCAACACTGAGATCCGCACCCGCATTGACCAGGTCCTGGAGGAGGCGGAGGAGCGCGCCCGGGAGACCCGGGACGCCTTTGTGGCCACCGGAGGCCGGGCCGAGGATTTTACCCCTATTATTATCGATGTGGACTATGAGGTAAAATGCTCCAACCAGCAGTATCTGTCCTTCGTAATCTACAAGACGGAAACCCTGGCCAGCGCCTATACCGAGATCTATACCTACAACCTGGATCTGACCACCGGGACCGAGCTCACCCTTCCCGGTCTTCTGGGCCCTGACTGGAAGGAACGGTGTGACCAGGTGATCCGCGACGAGATGGCCCGCCGCACCGCGGAGGAGGATGCGGTCTATTTCACCCAGGATCAGGGCGGCTTCTCCGGCGTGACCGATGACCAGGCCTTCTATCTGGATGCCGACGGAAATCCGGTCCTCTTCTTTGAGAAATATGAGATTGCCCCCGGTTATATGGGGATCCAGTCCTTCTCCGTTCCCCTCCCCTAAACGGATCTGCTCCGGGCCGGCACAGGCCGGTCCGGAGCAGGCAAAAAAAATCCAAAGTTTTTTGAAAAAACCAGTTGACAAATGGAAGGTTTTCGTCTATACTAAGTCCTGCCCTGTTTCGAGGGGCTGCTGAAAAGGCGGTATAGCTCAGTTGGCTAGAGCATGCGGTTCATACCCGCAGTGTCCCCGGTTCGAATCCAGGTACCGCTACCACAGGTCTGTTTCAGACCTTCGCTTGGCGCGTTGGTCAAGCGGTTAAGACACCGCCCTTTCACGGCGGTAACACGGGTTCGATTCCCGTACGCGTCACCACGACGGGAGAGGAATCGCTCCCGCCAATTGGAGGCTTAGCTCAGCTGGTTAGAGCGCCTGCTTCACACGCAGGAGGTCACTGGTTCGAGTCCAGTAGTCTCCACCATGAATGTCCCAGGACCACACGGTTCTGGGACATTTTCTTTTATCCGCCGAGGAAAGGGGCCTGACTGACATGAAGTGGAACACAGAGGCATTGGACCGTTTTCTGGAACAGAAGATCGCTGAGCGCAAGCTCCCCGGTGTGGCGGTCTGTATCCGCGGGCCGGAGGGCGTGCTCTTCTCCAAGGGCTACGGCCATCGGGACGGAGCGGGTCTCCTCCCCGTGGACGGCGACACCATCTTCGGCGTGGCCTCCATGAGCAAATCCATGACTGCCCTGGCCCTGGCCATGCTGGAGGAGGAGGGGAAGCTCTCTCTGGAGGACCCGGTGGTCCGCTATTTTCCCACCTTCCAGGTGCCCGGCAACGCCCGGGAGGAGGTGACTCTCCGGCACCTGGCCATGCACACCTCCGGCATCCCGCCCATGGAGCCGCTGGAGTGGTCCATTGCCATGAATACCCCCGGCCGCGACAGCAAGTGGGCCCGCACCCTCCAGGCCTCGGCCCCCAATGCCATGTCCACCATCCAAGAGGTCATCGACTACATCGCCCAGGGCCGCTACCCCACTCTGGGCGCGCCGGGTGAGATCATGAGCTACTCCAACGAGGGCTATGCCATCCTCTCCTATGTGGTGGATCAGGCCGCCGGCATCCCGCTGGAGCAGTTTTTGCAGGAGCGGGTCTTCCGCCCCCTGGGCATGGAGCGCTCGGTGATGGACATCGCGGGCGAGGAGGCCAAGGTCCTGGCCAAGGGAAACATCTCCGCCCTCTTTGACCTAGATGATGAGGGACAGCTCTACTGGGATGAGGTGTGGTCCGCCCTGCCTCCCTTCCGGGGGAGCGCCTGTGTCCGCTCCACTGCCCACGACATGGCCCGGTATTATCAGTGCCTCTCCAACGGCGGCGTGTTGGATGGGGTGCAGTGCCTCCCCGCCGGGGCGGTGGAGAAGCTGGCCGGACCGGCCTTCCCCACCCAGGAGAAGGCCTTCTACTGCCTGGGCCTCAACAAGCGCCTTCTGGACGGGCATGTGTACTGCGAGCACTCAGGCGGCCTCCACGGGGTCTCCTCTGAGGGCGGCTACCTGCAAGGGGAGAACTACGGCTTTGCGGTGCTGTGCAACCAGGGTGAGGTGGATGTGACCGACCTCCTGTGGGCTCTCTACAACGCGGTGACCGGCCGGCCGCTGGAGGCCGACCACCGCTGGCTCCACCCCGCCGGCGGGACCTTCTCCCAGCCAGAGCTCCTCACCGGGCACTATGTCTGCCATGAGGGAGTGCCGGTCCACTGGACGGTCTCCTGCCAGGACGGAGCACTCTCGGTGGACCAGGATGGAACCAAGCGCCGGCTGCTCTGGTGCGGCGGCACCTGGTTCCAGCAGCTGGATGAAGAGGGGCAGGTAGTGGGCCGCTGCCGCTTCCACATTCGCAACGGACAGGCCTGGGGCGTCCAGGTCTACACCCGCGTCTACCAGCGGGAAGATAATGAAAAGGAGACTCAGCTGTGAGAGAACCAAAACAATCCGCGCCCCTGACCTGGACCGTGGAGGAGGACGGCGTCCTGCTCCCCTTCCTGCTCTCCCATGTGAAGGGCAAGTCCCGCAACAACATCAAATCCATGCTCTCCTCCGGACAGTTCCGGGTGAACGGAAAGGTATTCACCCGCTTTGACCACCCTCTGGCTCCCGGCGACCGGGTGAGTCTCGCCCCCAAGCAGGCCCGGGAGGAGGTTCCCGCCCTCCCCTTCCCGGTGCTCTATGAGGACAAGGACATCATCGTCATTGACAAGCCCGCCGGGCTCCTCACCATCGCCAACGAGAAGGAAAAGATCCGCACCGCCTACCACATCCTCACCGACTACATGCGGGAAAAGGAGAAGAACGGCCGGGTCTTTATCGTCCACCGCCTGGACCGGGACACCTCCGGCGTGGTGCTCTTTGCCAAAAACGAGGAGACCAAGCTGGCCTTCCAGGAGGACTGGGAGGGCCGGGTCCGCCGCCGTGGCTACCGTGCCCTGGTGGAGGGGGTGCCCGACGAGTCCGAGGGACGCATCCGCTCCTATCTGCGGGAGACCCGCACCCATCTGGTCTACTCCGGCGCGCCGGGGCGGGACGCCAAGGAGGCTATTACCCGCTACCGGGTCCTCTGCTCCGGGGGCGGCTATGCCCTTTTGGAGGTGGACCTGGAGACCGGGCGCAAGAACCAGATCCGCGTCCACATGTCCGACCTGGGCCATCCCATCGCCGGAGACCGGCAGTATGGGGCCCAGAGCCGCCCGCTGGGCCGTCTGTGCCTCCACGCCCATGAACTCACCCTGGTGGACCCCCGCACCGGCGAGGAGCGCACCTTCTCCGCCAAAGAGCCGGCCGCTTTCCGCCGTCTATGCCGGGGTGGAAGCGGGGAGGGCCGGAGATGAGTCCTGCCATCCGTCTGGAGCCCCTCACCCCGGCCGACGGGCCCTATTTCTATGAGCTGGGCTCCGATCCCCAGGTGGCCCGGTATATGCGCTTCTCCCCCCTCACCGATCCCGCCCAGGGGGACGAGCTGGCCCAGTCCTACACCACGGGGGGCAACCTGGCCTGGCGTATTGTGGACGCTGTGAGCGGCCGCTCCGCGGGGGTGGCCGCCCTCAAACTGGGGGACCATGAGGACACCCGCCGCTCGGTCTCCCTCTTCCTGGCCCGGGACGCCTGGGGACAGGGATACGGCGCGGCCGCCGTGCGCGCCCTCCAGGCGCAGGCGGTGGAGCTTGGCTTTTCCACACTGGCGGGATTCATTGTGGAAGAAAACACCGCCTCCCGCCGTCTGGCTGAGAAATGCGGCTTCACCCTGGAGGAGATCCTCCACTTTCCCCACATCAAGCCGGGGCTGTGTCTCTACGGCTGGAGGGCTTGACAGCCGCCCCGTTCGGGAGTATACTGACACACCGAGGGAATGAAGTTCTCCCTGGCCCGCCCGTCGGGTAAAACCGCCATTACGGCTGATGACTTCTGCCAAGCGCAGGAGGCATCAGCCTTTTTTGCGCTCCAAATTCTGGAAAGGACGGTATTCTCATGCTGACAAGTCTCGCGCTCATCCTGCTTCTGGGGTTCTTCGGCTCGGCCGTGGCCCAGAAGCTCCACCTGCCCGGTCTGCTGGGCATGCTCCTGGTGGGCATCCTGCTGGGGCCCTCCCAGCTGAACCTGCTCTCCTCCTCTATGCTCTCCATTTCTGCCGATCTGCGGCAGCTGGCCCTTATCATCATTCTCACCCGGGCGGGCCTCTCCCTGGATCTGGCCGATCTGAAACGGGTGGGCCGTCCCGCCCTTCTCATGTGCTTTGTCCCCGCCTGCTTTGAGATCTTCGGCATGGTGCTGCTGGCTCCCCGGCTGCTGGGCATCTCCACGCTGGACGCGGCCATTATGGGCGCAGTGGTGGCCGCCGTATCCCCGGCGGTCATCGTTCCCCGGATGATCCGCCTGATGGACGAGGGCTGGGGCGCAGAAAAGAGCATCCCCCAGCTGATTCTGGCCGGCGCTTCGGTGGATGATGTCTTCGTCATCGTGCTCTTCACCGCCTTTACCGGCATGGCACAGGGCGGCAGCTTCTCCCCCGTCGCGCTCCTCTCCGTGCCGGTCTCCATCGTGTTGGGGCTGGCCGCCGGACTGGGGCTTGGCACGGGGCTTGCCCGCTGGCTGGACCGCCCCGCCCTGCGTCTGCCGGTGCAGGTGCTGCTCCTGCTGTCCCTGGCCTTCCTGCTGGTAGAGGGCGAAAATCGACTGGAAGGGCTCATCCCCTTCTCCGGCCTTCTGGCTGTCATGGGGACCGGCATCGGCCTCCAGCGCCGCTCCAAGGCGTGCGCCAAGGCCCTCTCGGGCGCTTTTTCCACCCTCTGGGTGGGGGCCGAGGTCATCCTGTTCGTCCTGGTAGGCGCCGAGGTGGACGTCCGCTATGCCGCCGCGGCCGGCGCTATGGCGGTGATCACCGTTCTGGGCGCCCTTTGCTTCCGGGCGGTGGGGGTCTGTGTGTGCCTGCTGGGATCCGGCTTCTCGCCCCGTGAGAAGCTCTTCTGCATTCTCTCCTACCTGCCCAAGGCCACGGTCCAGGCCGCCATTGGGGGTGTGCCGCTGGCCATGGGGCTGGGCTGCGGGGAAATCGTGCTCACCGTGGCGGTCATCGCCATCCTGGTCACCGCCCCTCTGGGCGCGCTGGGAATCGAACTGAGCTACCGCACCCTGCTCTCCCGGGAGGTCACTTCCGCCGCACCGGAGGAGCTCCCGCCCGAGCCTACTCTGTGAGATAGACTCCACAGGAATAAAAAAGTCCGGCGCCGCATATGCGGCGCCGGACTTTTTCGTATCGTCAGGAATTGCGCTCGTAGAGCTTCAAAAGACCGATCAGGAGCAGGTTCTCGTCATAGTGGATCTCATGCTTGCAGAAGGGGAGCACCACGCCCATCAGGCCGCCGGTGGCCACCACGGTCACCTTCTCGCCCAGCTCTTCCTCCACCCGGTCCACCAGTCCGTCCAGCATGGCGGCGTTGGAGTAAATGGCGCCTGCCTTCATGCAGTCCACGGTGTTTTTGCCGATGAGGTGCTCGGGCGGCTCCTCCAGATTGATGAAAGGGAGCTGTGCGGCCCGCCCGGAGAGGGCGTCCATCGAGAGGCGCAGCCCCGGGATGATCACACCGCCGATGTAGCTGCCCTCCCGGTCCAGCACCGACATGGTGGTGGCCGTTCCCATATCAAAGATGACCAGCGGGGGCTGATAGAGGGAGAGGGCGGCCGCCGCATCCACCAGCAGATCGGCACCCACCTGCCCGGGAATGTCCATCTTGATCTGGATGCCGCCCAGGTCCAGACGGTTGCTCACCACCAGGAAGGTCTTGCCGGTCAGGCGTTCCATGGCCTTGCCCAGCACATAGCGGAGCTCCGGCACCACGCTGGAGATGATTCCGCCCTCCACGCCGGAGAGATCCACCTCTTTCTCCGCCAGCAGTCCCCGGAGCAGGAGGACGTATTCGTCCACCGTCTTGTTTCGGTCGCTCTGCATCCGCAGACTAAAGCGGAGGGTGCTTCCTTCAAAGCCGCCGACCACCGTATTGGTATTGCCCACATCCAGTGCCAAGATCATGTATCCCGTTCTCCTTCTCTCTTACATCGTATCCCGCTTCAGGGCCTTCTGCAGGGGCAGCGCCACGGCGGGCACCAGTACGGCGGCAGCCACCGCCTCAGGCACACCGTTGACGGCCACCACGCCCATGATGACGCCGATCACTTCATTGACCGGCAGATTATAGGCCGTGGCATAGGCCTGACGGAACACCAGACCGATGGTACCCATGACCAGGATGGTATTGGTAAAGGCGCCCGCTACCGCGGCCACCGCCGCCTCCACGGTGCGCGCCCCCGCCTTGCGGCCCAGCAGCTTATGCAGCAGGGTATAGACGCCCCAGGCCACAGGCCCGATGAGCATCCGGGGCACCATGGAGATAAAAAGGGCCCACACGCTTCCGTGCTGGGTACCGGGCACCGGAATGAGGGGCGAAAACGCAAAGGACAGCACGCCGGGCACCATGGTATTCTTCACCAGGCTGGTCAGACCAAACACGGCGCCCAGGAAGGCGCCCTGCCGGGGCCCCAGTACAATGGCCCCGATGATGACCGGGACATGGAGAATGGTGGCCTTGATGAGAGGCAGGTCGATGAGCCCGATGGGGGTTGCGGCCATGAGCAGGACGATGGCGGTAAACAGGGCGAGTACCACCATGTCCCTCACCGCTGCACTGCGGGCCGTGCGGTTGGGAGCTGCTTGCATACGTACATTCAATTGTAAAACCTCCTGCTGCCGTTCTCCTCCTGGGGAGATACAGCGCAAATTTTGTTGTGCCCGGGGCTCCTCTGTTCTCTCCTGCCGTCCCATGTCGGGTACAGCGGATCGTTTTGGCCCAAGGCGGTTCCCATTATAGCCAATCCAGAGGCAAAATGCAAGGAATCTGCCCAAATTTATACCAGACCGTTTACACTTTGCCCGGCATTTGCTATACTATCCGGGAAGAATGGCCCTCCCGGGCAGAATCGAGGAATTCCCATGCTGAAAGGAAAAACCGTGCTGCTGGGCGTCACGGGCGGCATCGCCTGCTATAAGGCCGCGGCCCTGGCCTCCGCCCTGGTCAAGCAGCACTGCAACGTACATGTCATCATGACGAAGAACGCCACAGAGTTCATTGGCCCGCTGACCTTTGAGCATCTGACGGGCAACCGCACCGTCACCGACACCTTTGACCGCAACCACACCTATCAGGTGGAGCATGTGGCTCTGGCTGACCAGGCCGACCTGGTCCTCATCGCTCCCGCCACCGCCAATGTACTGGCCAAGCTGGCCCACGGCATTGCCGACGACATGCTCACCACCACCGTGCTGGCCTGCGACTGTCCCAAAATTGCCGCTCCGGCCATGAACACCCGGATGTATGAAAACCCGGTGACGCAGGACAATCTGGAGACTCTGCGCCGCTACGGCTGGGAGATCCTCACCCCCGCAGCCGGACGTCTGGCCTGCGGCGCGGTGGGCCTTGGGAAGATGCCCGAGCCCGAGGACCTGCTGGAGAGTGTCCTCCACGCGCTGGTCCACCCCAGAGATATGGAGGGCCTGCGTCTGCTGGTCACCGCCGGCCCCACCCGGGAGAGTCTGGACCCGGTACGCTACCTCACCAACCACTCCACCGGCACCATGGGCTATGCCATTGCCCGGGCCGCCGCCGCCCGGGGCGCCCAGGTCACGCTGGTCTCCGGCCCCACCGCGCTGAAGCCCCCGGCCTATGTGGAGACGGTGGACATCACCTCTGCCCAGGAGATGTTTGAGGCGGTCACCCTCCGCGCCGGCACTCAGGACATCATCATCAAGGCCGCCGCCGTGGCTGACTACCGCCCTGCGGTCGTGTCCGGGGACAAGATCAAAAAGTCGGCGGACGGCAGCGATCTCAACCTGGCGCTGGAGCGCACCCAGGACATCCTGGGCTGGCTTGGAGAGCACAAGGCCCCCGGTCAGTTCCTCTGCGGCTTTTCCATGGAGACCCGCGACATGGTGGAAAACTCCCGCAAAAAGCTGGTCAAGAAGCACCTGGATCTGATCGTGGCCAACAACCTCAAGGAGGAGGGGGCCGGATTCGGCGGCTCCACCAACCGGGTCACCCTGCTCTCGCAGGAGGGAGAGAAGGCCCTGCCCCTGCTCTCCAAGGACCAGGTGGCCCACGCTCTGCTGGACGAGATCCTGACCATGCGCGGCAGATAACCTTCCGCACGGTTCGCAGCGATACAAAACCCCCGCCCCGGGATTTCCGGGGCGGGGGTTTTCTTGTGATATGGTCGTCTCGATCAGCACAGCTTGGCGCCGGCGGGGATCTTGTCGTCCAGCATGATGAGGTTCAGGCGCTCCTCACCGCGCTCGGTGTGGACGGCGGAGAGCAGCATACCCTGACTCTCCTGGCCCATCATCTTGCGGGGCGGCAGATTCACGATGGCGGCCAGGGTCTTCCCGATGAGCTCCTCGGGCTTGTACCACATGGCGATGCCGGAGAGGATCTGCCGGTCGGTGCCGGTGCCGTCGTCCAGCGTGAACTTGAGGAGCTTGTTGCTCTTCTTCACCGCCTGGCAGTCCTTTACCTTGACCACCCGCAGGTCGTTCTTGCAGAAGCTGTCAAAGTCCACCGTCTCCTCCAGCAGGGGCTCAGTCTCCAGCGGGGGCAGTGCGGCACGCTTGGCCTCCTCCGCGGCCTTCTCCAGCTCGGCCAGCTCCTTCTGGATGTCGATGCGGGGGAAGAGGTTCTCGCCCCGCTCCACCCGCACATTTGCGGGGAGGGAGCCCCACTTGCCGGCACTCTCCCAGGTGGTGCATTCGGCGCAGGCGCCGATCTGCCCAAAGAGCTTGGTGCAGGAGTCGGGCATGAAGGGGCTGAGGAGCACACCGGAAATGCGCAGGCACTCCAGCAGGTTATACATGACCCGGGCCAGGCGGGGCCGGTTGGCCTCGTCCTTGGCCAGCACCCAGGGCGCGGTCTCGTCAATATACTTGTTGGCCCGGGCGATGAGCTTGAAGACCTCAGCCAGGGCATCCTGGAAGGCATAGCGCTCCATGGCCTGCTCGTACCGGTCCCGCAGCGTGGAGGCCATAGAGACGATCTCGTCGTCCAGGGCGTCGCCGGTCTGCTCCTCGGGGAGCTGACCGTTCTCAAAGTACTTGCCCACCATGGACACGGTGCGGCTGAGGAGGTTGCCCAGGTCGTTGGCCAGGTCCACATTGATGGTGTTGATGAGGGACTCGTTGGAGAAGTTGCCGTCGGTGCCGAAGGGGAAGGTCCGCAGCAGGAAGAAGCGCAGGGCGTCCACTCCGTAGCGCTCGGCCAGCAGGTAGGGGTCCACCACATTGCCCTTGGACTTGCTCATCTTGCCGCCGTCCAGCAGGAGCCAGCCGTGGCCGTAGACCTTCTTGGGCAGGGGCTCACCCAGCGCCATGAGGATGGCGGGCCAGATGATGGAGTGGAAGCGGACGATCTCCTTGCCCACAAAGTGGACATCGGCGGGCCAGTACTTCTCATAGTCCTGGTGGGCGTCGTTGTCAAAGCCCAGGGCGGTGATGTAGTTGGAGAGGGCGTCGATCCACACATAGACCACATGGCCCGGATCAAAGTCCACCGGCACGCCCCAGGAGAAGGAGGTGCGGGAGACGCACAGGTCCTCCAGACCGGGCTTGATGAAGTTGTTCACCATCTCATTGACACGGCTGCGGGGCTCCAGGAAGTCCGTGTTCTCCAGCAGGTCCAGAATGCGGTCGGCATACTTGGACAGGCGGAAGAAATAGGCCTCCTCCTGGGCGTCCACCACCTCGCGGCCGCAGTCGGGGCACTTGCCGTCCACCAGCTGGGTCTCGGTCCAGAAGGACTCGCAGGGCTTGCAGTACTTGCCCTCATACTTGCCCTTATAGATGTCCCCCTGCTCATAGAGCTTTTTGAAGATCTTCTGCACGGCCTGCTCGTGATAGCCGTCGGTGGTGCGGATGAAGCGGTCGTTGGAGATGTTCATCAGCTTCCACAGGTCCAGTACGCCGCGGGGCCCCTCCACGATGTTGTCCACGAATTCCTTGGGGGAGACACCGGCCTCCTTGGCCTTGTCCTCGATCTTCTGGCCGTGCTCATCGGTTCCGGTGAGGAACATCACATCGTAGCCCTGGAGGCGCTTATAGCGGGCCATGGCATCGGTGGCCACGGTGCAGTAGGTGTGGCCGATGTGAAGCTTGTCCGACGGATAGTAGATCGGGGTCGTGATATAAAATGTGTTCTTATCCTTCATTGGGGGTCTCCTCCGTTTCTTCTGTATCACCCGCGCCCTTCTTCTCCCGGGGTTTTCCCGTCTTGGAGAGGAGGACGGCAGACATGGTCAAGGGGTAGAGAATGCCGAATCCATACAGCGCCATCGTGGCCCAGTCATGGGCGTCGGCCAGCGTGGTCATGGAAAAATAGACTGCCAGCAGGGAAAAGCACAGAGCCCGGCCTGCCTTGGAAGTCTCAAAGGCAAAGCTGGAGAGATAATATACCGACAGCAGGACGCAGATGATGGCCAGCAGCTCATAGATATAGTCCTGGATCACCGGGTCGGCAGCCCGGTTCTGATAGGCCGCAATAAGCCACACACAGCACAGATAGGCGGGCATGAGCACCAGGGAGCTGTATTTCCCCGTGGGCTCCCCCCGGTAAGCGTTGCGGCCGGTCACCAGGACACAGATCCCCGCCGCCGCGCTCAACGCCGCCATCAGAATGGGCAGCAGCATGGTCAGCGCCGGATTTCCTCCGCTGCCCTGGGCGGCCAGAGCGGCTGCCTCACGGTAGGCCGTGGGGATTCCCGTCAGTTTCAGTGCCGCCGCCCCCAGCAGAAGGAAGGCCGAGAGGACCACCGCCCCCATAAAGAGCGAACAGTCCTTGGCGGCAAAGGCCGTGTCATAATCTCCATAATCGACGTTGCGCCGGCTCCATCCCAGCAGTGCGCACAGGATCCCTGCTATGGCCGAAAGGGCGATCAGGGCCAGTGTGGATGGCATGCCAGGCGTCACAAGCCCTGTCTCCTCAAAGGCGGTGGCCAGCTCCCAGCGGCGCAGCGCAAAGCCCACGCCGCCCAGAAGGACCGCCAGCGCAGGATATACGATTTTTTTCTGCATGTCAGGCTCCTTTCCGAAGCATTCCAGCCTATGTCTATGGAAATATCCTCGAGTTTATAAGTATATCATATTCTCCCACAAAAAGCACGGGGTAGCGCAGTTTTTTGTGGAAGGACTCCGGGTGGGCTCTCCCTTGCCAGTTTCCCCTCCCCGTTTTATAATAAAGGCTGTTACTCAGGCGCATGTTGAAATAGGAGGTCTCCCATGTCAGAACAGCGCTATACCCGTCTGAAACTTCGTATGCTGCTGGTGGTGGTGGCGGGCGCTGCTGTGGCCAGCGCCGTAGGGCTCTTTCTGGAGGACGTGCTGATTGATGGCTTTCTCCAGGACCCCTTTGCCCAGCTCTTTGTCTGGATCGCCACTCACCTGTTTGGGCAGAGCACCGCCGCATCTCTGGACGCCTATCAGCTGTACATCCGCAATTATAAGCGGGAGTGGGTCATGCTCTTCCTGTTTTTATTGATGCTTGTGGCTTTTTATCTGGCCATGGGACGCTTTACCCGCTGGCTGGACCAGATCCGCTCCGCCACGGCCCGGATCGCCGACCTCTCCGACCAGGAGGTCTCACTTCCCAAGGAGCTCGCTCCCCTGGAAAAGGACCTCAACGCCATCCGGCAGCAGCTTCAGGCCCGGGAGGCCTGTGCCAAAGCGGTGGAACAGCGCCGGCAGGATCTAATCTCCTTTCTGGCCCACGATCTCAAGACTCCCCTTACCTCCGTGGTGGGCTACCTCACCCTGCTCCACGACGATCCCCATCTGACCCCGGAGCAGCGGAGCAAATTCACCGGTATCGCCCTGGAAAAGGCCCAGCGGCTGGAGGAGCTGCTGGGGGAATTCTTTGACATCACCCGCATGGATCTGGGGGCCGACCCCGACTCCATGGTCCCCATTCAGCTCACCATGCTGCTGGAGCAGATCGCCGATGAGTTTTACCCCATTTTCGCGGAGAAAGAACTCCGGTGCACAACGGAGATCGAGCACCACCTTGTGGTGCTCGGTGATCCGGACAAGCTTGTCCGGGTTTTTGACAACGTCCTGCGCAACGCGGTCAATTACAGCACCCCCGGCGGGGAGGTCCGCATCTCTGCCCTCCGGGACGGCCAACAGGTGGAGATCCACATCTCCAACGAGGGGCTGGAGATCCCGGAGGGGGAGCTGGCAAATATTTTCCAGAAATTTTACAGGCTGGACGCCGCCCGCTCCACCCGGACGGGGGGCGCGGGGCTGGGTCTGGCCATCGCCAAGGAGATCGTGGAGCGCCACGGCGGTACCATCCGGGCCGAGTCCAACGGCCGCTTTACCAGCTTTGTAATCACACTCCCCCTCTACGATGCCCCTTCCATCCAGGCATAACGGCAGAAAAGCGGCGGGCCGAATGGCCCGCCGCAGTGTATCCGAAGTGTTTTGCAGCCCAAATTACCGCTGGTCCAGCGGGACAAAGGGGCGCAGAGGAGCCACCGCCTTGTAGGCGGGACGGATGATCCGGTTGGCGCTGCCGCCCACCTCTTCCAGCCGGTGGGCACACCAGCCTACCACACGTGCCATCGCAAAGAGGGGCGTGTAGAGCTCTTCCGGGATGCCCATCATCTTATAGACAAAGCCGGAGTAGAGATCGATGTTGGCGCATACCACTTTTTTGTCCCCCTTCACATCGGCCAGCACCGACGGGGTCAGGCGCTCCACCGCCTCGAAGAGCTGGAACTCATCCAGCATACCCTTGGTCTCGGCCAGCTCCCGGGCAAATTTCTTGAGGAGCACGGCGCGGGGATCGGACAGGGTGTAGATGGCGTGTCCCATCCCGTAAATGAGGCCGGAGCGGTCTCCCGTCTCTTTGCGCAGGATCTTTCCCAGGTAATCCTTAACTTCCTCGTCGTCCTTCCAGTCTTTCACATCGGACTCGATATACCGGAACATCTCCATGACCTTCTTGTTGGCGCCGCCGTGGCGGGGGCCCTTCAGGGAGCCTACCGCCGCCGCCACCGCCGAGTACATGTCGGTCCCGGAGGAGGAGAGTACCCGGCAGGCAAAGGCCGAGTTGTTGCCGCCGCCGTGCTCAGCGTGGAGGACCATGCACAGGTCCAGCAGACGGGCCTCCTGCTCGGTAAAGCGGTTGTCATGGCGCACCGAGTAGAGGAAGTTCTCCGCCACACTCAGCCCGGGCTGGGGCCGGTGGAGATAGAGGCTCTCGTCATTGTAGTAGTGCCGCTTCACGGCAAAGGCGTGGGCCACGATGACCGGTACCCGGGCGATGAGCTGGATGGCCTGCCGCAGCTGATTGGCCAGGGAGAGATCGTCGGGATTGTCGTCGTAGGAATAGAGGGCCAGCACCGAGCGGGCCAGCTTATTCATCACATCAGGGCTGGGCGCCTTGAGGATCATGTCCTCGGTAAACATTTTGGGCAGGGTATGATTGTCGCTCAGAGCCTGCTTGAACTCCTCCAGCCGCGTCCGGTCGGGCAGCGCCCCGAACAGGAGAAGATAGGCCGTCTCCTCAAACCCGAAGCGGCCCTCCCGCATAAAGCCGTCGATGAGCTCCTCCACATTGATGCCCCGGTAGATGAGCTTGCCGTCCATGGGATAGCGCTCACCATCCTGCACATAGTAGCCCAGAACATTGCCGATCTGGGTCACGCCCGCCAGAACGCCGGTGCCGTCGGCATTGCGCAGGCCCCGCTTGACCCCCCAGCGCTCATAGTAGGACGGGTCAATGTAGTTATGGGCCCGGTATTCCTCGCATAGACTGGTAACAAAGTCCATGCCATTGTCCTTTTTTCCCTCCATGGTTCTATGCTCCTTTGCGCAAGTATGTTTGTTTATTTTATCACACTAAAGTAAGACAGTCAACGCATTTCCACACTACCTAACTGCGACGGAGGTCTACCTATGAAACAAGTGGCGGCCACAGCCCTCATATTGCTCCTGCTCTTTTTCCTGCTTCCCCTTCTGCTGCTCCGGGGGGACCCGCTCCAGTCTCAGGAGGAGGACGGCTCTCTTCCCCTGGACCACACAGTGGTATCCCCCGTCCCCTCCGGGGAGCTGGACACCGGGACGCAGATCCAGGTCCAGCTCTCTGACGGGACGGTGAGCACCATGTCCATGGGAGATTATCTCTGGAATGTGGTGGCCGCTGAGATGCCCGCCTCCTTTGAGCTGGAGGCCCTCAAGGCCCAGGCTGTTGCGGCCCGTACTTACGCTATGCGGAAGATGGAACACTCCTCCCAGGCCCATCCGGATGCCGACGTGTGTACCGACCATACCTGCTGTCAGGCCTATATCGAGCCCGAACAGGCCGCCTCCAACTGGGGCGAAAACGCCGACGTCTACACCGCCAAGATCCGCGCCGCCGTGGCTGGAACGGACGGCGTGGTGGCCAAGTACAATGGACAGCTCATTGACGCGGTCTTCTTCTCCTCGGCCGCCGGAAAAACCGTGGACGCCGTGGAGGTCTGGGGCAATTCCGTCCCCTATCTCACCAGTGTGGAGTCCCCCGAGGGGGAGGAGGTGCCCAATTACCACTCCACCGTGGAGGTCAGCGCCGCCGACTTCAAGACGAAATTTCTCGCCGCTCATCCGGACGCCGTGCTGGAGGGGGACCCGTCCTCCTGGTTCGGCGCGCCCCAGCTCAACTCCGCCGGAGGGGTGGAGTCCATCTCCGTGGGCGGAGTCTCCACCTCGGGAAATGAGATGCGCACCCTCTTCGCGCTGCGTTCCACCAGCTTTACCATCTCCACAACGGCGGATACCATCACCTTCTCAGTCACCGGCTACGGCCACGGCGTGGGCATGAGCCAGTACGGGGCCAATGCCATGGCCAAGGAGGGGAAGACCTACGAGGAAATCCTGACCTGGTATTACACCGGTATTGAGCTCACCACGGAGGCCACAGCATAGTTCATACAGGCCTCTGGTTTCCTCTTGTCATTTCTCTCATTTTTTGTTATAATAGCAAATTGGAAGAGTATGTACAGCTCTCCGGAAATTTGAGAAAAGGGAACGAACGCACATGAACACAAGATACGATGTAGCCATCATCGGCTGCGGCGAGGCCGGAATCTTCGCCGGGTACGAGCTGATGCGCCGCCACCCCGCGCTCAAGGTGGTCACCCTGGATCAGGGCGCCGATATCTACACCCGCAGCTGCCCCATCGTGGCGGGCAAAGTGAAGGAGTGCATTCACTGCAAGATCTGCGATACCATGTGCGGTTTTGGCGGTGCGGGCGCCTTCTCCGACGGCAAGTATAACTTTACCACCGCTTTCGGCGGCTGGCTCACCGACTTTATGGACGGGAAAGAGGTCATGGACCTCATCGACTATGTGGATACCATCAACGTCCAGCACGGCGCCACCACCGAGGTCTTTTCCACCACCACTCCCGAGGCCCGTGCGCTGGAGAAGCGCGCCCTGGAGCATGACCTCCATCTCCTCCAGGCCCGCTGCAAGCACCTGGGCACCGAGAACAACCTGAAAATCCTCCAGAGCATCTATGAGACCGTGAAGGAGCACGTGGAGTACCGCTTCCACACCGCCGTCACCACCATCGAGAACCGCGGGGAAGAGGGCTACCGCCTCATCACCGACAAGGGAGACGAGGTGGACTGCACCTGGCTCATCGCTGCCCCCGGCCGTTCCGGCGCGGAGTGGTTTGCCAACCAGTGCAAGGGCCTGGGGATTGAGCTCATCAATAACCAGGTGGACATCGGCGTACGGGTGGAGCTCCCCGCCAAGGTCTTTGAGCACATCACCGACGTGGTGTATGAGTCCAAGCTGGTCTACCGCACCAAGCAGTACGGCGATCAGGTGCGCACCTTCTGCATGAACCCCTACGGTCATGTGGTGGCCGAGAACGTGGAGGGCATCAACACGGTCAACGGCCACTCTTATTCCGACCCCAAGCTGCGCAGCGAGAACACCAACTTCGCCCTGCTGGTCTCCAACCGCTTCACCCAGCCCTTTAACGAGCCCTACCGCTACGGCAAGCACATCGCCTCTCTGTCCAACATGCTGGCCGGCGGCGTGCTGGTGCAGCGCTTCGGCGACCTGGTTGCGGGCATCCGTACCAACGAGCACCGCCTGAGCAAGTCCTTTGTCCGGCCCACCCTCACCGCCGCCGTTCCCGGCGACCTGAGCCTGGCCCTGCCCAAGCGGCAGCTGGACGACATCATCGAGATGATCTACCAGCTGGACAAGATCGCCCCCGGTACCGCCAACTACGACACTCTCCTCTACGGCGCGGAGGTCAAATTCTACTCCTCCCGCCTGGCCCTCTCCGGCGAGCTGGAGACCGCGCTGCCCCGTTTCTTCGCCATCGGCGACGGCGCAGGTGTCACCCGCGGCCTGGCCCAGGCCGGCGCCTCCGGCGTCAAGGTGGCCCGTGTCATTGCGGAGCGTCTGGGAAAATAAGATATGGATAGACAAAAGAGCCGCCCGGCAATGCCGGGTGGCTCTTTTCATTCACTTAATCCTTGCTCTAAACGGACGGCAAGCTTCTCCTCCATGACCGCATCGTAGAGCCAGTCAATATGCGCGGTACCGCCGGGATCCACGGACGCGCCGAGGGCGTTGGCCCCTTCCATTGCCAGCGCCTCCAATTTCGCTTCTGGCTCCTCTGCCTCCAGTACGCGGTCCAGCAGCAGATTATAATTCCATAAAAATGCGGTGACTGTGCCGAATTCCTCTTTGCTCAGTTTCCGCTCTTCCGTGTGTTTCAAGGTCTCATAGGGCGGCGACGGCGTCAGCTCCCAGAACAGCAACAGCGCCTGCACATGCCGCTGTGTGTCCCTCAGCAACTCCACTCGCTCCACGGGGGACATATCCTCGGTCAGCTGTCCGCCGGAAAAGGCGGCATACCGCAGCTCCTGATGGAATTTGGCCCGCAGACTTCCCTCCATCTGCTCCCATTTGGCCCGGCCGGGGAAGAGAACTGCCCCCAGCAGGATTCCAGCTGCCAGGGCCAGCGGAAGGCACCACTTACTCCATCCATTTCCTTTCACCGGCACTCACTCCTCCACTGGACAGAGCGTGCATTGTTCCTCCCCCACTGTGATGACCGCCTCCGGGGCCAACTCCACGTCGGAGAAGAGGAGATACACGTCTTTTCCCCAAATGGTCGTATGGGGGACAGTCAAATAATCCTCCACCTGTCGGTCATCCACCGTCAGAATCGGATGTTCCTCTGCACCAAAGGGCCAGTAGACATTGCCGTCCCGGCCGGGGAGCCGGAGGCGCACCTCATAGGTCCGTGTCTCATGGTCATAAAAGGCGGAAATGATCTCTCTTCCGGTCAGCTCTCCTGTCTCCCAGGTGAGGGGAATGACCTGCTCATAGGAGGAGTCGAAGAAAATCGCCTTCCCACGGTCCTGTTCCCAGCGCACCAGCCCGAACAGCAGCATACCCGCCAAAAGAAGCCCGACGGCCAGAAGCTCCCGTCCGCACCGGGTACGCCATACAGTCCCTTTCATACCAGCTCACCCCCGTACCCGGATACGAGTTGTCCACTATCTGCGCCGCAAAAACAGCGCTTTCACTTTTCCCCAGAACGTATTGGGCGGATAGCCTTTCGACCGTCGAAAGGCCTCCTCCGCCTGTTTCGCCTGACGCAAGGCCTTCTTTTCCGCCGCACCGAACGGCGGGACTCCACATTCTTTTTCGTTCAGCGCAACGTTCAGTTTGAGTCTGGAAATGGTGTCGTAGAACACGAAACTCCCTCCCTTATCCCGGATATTGGGGAAAAGGTCCCGGTCTCCATATCGGGAGCCCGGGACCCAATTTAGAGTATTGAGTATAGATGACCTAATACTTGCCGCTATATCCAATCGTTAGTTTTTTATTTTCTTCAATCATTATCACATTGTTTTCATTATATCGTCTCTCCGAAAATTTAGTATTCTATTTTCCAGGTACAAAAGTATGATAGCTTCTAAACTTATAAAAAATATAGTGTTAATAGTAATAGTAAAAGAAAAAGAAACCAATACTTTTTAGGAAGACTGTTTGTTGTAACCTGTGCCAATACAACACTAATAATAAAAATAACAAATAATGCTATCATGCCTATCACAGCTGCACCTGGACCTGGAGGCAATATAATTATTAGGTTAAATATTTTAATAAGTAATAAATAGTAACCGAATACCCATATTGCAAAGAATAAATTCTCCATTTTAAGTAACAATATAGTTATCTATACTTACAGCACTGTTTTTGCTAATCTCTTCATAACTATCAACAAAATAGTTTAATGACTCAAATGCATACTCTCCAGAATTATACTCTTCGCAAACTTTAAATTTAAAAGTCAATTTTTCTCCAATATTAAATCGATCTCTTAAATCTCCAATAAATGGCCATTCAAAGCAATGTTCATTTTCTCCAAAACAGATAATAGATACATTAGTGTTTGAATCATATGTGATATTAGAGATTATATCTTTTACAAAAAACATATCTCCGACATCAAAATGCTTTAATCTTTTTACACTGTATCCTGTACTATCATCATAAAATTCATTTATTAATTCTTGACTGTTTAGTACTGGGCATTCACTTTCAAACATTTCAAATTTATTTATTTTATTTTGTAAGTGATTAATAATCACCCGCCTATCATCTCACCGTCAGAAATGAGATAATAGTTCAAAACTTGAAAAACTCACGGTG